>NZ_CP017181.1:1525080-1830096 GCF_001729765.1 Enterobacter kobei
TACTTCTTCCAGGGTGCGATTGGTGTGCAGCACGATGTTGCCGCTCGCCACTTTATCCATCAGACGTTTGATCAGGATCTTCTCGGCGCGGAAAGTGTCACGACGGTGGATCAGGTGCACTTCAGAGGCGATGTTTGCCAGGTAGAGCGCTTCTTCCACGGCGGTGTTGCCGCCGCCGATAACCGCGACTTTCTGATTGCGATAGAAGAAACCGTCGCAGGTTGCGCAGGCAGAGACGCCGCGGCCTTTAAACGCTTCTTCAGACGGCAGGCCGAGGTAGCGGGCAGAGGCGCCGGTGGCAATAATCAGCGCGTCACAGGTGTACTCGCCGCTGTCACCCGTCAGGCGGAACGGACGGTTCTGAAGATCGACCTTGTTGATATGGTCGAACAGGATTTCAGTTTCGAATTTCGCGGCATGCTCGTGCATGCGCTCCATCAGCAGCGGCCCGGTCAGGTCGTTCGGGTCGCCTGGCCAGTTTTCCACTTCTGTGGTGGTGGTCAGCTGACCGCCTTTTTCCATACCGGTGATCAGTACCGGTTGCAGGTTAGCGCGTGCAGCATAGACCGCCGCGGTATATCCCGCAGGTCCGGAACCAAGGATTAGCAACTTACTGTGTTTGGTCGTGCCCATGAGATCCCCATTGTTGTTGGCAGGCAATGGGCTGGATTGTAGGGAATTTGTTGCCGTAAAAAAAGAGCACTGGAGTTTTGCTTTCGATATATGCAATAGCCACGCCCGATGGATCTGGCGCAGTGTTATCACGTCTGCTGCTGAAAATCGCGCGTTTATAAGTCAGTAAAATGAGGATTAATACCCCTCCGTAATGAATATCCGGCATCTTGTACTAAAAATCGATGTTTTGCTTTGACAATCCCCTGCGCTTTTGCGAAAACATTCAAGGAAGAAAAAAAACCGCGTTAACCGTATGCCGCATAGGCATGCACGTAAATGCCATTTTTACCGTGTCAGTGAAATCTACGCATGGCGTGGACAGACGCCATACGTGATGTCGGTGACGGCCTTCGGGCAACGGTCTTCTTACCAATAGAACCCGAATCCGCATCGCGTCAAATACATAACCAGGCGATGTGATGACTAACGGGTACAGGCTCTGAACAGTGATGTGCACAGGGTCCAGGCAGGAGTAGGGAAGGAATACAGAGAGACAATAATAATGGTAGATAGCAAGAAGCGCCCTGGCAAAGATCTCGACCGTATCGATCGTAACATTCTTAATGAATTGCAAAAGGATGGGCGTATTTCCAACGTCGAGCTTTCAAAACGTGTGGGTCTTTCCCCGACGCCGTGCCTTGAGCGTGTGCGCCGACTGGAAAGACAGGGTTTTATTCAGGGCTATACGGCTCTGCTGAACCCGCATTATCTGGATGCCTCACTTCTGGTATTTGTTGAGATTACTCTGAATCGTGGTGCACCGGATGTGTTTGAGCAATTTAACGCCGCTGTACAAAAACTTGAAGAAATTCAAGAGTGTCACCTGGTGTCCGGTGATTTCGACTACCTGTTGAAAACCCGTGTGCCTGATATGTCCGCCTACCGTAAGCTGCTGGGGGAAACCCTGCTGCGTCTGCCAGGCGTGAACGACACCCGTACTTATGTGGTGATGGAAGAGGTCAAACAGAGCAATCGTCTGGTTATTAAGACGCGCTAACACGGAACAGGTGCAAAATCAGCGTAGTTTGATTACACTCCTGTTAATCCATACAGCAACAGTGCCGGGGAGTCCCGGCGCTGTTGTCCGTTTTAGCAAACAGGCAGGATATGCCTGATACCTGGAGAGCCTTTCTTGAGCCAGGAATACACTGAAGACAAAGAAGTCACACTATCGAAGCTAAGCAGCGGACGTCGTCTCCTCGAGGCTTTGCTGATTGTTATTGCCCTTTTTGCCGTCTGGCTGATGGCAGCCTTACTCAGTTTCAACCCTTCCGATCCCAGCTGGTCACAAACCGCATGGCATGAACCTATCCATAATTTAGGTGGTGTACCCGGTGCCTGGCTTGCGGACACGCTCTTTTTCATATTCGGTGTGATGGCCTACACCATTCCCGTCATTATCATCGGCGGATGCTGGTTTGCATGGCGTCATCGTCAGAACGATGATTACATCGACTATTTTGCGGTTTCCCTGCGCCTGATTGGCGCGCTGGCACTGATCCTCACCTCCTGCGGGCTGGCGGCGATTAACGCCGATGACATCTGGTACTTCGCCTCCGGCGGGGTCATTGGTAGCCTGCTCAGTTCTGCGTTACAGCCCATGCTGCACAGCAGCGGTGGCACGCTGGCGCTGCTGTGCATCTGGGCGGCAGGATTGACGCTGTTTACCGGCTGGTCATGGGTGAGCATTGCCGAAAAAATCGGCAGCTTTATTCTCACGATCCTGACGTTCGCCAGCAACCGGACCCGCCGCGACGATACGTGGGTCGATGATGACGACTATGAAGAAGAGTACGAAGAGGAAGACGAGGCCCCGGTACCGCGTCGTGAATCTCGTCGTGCCCGTATTCTGCGCGGTGCCCTGGCGCGTCGCCAGCGCGTCGCGGAAAAATTTGCCAACCCGCTTGGACGCAAAACGGATGCCGCGCTCTTCTCCGGTAAACGTATGGATGAAGACGAGCAGGTTGAGTACCGTGCCGCGGGTGCCGCTGTCGATCCTGATGATGTGCTGTTCTCCGGCAGCCGTGCTACCCCGGGTGAATTTGACGAATACGATCCGCTGCTGAACGGCCATTCGGTCAGCGCACCGGTTGCGGCAGCCGCAGCCGCCACGACGGCCGCGCAGGCGTATGCCGCGCCTGTCGAAGCCGTGATGCCATCCGCGCCGGTTCCACCACCAGAATCCGTTATTCAGCAGCCAAACGTTGTGTGGCAGACCGCGCCCGGTGTTCATACGCCGGAGCCCGTCATCGCGCCTGAACCTGAAAGCTATATTCCTGTGCAGCAGGAACCGTGGCAGCAGCCTTACCAGCCGCCGCAACCTGAGTATGAACCGCAGCACTATGAGCAGCCTGTGGCCCAGCCGTATCAGGAGTATGTGCCTGAACCGGTTGAACCTGCGCAGCCATATGCAGAGCCTCAGCCTGAACCTGAGGTGATGGAAGAGGTGAAACCGTCTCGTCCGCCAATGTACTATTTTGAAGAAGTTGAAGAACGCCGCGCCCGTGAACGCGAGCAGCTGGCGGCCTGGTATCAGCCTGTGCCTGAACCCGCGCAGGAGCCCGTTACGAAGGCACCTTCAGTTTCGGTTCCGCCGGTCGACGCGACGCCTGCGGTTGCACCTGTCGCCGAAAGCGTGAAGCAGGCCACCGTGGCCGCTGCTGCTGCCGCACCTGTCTTCAGCCTGGCTACGGGTGGCGCACCGCGTCCTCAGGTGAAAGAGGGGATTGGTCCACAGTTGCCACGCCCTAACCGCGTTCGCGTTCCTACCCGTCGTGAACTTGCCTCTTACGGCATCAAACTGCCATCCCAGCGTATGGCCGAAGAAAAAGCACGTGAGTCGGACTACGAAGATGACGCAGATGACATGCAGCAGGACGAACTGGCTCGCCAGTTCGCGGCACAGCAGAATCAACGCTACGGTGAAGAATACCAGCACGATGAGCCCGCTCTGGACGATGAAGATGAAGATGAAGCTGCAGAGGCAGAGTTAGCGCGTCAGTTCGCGGCAACGCAACAGCAGCGCTACTCCGGGGAACAGCCAACGGGTGCCAACCCGTTCTCATTGTCTGATTTCGAGTTCTCACCAATGAAAGACCTGGTGGATGATGGTCCGAGTGAGCCTTTATTTACCCCGAGCGTGATGCCTGAAGCTGAACCTGTGCGTCAGCAGCCTGCCCCGCAGGCCTACGCGCAGCCGCAACAACCGGTTCAGCAGCCGTATGCTCAACCGCAGCAGCCACAACACCAGCCGCCGCAGTTCCAGCAGCCAGCGCCACAGCCGCAGGAGAGCCTGATTCACCCGCTGCTGATGCGTAACGGTGACAGCCGTCCGCTGCAGCGTCCAAGCACGCCGCTGCCGTCACTGGATCTGCTGACGCCACCTCCTGCTGAAGTCGAGCCGGTTGATACTTTTGCTCTGGAGCAGATGGCCCGTCTGGTGGAAGCCCGTCTGGCTGACTTCCGCATTAAGGCGGATGTGGTGAACTACTCCCCGGGTCCGGTCATCACCCGTTTCGAACTGAACCTGGCGCCGGGCGTAAAAGCCGCGCGTATTTCTAACCTGTCTCGTGACCTGGCGCGTTCTCTGTCGACCGTGGCGGTGCGTGTGGTGGAAGTGATTCCGGGTAAACCGTACGTGGGTCTTGAACTGCCGAACAAAAAACGTCAGACCGTCTACCTGCGTGAAGTGCTGGACAACACCAAGTTCCGTGATAACCCATCCCCACTGACCGTCGTGCTGGGTAAAGATATCGCCGGCGATCCGGTGGTGGCAGATCTTGCGAAAATGCCTCACCTGCTGGTGGCCGGTACGACCGGTTCCGGTAAGTCCGTCGGGGTGAACGCCATGATCCTCAGCATGCTCTACAAAGCGCAGCCGGAAGATGTGCGTTTCATCATGATCGACCCGAAAATGCTCGAACTGTCCGTCTACGAAGGTATCCCGCATCTGCTGACGGAAGTGGTCACCGACATGAAAGACGCTGCCAACGCCCTGCGCTGGAGCGTCAACGAGATGGAACGCCGCTACAAGTTGATGTCTGCATTGGGCGTGCGTAACTTGGCCGGTTATAACGAGAAAATCGCCCAGGCGATGCGCATGGGACGTCCGATTCCGGATCCTTACTGGAAGCCGGGCGATAGCATGGATGCCCAGCATCCGGTGCTGGAAAAACTGCCTTACATCGTCGTGCTGGTGGATGAGTTTGCTGACCTGATGATGACCGTCGGTAAGAAGGTGGAAGAGTTGATTGCTCGTCTGGCGCAGAAAGCGCGTGCGGCCGGTATTCACCTTGTGCTGGCCACCCAGCGTCCTTCGGTGGACGTTATTACGGGTCTTATCAAAGCGAACATTCCGACGCGTATCGCCTTTACCGTATCAAGTAAAATTGACTCCCGTACCATTCTTGACCAGGGCGGCGCAGAGTCGCTGCTGGGTATGGGTGACATGCTCTATTCCGGCCCGAACTCCACCTCTCCGGTGCGTGTCCACGGTGCGTTCGTCCGCGATGAAGAAGTTCACGCCGTCGTGCAGGACTGGAAAGCACGCGGTCGCCCACAATATGTGGACGGTATTACCAGCGATACGGAAAGCGAAGGCGGCGGCGGTGGCTTTGACGGCGGCGAAGAGCTGGATCCGTTATTCGATCAGGCGGTTAATTTCGTCACCGAAAAACGTAAAGCCTCGATCTCTGGCGTCCAGCGTCAGTTCCGCATTGGCTATAACCGCGCGGCGCGTATCATCGAACAGATGGAAGCCCAGGGCATCGTGAGCGAGCAGGGGCATAACGGTAACCGCGAGGTGCTGGCGCCGCCGCCGTTTGATTAACCTTCAGCGATTGCAAAGAAGGGTAAATCAGCCAAAATTAAGCATTTTCTTCTGTCGCCTGCCTTCGGGCAGGTCCAGAATAGATGACGGAAACCCCATTTCGGGAAGACGTATTTTAAGGAATAACAATGAAAAAAATCGCCATCGCCTGTGCATTACTCACCAGTTTTGTTGCCAGCAGCGTCTGGGCTGATGCGGCCAGCGACCTTAAAAGCCGACTGGATAAAGTGAGCAGCTTCCACGCCAGCTTCACGCAGAAAGTGACTGACGGCAGCGGCAACGCGGTGCAGGAAGGTCAGGGAGATTTGTGGGTAAAACGCCCGAATCTGTTTAACTGGCACATGACTCAGCCGGATGAGAGCATCCTGGTCTCTGACGGTAAAACACTGTGGTTCTTCAACCCGTTCGTTGAGCAGGCCACGGCAACCTGGTTGAAAGATGCCACCAGCAATACGCCCTTTATGCTGATTGCCCGCAACCAGGCCAGCGAC
Organism: Enterobacter kobei; assembly: GCF_001729765.1. Lineage (NCBI taxonomy): Bacteria > Pseudomonadati > Pseudomonadota > Gammaproteobacteria > Enterobacterales > Enterobacteriaceae > Enterobacter > Enterobacter kobei. The sequence goes on from NZ_CP017181.1 coordinate 1,531,075, forward strand.
TGGCAGCAGTACAATATTAAGCAGAACGGTGATGAGTTTGTCCTGACGCCGAAAGGCAGCAACGGCAACCTGAAGCAGTTCACCATCAACGTCAGCACCAACGGGACCATCAATCAGTTCGGCGCGGTTGAGCAGGACGATCAGCGCAGCAGCTACCAGCTCAAGTCTCAGCAGAACGGCGCCGTGGATGCATCGAAATTCACCTTCACCCCGCCGCAGGGCGTAACGGTGGACGACCAACGCAATAAGTAAGAGGCATGAGTGAGCAATCTGTCGCTCGATTTTTCAGATAATGCGTTTCAACCTCTGGCCGCTCGTATGCGGCCAGAAAATTTAGCGCAGTACATCGGCCAGCAGCACCTGCTGGCTGCGGGGAAACCTTTGCCGCGGGCCATTGAGGCCGGGCATTTGCACTCCATGATCCTCTGGGGACCACCCGGGACCGGCAAAACGACCCTCGCTGAAGTGATTGCCCGCTATGCCAACGCTGACGTCGAACGTATCTCGGCGGTCACGTCCGGCGTAAAGGAGATCCGCGAGGCAATCGAGCGCGCGCGCCAGAACCGTAATGCCGGGCGCCGCACCATCCTCTTTGTCGACGAAGTTCACCGCTTCAACAAGAGCCAGCAGGATGCTTTTCTGCCGCATATTGAAGACGGCACAATTTTCTTCATCGGCGCGACCACCGAAAACCCCTCGTTTGAACTGAATTCGGCGCTGCTCTCTCGCGCCCGCGTTTACCTGCTCAAATCCCTGACCGCCGAGGATATCGAAAAGGTTCTGACCCAGGCGATGGACGATAAAGCACGCGGCTACGGCGGGCAGGATATCGTTCTGCCTGACGAAACGCGCAGGGCGATTGCGGAGCTGGTTAATGGCGATGCGCGCCGCGCGCTGAACACCCTGGAAATGATGGCCGATATGGCCGAAGTGGATGATGCCGGAAAGCGGGTGCTGAAGCCGGAACTCCTGACCGAAATTGCCGGTGAGCGCAGCGCGCGTTTTGATAATAAAGGCGATCGTTTCTACGACCTGATCTCGGCATTGCATAAGTCCGTCCGCGGCAGCGCCCCGGATGCGGCGCTTTACTGGTACGCGCGCATAATCACCGCGGGTGGCGATCCGCTGTACGTGGCGCGCCGCTGTCTGGCGATTGCCTCAGAAGATGTCGGCAATGCTGACCCGCGCGCCATGCAGGTTGCCCTTTCTGCCTGGGACTGCTTTACCCGCGTGGGCCCGGCAGAAGGCGAGCGTGCGATTGCGCAGGCGATTGTCTATCTGGCCTGCGCGCCGAAAAGCAATGCTGTCTATACCGCCTTTAAGGCCGCGATGTCGGACGCACGTGAACGCCCGGATTACGATGTGCCGGTTCATCTGCGCAACGCGCCAACCAAACTGATGAAGGAGATGGGCTACGGGCAGGAGTATCGCTATGCGCATGACGAGCCCAACGCCTATGCCGCCGGGGAGGAGTATTTCCCGCAGGAAATGGCACAAACCCGCTATTATCACCCTACAAACAGAGGTCTTGAGGGCAAGATTGGTGAAAAGCTCACCTGGCTCGCCGGACAGGATCAAAATAGCCCTATAAAACGCTACCGTTAGTTCGATCGTTGCGGTAATGTTGGCATAGTATCCTTGTGACCGCAGGCTGTGGTCACATTTTCCTATTTTAATTCGATAAGCACAGGATAAGCATGCTCGATCCCAATCTGCTGCGTAATGAGCCAGACGCAGTCGCTGAAAAACTGGCACGCCGGGGCTTTAAGCTGGATGTAGATAAGCTGCGCGCTCTTGAAGAGCGTCGTAAAGTTCTGCAGGTACAAACTGAAAATCTGCAGGCAGAGCGTAATTCTCGATCGAAATCCATTGGCCAGGCGAAAGCGCGCGGGGAAGATATTGAGCCATTACGCCTGGAAGTGAACAAACTGGGTGAAGAGCTGGATCAGGCGAAAGCCGAGCTGGACGTTCTTCAGGCCGAAATTCGCGATATTGCGCTGGCGATCCCGAACATTCCTGACGACAGCGTGCCTGTCGGCAAAGACGAGAACGACAACGTTGAAGTGAAACGCTGGGGTACGCCTCGCGAGTTCGACTTCGAGGTGCGCGATCACGTCACGCTGGGCGAAATGCACGCGGGTCTGGACTTTGCGGCCGCGGTTAAGCTGACCGGTTCTCGCTTCGTGGTGATGAAAGGCCAGATTGCCCATCTGCACCGTGCGCTGGCCCAGTTCATGCTGGATCTGCACACCGAGCAGCACGGTTACAGCGAAACCTACGTCCCGTATCTGGTCAACCACGATACGCTGTACGGTACGGGTCAGCTGCCGAAATTTGCCGGCGACCTGTTCCATACCCGTCCGCTGGATGAAGAAGCAGACAGCAGCAACTATGCGCTGATCCCTACCGCAGAAGTGCCGCTGACTAACCTCGTCCGTGATGAGATCATCGACGAAGACGAACTGCCGATCAAACTGACCGCACACTCTCCGTGCTTCCGTTCTGAAGCGGGATCTTATGGCCGCGACACGCGTGGTCTGATCCGTATGCACCAGTTCGATAAAGTCGAGATGGTGCAGATTGTTCGTCCGGAAGACTCCATGGACGCGCTGGAAGAGATGACGGGTCACGCCGAGAAAGTCCTCGAGCTGCTGGGCCTGCCGTATCGTCGTATGGCGCTGTGTACCGGTGATATGGGCTTTGGTGCCTGCAAAACCTTCGACCTGGAAGTGTGGGTACCTGCGCAGAACACCTACCGTGAAATCTCCTCCTGCTCTAACGTCTGGGATTTCCAGGCGCGCCGCATGCAGGCACGCTGCCGCAGTAAATCTGACAAGAAAACCCGTCTGGTGCATACCCTGAACGGCTCTGGTCTGGCTGTGGGTCGTACGCTGGTTGCCGTGCTGGAAAACTATCAGCAGGCAGATGGCCGTATTGAGATCCCTGAAGTGCTGCGCCCATACATGAAAGGTCAGCAGTACATTGGCTAAATATGTGCCTCAAAACAAAAAAAGCGCCTTCGGGCGCTTTTTTTATGCCTGTGAATTGATACGACGCAATACCCCCTGCCTCTAAAGTAGTAATACTCCTCCGAATGAAAGTCAGCAGAAAAAGCTGATAACGAATAATTTCGTTATATATAAAACTACATAGCGGTTTGTGCCGCCTCTCTTTTCTTTGTGAGCAACCAAAGTGAGTCTCTATGAAAATCAACGCGCCTGAAGAATTGCTGGCTGCCGAGGTCACTCGCCGTGGTTTGATGAAAACCACGGCAATAGGCGGCCTGGCTGTAGCCAGCAGCGCTTTCACGCTCCCTTTTACCCGACTGGCGTCAGCGGCGGATGCACTATCCCCGGCCTCAGTCCCGGAAAAAGTGGTGTGGAGTGCCTGTACGGTAAACTGCGGTAGCCGTTGCCCGCTGCGTATGCACGTAGTGGATGGCGAAATAAAATATGTCGAAACCGACAATACCGGGGACGATAACTACGAAGGGTTACACCAGGTTCGCGCCTGTCTGCGTGGCCGCTCCATGCGTCGTCGCGTCTATAATCCGGATCGTCTTAAGTACCCAATGAAGCGCGTGGGTAAACGTGGGGAAGGGAAGTTCGAGCGCATTAGCTGGGATGAAGCCTACGATATTATCGCCACCAATATGCAGCGGCTGATCAAAGAGTATGGCAACGAATCCATCTACCTGAACTACGGTACCGGAACGCTGGGCGGCACGCTAACCCGCTCCTGGCCACCGGGAAAAACGCTGGTGGCGCGTCTGATGAACTGCTGCGGCGGTTATCTTAACCACTATGGTGACTACTCCTCTGCACAAATCGCCGCAGGACTGAATTACACCTACGGTGGCTGGGCAGACGGCAACAGCCCGTCTGATATCGAAAACAGCAAGCTGGTCGTTCTGTTCGGGAACAATCCGGGTGAAACGCGTATGAGCGGCGGCGGGGTGACCTACTACCTCGAACAGGCGCGTGCTAAATCCAATGCCCGCATGATCATTATCGATCCGCGCTATACCGACACCGGTGCAGGACGCGAAGATGAGTGGATCCCAATCCGCCCAGGTACCGATGCCGCGCTGGTCTCCGCGCTGGCGTGGGTGATGATCACTGAAAATCTCGTCGATCAGCCGTTCCTGGATAAATACTGCGTCGGTTATGACGAGAAAACCCTGCCAGCCAGTGCCCCAGCTAATGGCCACTACAAGGCGTATATTCTCGGTCAGGGCAGCGACGGCGTGGCGAAAACGCCGGAGTGGGCGTCCACCATCACCGGTATTCCGGTCGAGCGTATTGTTCAACTGGCGCGTGAGATTGGCTCAGCCAAACCGGCCTATATCAGCCAGGGGTGGGGACCGCAGCGTCATGCGAACGGTGAAATTGCCACCCGCGCAATCTCCATGCTCTCCATTCTGACCGGCAACGTGGGGATTCATGGTGGTAACACTGGTGCGCGTGAAGGCTCATATGAAGTCCCGTTTGAACGTATGCCAACGCTGGACAACCCGGTACAAACCAGCATTTCCATGTTTATGTGGACCGATGCGATTGAACGTGGCCCGGAAATGACCGCCTTGCGCGACGGCGTGCGCGGTAAGGACAAGCTGGACGTGCCGATCAAGATGATCTGGAACTACGCCGGTAACTGTCTTATCAACCAGCATTCGGAAATCAACCGCACTCATGAAATCCTGCAGGACGACAAGAAGTGCGAGATGATTGTGGTGATCGACTGCCACATGACCTCCTCGGCAAAATACGCCGACATTCTGCTGCCGGACTGCACCGCGTCTGAGCAGATGGACTTCGCGCTGGATGCCTCCTGCGGCAACATGTCTTACGTGATCTTCACCGATCAGGCGATCAAACCGCGCTTCGAGTGCAAAACCATCTATGAGATGACCTCCGAGCTGGCGAAGCGTCTGGGCGTTGAGCAGCAGTTTACCGAGGGACGTACTCAGGAAGGCTGGATGCGCCATCTGCATGAACTCTCCCGCAAAGCCATCCCAGACCTGCCGGATTTCGATACCTTCCGCAAGCAGGGCATGTACAAACAGCGCGATCCTGAAGGGCATCACGTTGCCTACAAAGCGTTCCGCGAAGATCCGCAGGCGAACCCGCTGACTACGCCGTCGGGCAAAATTGAAATCTACTCCGAAGAACTGGCAAAAATTGCGTCTACCTGGGAGCTGCCGGAGGGGGACGTTATCGATCCGCTGCCGATCTACACGCCAGGATTCGAAAACTATAACGACCCGCTCACGGCGAAATTCCCGCTGCAGTTGACCGGTTTCCACTATAAAGCACGCGTTCACTCCACCTACGGTAACGTCGACGTACTGAAAGCCGCCTGCCGCCAGGAGATGTGGATCAACCCGATGGATGCGAAAGCGCGTGGTATTAACAATGGCGATCGCGTGCGCATCTTCAACGGCCGCGGTGAGGTACACATTGAAGCCAAAGTCACGCCACGCATGATGCCAGGCGTCGTGGCGCTGGGAGAAGGGGCATGGTACAGCCCTGATGCCAACCGCATCGATCAGGCAGGCAGCATTAACGTACTGACCACGCAGCGTCCGTCGCCGCTGGCGAAAGGCAACCCGTCTCACACAAACCTTGTTCAGGTTGAAAAGGTTTAAGGAGTAACCGATGACAACCCAGTATGGATTTTTCATTGATTCCAGCCGTTGCACCGGGTGCAAAACCTGCGAGCTGGCCTGTAAAGATTACAAAGATCTCACCCCAGACGTGAGTTTCCGTCGCATCTACGAATACGCCGGAGGTGACTGGCAGGAAGATAACGGTGTCTGGCATCAGAACGTGTTTGCCTATTACCTGTCGATTGCCTGTAACCACTGCGAAGACCCGGCCTGTACGAAGGTCTGTCCGAGCGGGGCGATGCACAAGCGTGAAGACGGTTTCGTGGTCGTGGATGAAGATGTTTGTATCGGCTGCCGCTACTGCCATATGGCCTGCCCGTACGGCGCGCCTCAGTACAATGCCGCCAAAGGGCATATGACCAAGTGCGACGGCTGCCACTCTCGCGTCGCGGATGGCAAAAAACCGATCTGCGTCGAGTCCTGTCCGCTGCGCGCGCTGGACTTTGGCCCTATTGAAGAACTGCGTCAAAAACATGGTCAGCTTGCTGCGGTAGCACCGCTGCCGTCCGCGCACTTCACGAAGCCAAGTATTGTGATTAAACCTAACGCCAACAGCCGTCCAACAGGTGATACCACCGGCTACCTGGCAAACCCGAAGGAGGTGTGAGATGGGAAGTGGATGGCATGAATGGCCGCTGATGATCTTCACGGTCTTTGGTCAGTGCGTGGCGGGTGGCTTCATCGTGCTCGCGCTGGCACTGCTGAAAGGTCAACTCACTGCTGAACAGCAGCAGCGTTTAGTGTTGAGCATGTTTGGCCTGTGGGTGCTGATGGGGATTGGTTTTATCGTCTCTACGCTGCACCTGGGCTCACCGATGCGCGCGTTTAACTCGCTTAACCGCGTGGGGGCATCGTCCCTCAGTAACGAGATTGCCAGCGGGGCGATTTTCTTCGCCATCGGCGGGCTGGGCTGGTTGCTGGCAGCGCTTAAAAAATTGCCTGCAGGTCTGCGTAGCCTCTGGCTGATCGTGACCATGGTGCTGGGCGTGGTGTTTGTATGGATGATGGTGCGTGTCTATAACACCATTGATACCGTCCCTACCTGGTACAGCGTCTGGACGCCAATGAGCTTCTTCCTGACGATGTTTATCGGCGGGCCGCTGCTCGGCTATCTGCTGTTGCGCGTGGCGGGGGTAGACGGCTGGGCAATGCGTTTGCTGCCAGCCGTATCGCTGCTGGCGCTGGTAGTGAGTGCAATCGTTGCTCTTATGCAGGGTGCTGAGCTGGCCACCATTCATAGCTCGATTCAGCAGGCCTCTGCGCTGGTGCCGGATTACGGTTCTCTGATGGCCTGGCGTATCGTGCTGCTGGTAGCGGCGTTGGTATTCTGGATCGCGCCTCAGCTAAAAGGCTACCAGCCTGCTCTGCCGTTGTTATCACTGGCCTTTGTGCTGGTGCTGGCAGGGGAGTTGATTGGTCGTGGCGTCTTTTATGGTCTGCATATGACGGTCGGTATGGCCATCGCCAGCTAATCTTATTTTTTGTTATAAAAGCCGGGACATAGCGCCCGGCTTTTCTTTTTTCATTCATGAAATTTTTCGACTGTCGTTTTGTTTTAATTTCTACCATTAATAAATAAAAACAGAGACATAATTAATATCTATAGCAGGCACTGCATTAGCAGGATAAGTTTTTTAAATCGACAGGGAACATATCGTGCGAGCCGGCTAAATCAGTGGATTGACTTTGTTTTTGCCAGTGGCATGATGCGCACGAAATCTGAACTTCCTCACGGTTTTTAATCCATGACCACCTATACCCGGCCAGTGCTACTGTTGCTCTGTGGCCTGCTTCTGCTGACCCTGGCGATCGCAGTGTTGAATACGCTCGTCCCGCTGTGGCTCGCCCATGAAAACTTACCGACCTGGCAGGTGGGTATGGTTAGCTCGTCCTTTTTCACCGGGAACCTGCTGGGCACATTATTAACCGGTAGCCTGATTAAACGCTTTGGCTTTAATCGCAGCTATTATCTGGCTTCGCTGATTTTCGCCGCCGGGTGTGCCGGGTTGGGCCTGATGGTCGGCTTCTGGAGCTGGATGGCGTGGCGCTTTATCGCCGGTGTCGGTTGCGCGATGATTTGGGTGGTTGTTGAAAGTGCGCTGATGTGCAGCGGCACGTCACGTAACCGCGGGCGCCTGCTGGCAGCCTATATGATGGTTTACTATGTGGGCACCGTGCTGGGACAACTGATGGTCAGCAAACTGCCAACGGACCTGATGAGCGTGCTGCCATGGGTAACCGGTATGGTGCTGGCGGCGATCCTGCCGCTGCTCTTTACGCGTATCGTTAACCAGAAAAGTGAGCATCAGGAAGCGACCCACATCTGGCCGATGCTGAGGCTGCGCCAGGCGCGTCTGGGAGTGAATGGCTGTATTATCTCGGGGATTGTTCTGGGCTCGCTCTATGGTCTTATGCCGCTCTACCTGAACCATCAGGGTGTCAGCGATGCCGGGATTGGTTTCTGGATGGCGGTCATGGTGAGCGCGGGGATTGTCGGACAGTGGCCGATTGGCCGCCTGGCCGATCGCTTCGGTCGCCTGCTGGTGCTGCGCGTTCAGGTCTTTGTGGTGATCATGGGCTGTTTTGCTATGCTCAGCAACGCCGCGATGGCCCCAGCGCTGTTTATCCTTGGGGCAGCGGGGTTCACGCTTTATCCGGTCGCGATGGCGTGGGCCTGTGAGAAAGTTGAACATCACCAGCTGGTGGCGATGAACCAGGCGCTGTTATTAAGCTATACCATCGGCAGCCTGCTGGGACCAACATTTACCGCGATGCTGATGCAGAGTTATTCTGACAATTTGCTGTTTATCATGATCGCCAGCGTGTCGTTTATTTATCTCTTAATGCTGCTGCGCAAAGCAGGCGAGCATCCAACGCCTGTGGCGCACGCCTGATTAAATAAAAGCCTGTCAATGACAGGCTTTTTTGGGTAATGGTGCCAACTTACTGATTTAGTGTACGATGGTGTTTTTGAGGTGCTCCCGTGGCTTCCATCTCCATCAGTTGTCCCTCCTGCTCAGCTACTGAAGGCGTGGTGCGTAACGGTAAAAGTACTGCCGGACATCAGCGCTATCTCTGCTCTCACTGCCGTAAAACATGGCAGCTACAGTTCACTTACACCGCCTCTCAGCCCGGTACACACCAGAAAATCATTGATATGGCCATGAATGGTGTTGGATGCCGGGCAACCGCCCGCATTATGGGCGTTGGCCTCAACACGATTTTACGTCACTTAAAAAACTCAGGCCGCAGTCGGTAACCTCGCGCATACAGCCGGGCAGTGATGTGATTGTCTGCGCTGAAATGGACGAACAGTGGGGCTACGTCGGTGCTAAATCACGTCAGCGCTGGCTGTTTTACGCGTATGACAGGATACGGAGGACGGTTGTGGCGCACGTCTTCGGTGAACGCACTCTGGCCACACTGGAGCGTCTTCTGAGCCTGCTGTCGGCCTTTGAGGTCGTGGTATGGATGACGGATGGCTGGCCGCTGTATGAATCCCGCCTGAAGGGAAAGCTGCACGTAATCAGCAAGCGTTACACTCAGCGAATTGAGCGGCATAACCTGAATCTGAGACAACATCTGGCAAGGCTGGGACGGAAGTCACTGTCGTTCTCAAAATCGGTGGAGCTGCATGACAAGGTCATCGGGCATTATCTGAACATAAAACACTATCAGTAAGTTGGAGTCATTACCCTTTTTTGTCCCTGTCATATATAAGACTTTTACGTATTGTTTGTTTTCCCCGCCCGGCGATAATTCAAATGAGTTCTACCACTAAAAGGCAACAATCATGTCTAAACGTCGTTTTTCCACTACCGCACTTGCCGTAGTGTTGTCTTTAACGTTTGCAACGGCTCCGGTCATGGCTAATCCAGGAAACGGGAATGGCGGTGGTCACGGCAACGGTGGCGGACAAGGTAATGGCGGCAATCATGGTAACGGGAACTCTGGTAACCATGGTAATAAGCAAAATAGCGGTCAGGATAACCCAGGGAAATCAGATAAGAGCTTTAAAAGCAGCAAAGATGTCGGCAATGATGTTGACGCTCGCGTAAGCTTCGATCATGCCCGTCACCTGGCACTGAATTACGGCTTAACGGGCTATGAGTCTCTGCCTCCGGGTATTGCGAAAAACCTGGCCCGCGGTAAACCACTTCCTCCGGGTATTGCGAAGAAAACCGTGCCAGCCTCTATGCTTGGCCAGCTTCCATCCTACCCAGGTTATGAATGGCGCGTGGTGGGTGACGATCTGGTCTTAATCGCGCTGAGTACGGCGATTGTGACTTCCGTTATTAACGGCGTCTTTAAATAGAATTTAAAAAGGCCCGGTTCTCACCGGGCCTTTTCTTTAATACATGACCTTGTGGCCATACTGCTCAAGAATACCTTTCACGCGCTCCATCGTCTCTTTTTTCGGTGGCTTCACGCCATCAAGTTTGTACTCTTCACCCATCGCCACCCATTTATGTTTGCCGAGTTCGTGATAGGGCAGAAGCTCAATTTTCTCGACGTTGCCCATGTCGCGGGTAAATTCCCCCAGGCGGTGCGCAGAGTCGTCATCATCTGACCAGCCGGGAACAACAACATAGCGGATCCAGGTTTTGATGCCTTTGTCGGCAATATACTTCGCAAATTCCAGCGTACGGTGGTTGGAAACGCCAACCAGATTCTGGTGGATCTCATCATTCATCTGTTTGAGATCGAGCATCACCAGATCGGTCACTTCGAGCAGTTCATCAATGACCGGATCGTAGCGGCGCACGAAGCCGTTGGTATCGAGACAGGTATGAATGCCTTCCTTGCGGCAGGCGCGGAACCAGTCGCGGACAAATTCAGCCTGAAGAATGGCTTCGCCGCCGGATGCGGTCACGCCGCCGCCGGACGCGTTCATAAAGTGGCGATAGGTCACCACCTCTTTCATCAGATCTTCCACGGTGACTTCTTTCCCACCATGAGTGTCCCACGTGTCGCGGTTGTGGCAGTACAGGCAGCGCATCAGGCAGCCCTGGAAGAAGGTAATAAAGCGGATACCTGGGCCATCGACGGTGCCACAGGATTCAAAGGAGTGAATGCGACCAATAGTTGACATTGCGGTGAGATCTCCGAATTTGGCCCATCCGGGGGCCTATGTAGTTGCACAGCTCAAAGGCTATGTCGAGTCTGTTTTGGCTGTTATCCATTCAGTATAGATAGCGGACAAAAGAGACTGATGAAGCGAGGGTGTTAAAAAGGCCCCACTTGCGTGGAGCCTTTATTGTACGCCTTTTAACGCGTGATTTCAGTCAATTCCACTTACATGGACTGAGTGAAAGTACGGGTGATAACGTCCTGCTGCTGTTCTTTAGTCAGGGAGTTAAAACGTACTGCGTAGCCAGATACACGGATGGTCAGCTGAGGATATTTCTCAGGGTGTTCCATCGCATCGAGCAGCATTTCACGGTTCATTACGTTCACGTTCAGGTGCTGACCACCTTCGATGGACGCTTCGTGGTGGAAGTAACCATCCATCAGACCCGCGAGGTTAGTTTTACGTACTTCGTCATCTTTACCCAGCGCGTTTGGCACGATAGAGAAGGTGTAAGAAATACCATCTTTCGCGTAGGCAAACGGCAGTTTAGCAACGGAGGTCAGAGAGGCAACCGCACCTTTCTGGTCACGACCGTGCATTGGGTTAGCACCTGGGCCGAATGGCGCGCCAGCACGACGACCGTCTGGGGTGTTACCGGTTTTCTTACCATACACAACGTTAGAGGTGATGGTCAGAACAGACTGAGTCGGGATAGCGTTACGGTAGGTAGTGAGTTTCTGAATTTTCTTCATGAAACGTTCTACCAGGTCAACCGCCATGTCATCAACGCGAGCGTCGTTGTTACCAAACTGCGGGTATTCGCCTTCGATTTCGAAGTCGATAGCCAGACCGTCTTCGTCACGAATTGGTTTAACTTTCGCATATTTGATTGCAGACAGGGAGTCAGCCGCAACGGACAGGCCTGCGATACCACACGCCATGGTGCGAACCACGTCACGGTCGTGCAGCGCCATCAGAGAGGCTTCGTAGCTGTACTTGTCGTGCATGTAGTGGATAACGTTCAGTGCAGTCACGTACTGCTTCGCCAGCCAGTCCATGAAGTGGTCCATGCGCTCCATGACTTCGTCATAGTTCAGCACGTCGCCTTTGATAGGTTCAGACTTAGGACCCACCTGCATTTTCAGTTTTTCATCAACGCCGCCGTTGATGGCGTACAGCATGGTTTTCGCCAGGTTTGCACGCGCACCGAAGAACTGCATTTGCTTACCAACAACCATTGGGCTTACGCAGCACGCGATAGCGTAGTCGTCGTTGTTGAAGTCCGGACGCATCAGGTCATCGTTCTCATACTGCAGAGAAGAGGTGTCGATGGACACTTTAGCGGCGAATTTCTTGAAGTTCAGAGGCAGTTTTTCAGACCACAGAACGGTGATGTTCGGCTCCGGAGAAGGACCCATGGTGTACAGGGTGTTCAGGAAGCGGAAGCTGTTTTTGGTTACCAGAGTACGGCCATCTACGCCCATACCGCCGATAGATTCGGTTGCCCAGATTGGGTCACCAGAGAACAGCTCATCATATTCTGGAGTACGCAGGAAGCGAACCATACGCAGCTTCATGACCAGGTGGTCAATCATTTCCTGAGCGTCTTGCTCGGTGATTTTACCTGCTTTCAGGTCACGTTCGATGTACGCATCCAGGAAGGTGGATACGCGGCCGAAGGACATTGCTGCACCATTCTGAGACTTAACAGCGGCCAGGTAGCCGAAGTAGGTCCACTGGATAGCTTCCTGGGCGTTGGTTGCAGGACCAGAGATATCGCAGCCATATTTCGCTGCCATCTCTTTGATCTGACCCAGCGCACGGTGCTGTTCAGCAATTTCTTCACGCAGACGGATAGTCGCTTCCAGGTTTACGCCGTTTTCCAGGTCAGACTGCAGGGAAACAAACTGCGCGTATTTGTCTTTCATCAGGAAGTCGATACCGTACAGCGCAACGCGACGGTAGTCACCAATGATACGGCCACGGCCATACGCATCTGGCAGACCAGTCAGAACGCCAGATTTACGGCAGTTCAGAATGTCTTTGGTGTAAACATCGAATACACCCTGGTTGTGGGTTTTACGGTATTCGGTGAAGATTTTTTTCAGCATTGGGTCCAGCTCGCGGTTATACGCTTTGCAGGAACCTTCAACCATTTTGATACCACCGAACGGGATGATTGCGCGTTTCAGTGGTGCTTCAGTCTGCAGACCAACGATTTTCTCAAGGGCTTTGTTGATATAGCCAGCATCGTGAGAAGTGATGGTGGAAGCAACGGAGGTGTCAAAATCAACTGGCGCGTGAGTGCGGTTTTCCAGTTTAACGCCTTCCATTACGCTGTCCCACAGCTTGGTGGTCGCGTCAGTTGCGCCAGCCAGGAAGGATTCGTCACCTTCATACGGGGTATAGTTTTTCTGAATGAAGTCACGGACGTTGACTTCATTCTGCCAGTCACCTTTCGCAAAACCTTCCCAGGCTGTGGCTAACTTTTCATTAAGCTCGGACATGTAACACCTACCTTCTTAAGTGGATTTTTTATTTACTGCCTGAGATAACCATCAATGATGGTCGTCGCCACGCAGGTAAATGACCCAGTATGTCAACCCAACTAACAGACCCCCACCGATAATGTTCCCGATAGTGACGGGGATCAGGTTATCAGTAATGAAATTCATAATAGTCAGGTGAGAGAAACTTTCCGGGGATGAACCAATTGCGGTCCAGAACTCCGGGCTTGCAAAGTTGCGGATAACAATCCCCATCGGGATCATGAACATATTCGCAATACTGTGCTCAAAGCCGCTGGCAACAAACATCGCAACCGGCAGAACCATAATCATGGCTTTATCCATCAGGCTACGACCAGAATAGCTCATCCAGACCGCCAGGCAGACCATCAGGTTTGCAAGGATGCCGAGAGCAACGGCTTCGATAAATGTGTGGTGCATTTTGTGGTCGGCGGTTTGCAGGACGTTAAGCCCCCAGCCGCCGTTGGCGGTCATGTACTCGCCAGAAAGCCACATCAACAGAACAAAGAGCAGACAGCCAATCAGGTTGCCAACGTAGACGTTAAGCCAGTTGCGCGCCAGTTGACCCCAGGTAATTCTTCCGCTGGCTTTTGCCACGACAATCAGCACCGTTGAGGTGAAGAGGTCGGCACCGCAGATGACGCAAAGAATCAGACCCAGTGAGAAGCAAATGCCGCCAATCAGTTTGGCCATGCCGAAAGGCATTCCGGCAGTACCGGTGGTGGCGGTGATGTAGAAGACGAAAGCGATTGAGATGAACACACCAGCAGTAATCGCCAGATAGAACGTCTTCATCGGGTGTTTCGTTGCTTTATAGACACCCGCTTCTTCGGCAACTTTTGCCATCGCGGCGGGGAGTAAAAGATCAAAAGGGTTGTCAGCTTTCACACTAACTCTCTCTTTATTAAGTCGGCGACGAGATACTAACAAAGCATTATAGAAGAGAAATTGATATAGATCATATCTCGCCTGGCTTATAGGCCCGCAGTGTGTATGGTTTTACAGCAAATGCGGAGTAAGTAATTGATTATCCGTATAAAAATAAATTTTAAAAGTTATGAAAAGAGTTGAATTATTTCGTTCGTCCCCCTCCGAAACAGTTAATTAATATGGAGTATTTACCATAAAAAGTAACAATAAAGCCCGGGTAAAGATTATTATATTTACCCATGTTTAACTTTATTATTACAATCAGCAATCATTACCGAAAAAAATAAAAAACGGGGCAATGAAATTGCCCCGTAATATAGCCCAGACGATTGAATACGCCTACTGCTGCTAATGTTATATGCGCTTATTTTGACCAGTAAGCGGCTTTTGCTTTCTGCAGCTTTTCATAGGCCTTGAGCAGCGACTGATGCGCCGGGAAGGCTTTCAGATCGCTGTCCACGGCCTGCAGACCGTAGAATGGCTCTTCACCGCTGAGCGCCGCGCTGGCGGCTTCAACCGCTTCAGCACCGTACATACGCACGAAAGCGTTCAGGTACTGCAGTGGCTCGCGATCCTCTTCCTGCGAAAGCAGCAGCAGGGTTTGCAGGCAACGGTAATAGTTGGTGCGCTCGGCAGAGAAGACCGACTGGTTGAATTCCATCGTCCATTCCGTCCAGGCCAGGGCCTGATCCAGATCGCCGCCAGCCAGCGCCAGCATCGCTTTCAGTTCCCCGATACGCAGGGTATACCAGCCGTTGTCTTTACCCGTCGCCAGGCCCAGCAGTTCACGCACGCGAGTGAAATCATCGTGACCTTCTTCGTCCAGTTGGGCGATCAGGTTCAGATAATCCTCTTTTTCCCACTCGCTGCCTGGCAGAGCAAGCAGGGTTTCGCGCAGGTGCGCACCCATGCTGTTGTTCGCCAGCCACAGATCTTCAGCAGGGTAGATGTCGGACATGCCCGGCACAATGATGCGGCATGCGTAAACGCCCAGGTGTTCATAGTCGGCAATGTAGACTTCCTGATCTTCGGCGTTAAAGATGGCCATTAGCGTGGCGAACTCTTCTTCCGTGGTGCCGGCAAAGCTCCAGTCTACGAACGGATAGTTTGCGTCCTGCTTAAACATATCCCAGGAGATCAGGCCGCTGGAATCGATGAAGTGGGTTTCGAGGTTGGTATGCTCCGCCACTTCTTCATCGTCAAAGGTTGGCGGGGTGAAGACGTCGAGATCTTTCAGGCTACGGCCTTGCAGCAGTTCGGTGACGGTACGCTCCAGCGCCACGCCGAAGTCAGGGTGCGCGCCGAAGGAGGCGAAGCAGGTGCCGTTTTCTGGGTTAAACAGCACCACGCAGATCACCGGATATTTACCGCCCAGTGAGCCATCGTAGGCGAAGATTGGGAAACCTTCCGCTTCGAGTTTGGCGATGGATTCCACCACGCCCGGGTAGCGCGCCAGCACGTCGGCCGGAATTTCAGGCAGGCTGATAGATTCGGCGATAATGCGGTTTTTAATGTGACGCTCGAACACTTCTGACAAGCCCTGAACGCGCGCTTCGTTGCGGGTGTTACCGGCGGACATGCCGTTAGACACATACAGGTTGCCGACGATGTTCATCGGAATATACACGGTCTGCTCGTCAGACTGGCGGGTGAACGGCAGGGCGCAGATACCACGATCTTCGTTACCAGACTGCAGATCGATCAGCATGCTGGCGGTCAGTTCGTTTTCTGGATCGTAGAACGCACGCAGGCGGGCGTCGAGAATACCTTCCGGCAGTTCATCGTCTTCGGTCAGCGGGAACCATTTTTCGTTCGGATAGTGAACGAATGGGCCGTTAGCGATGGTTTCGCCCAACCAGAAGTCAGCGAAGAAATAGTTGGTGGACAGACGCTCAAAATACTCACCCAGCGCGGAGGCCAGTGCCGCTTTTTTAGTCGCGCCTTTCCCGTTGGTAAAGCACAGGGCACACTCTTTGTCGCGAATATGGACGGACCAGACATGGGGCACCGGATTGAGCCAGGAGGCTTCTTCGATGTTAAAACCCAGGTCGGTCAGTTTCTGCTGGAAGCGAGCGATGGAATCTTCCAGAGCGGCGTCTTTGCCAGGGATAAACGTTTGAGTCATGGCGTTCACTTTTATCGTACGTAAAGCGCGCAATGATACGGGTTTTGCGTGACGGGTGCTATCTTCGGCGAAAATAAAAGGCTGGGCTATGCTTAGTGGCAGTAACTGACTGTTAAGGCATAGAAAAATGAAAGCATTTGATCTCCAGCGGATGGCGTTTGATAAAGTTCCCCCCGAGTTTTTAGGCGAAGTGGCTTTGCGGAGCCTGTATACCTTCGTTCTTGTCTTTCTGTTTCTTAAGATTACTGGCCGTCGCGGTGTGCGGCAGATGTCGCTTTTTGAAGTGTTAATCATCCTCACGCTGGGGTCAGCGGCGGGGGATGTCGCCTTTTATGACGATGTGCCGATGGTGCCGGTCTTTATCGTCTTTGTCTCGCTGGCGCTGCTGTACCGCCTTGTGATGTGGCTGATGTCGAAGAGCGAAAAGCTGGAAGATCTGCTGGAAGGGAAGCCTGTGGTGATTGTCGAAGACGGACAGTTGGCCTGGGAAAATGTGCAAAGTGCCAATATGACCGAGTTCGAATTTTTTATGGAATTGCGTCTGAACAGCGTCGAACAACTCGGACAGGTGCGTCTGGCCATTATGGAAACGAACGGTCAAATCAGCGTGTATTACTATCATGATGACGAGGTGAAGCCGGGGTTATGCATCCTGCCGGATATGCTCATTGAGCGATACAAAACCGTCCCCGATGCGGGCGAATATGCCTGTATAAAATGTAGTCATGTGGTGGTGATGAAGGCAGGCGATCATCAATTATGCCCTCGCTGTACGAATCCAGAATGGACGAAGGTTAGCCGGGCTAAACGGATCACCTGACAGCCATTTTGTCGGTTTTGTCCTGGCGAGGCGGCAGATTGTTTTGTGTGATGTGAGCCACATTTCACGGGTCATAAGTTTTAGACATTGCGGCGCGTGTCACTGAATGATAAAACCGATATCCACAGTTATAACTTATGGCTTTTAGCGTGGTGAGGGGAAATGGTTCAAGTCTTTAATTTCAGTTCAGGTCCGGCGATGTTACCGGCAGACGTGCTTAAACAGGCTCAACAGGAACTTTGTGACTGGAACGGTCTCGGTACGTCGGTGATGGAAATCAGCCACCGTGGTAAAGAGTTTATTCAGGTGGCGGAAGAGGCAGAAAAGGATTTTCGCGATCTGCTGAATATTCCCTCGAACTACAAAGTATTGTTCTGTCACGGCGGCGGACGCGGCCAGTTTGCTGGCGTACCGCTGAATATCCTTGGCGATAAAACGACGGCTGACTACGTTGATGCGGGCTACTGGGCGGCAAGCGCCGTTAAAGAAGCGCACAAATACTGCACGCCGAACGTTATCGACGCCAAAGTGACCGTTGACGGTCTGCGCGCCGTGAAGCCCATGAGCGAATGGCAGCTTTCTGATAACGCAGCCTATCTCCACTACTGCCCGAACGAAACTATCGACGGGATTGCCATCGACGAGACGCCAAACTTCGCCAGCGATGTTGTGGTTGCCGCCGACTTCTCCTCCACCATTCTTTCTGCCCCGATTGATGTCAGCCGCTACGGCGTTATCTATGCAGGCGCACAGAAAAATATCGGTCCTGCGGGCCTGACAATCGTCATTGTACGTGAAGATCTCCTGGGGAAAGCCCATAAGTCTTGCCCGTCAATTCTCGACTACACCGTGCTGAACGATAACGACTCCATGTTCAACACGCCACCGACGTTTGCCTGGTACCTCTCGGGCCTGGTCTTCAAATGGCTGAAGCAAAACGGCGGTGTGGCGCAGATGGACAAGGTCAATCAGCAGAAAGCTGAACTGCTGTACGGCGTGATCGACAAAAGCGATTTCTACCGTAACGATGTGGCGAAAGCTAACCGCTCCCGCATGAACGTGCCGTTCCAGCTGGCAGACAGCAACCTGGACAACGTGTTCCTGAAAGAGTCCTTCGCGGCAGGTCTGCACGCGCTGAAAGGCCACCGTGTGGTGGGGGGGATGCGCGCCTCTATTTATAACGCGATGCCGCTGGAAGGGGTTAAAGCTCTGACCGATTTCATGATCGACTTCGAACGTCGCCACGGTTAATCGCGCTGTTTCCACCCCCGTAGCCCTGCTGCGGGGTTTTTATTATGTTGAGTTGAGAGTTAAGTTTCATGGAATCCCTGACGTTACAACCTATCGCGCGGGTAGATGGCACCATCAATCTGCCTGGTTCAAAAAGTGTCTCGAACCGCGCTCTGCTGCTGGCAGCTCTGGCAAACGGCACCACCGTCCTTACAAACCTGCTGGACAGCGATGACGTACGCCACATGCTCAATGCGCTGAAAGCGTTGGGTGTTCATTACACTCTCTCTGACGATCGTACCCGCTGTGAAGTGACCGGCAACGGCGGCGCGCTGCGTTCGGGTGAAGAGCTCGAGCTGTTTCTGGGCAACGCGGGTACCGCGATGCGTCCATTGGCGGCGGCGCTGTGTCTGGGCACCAATAACATCGTGCTGACCGGCGAGCCGCGCATGAAAGAGCGTCCGATCGGCCATCTGGTCGATGCCCTGCGTCAGGGGGGCGCGCAGATTGAGTATCTTGAGCAGGAAAATTATCCGCCACTGCGTCTGCGCGGGGGCTTTAGCGGCGGTGACGTCGAGGTGGACGGTAGCGTTTCCAGCCAGTTCCTGACGGCCCTGCTGATGACCGCGCCGCTGGCACCGCAGGATACGGTTATCTCGATTAAAGGTGAGCTGGTCTCCAGACCGTACATTGATATCACGCTGCACCTGATGAAAACCTTCGGCGTCGAGGTGGAAAACCAGTCTTATCAGCGTTTTGTGGTGCGTGGGGTGCAGCAGTATCAGTCTCCGGGCAATTACCTGGTTGAAGGCGATGCATCATCGGCCTCTTACTTCCTGGCTGCGGGCGCGATCAAAGGCGGCACCGTGAAGGTGACCGGGATTGGCCGCAACAGCGTGCAGGGCGACATCCGTTTTGCCGACGTGCTGGAGAAAATGGGCGCCACTGTCACCTGGGGCGATGATTTCATCTCCTGTACCCGCGGCGAGCTGAATGCCATTGATATGGACATGAACCACATTCCGGATGCGGCGATGACCATCGCCACGGCTGCGCTGTTTGCCAAAGGCACCACCACGCTGCGCAACATCTACAACTGGCGCGTGAAAGAGACTGACCGTCTGTACGCGATGGCGACCGAGCTGCGTAAAGTGGGGGCTGAGGTGGAAGAGGGCGAAGACTACATTCGCGTCACCCCTCCGGCAAAACTGCAGTTCGCAGAAATTGGCACCTACAACGATCACCGTATGGCGATGTGCTTCTCGCTGGTGGCGCTGTCCGACACGCCTGTGACCATTCTTGACCCGAAATGTACGGCGAAAACCTTCCCGGACTACTTCGAGCAGCTGGCGCGCATCAGTACGCTGGCCTGATAGCGTTATGCCGCATCCTTCGATGCGGCATTTCCTTACGCTTCCTGACGAACACTTCCGCTCATTTCTTCTACACTCTGCTTCAATCATTCCGTAATTTGCACGCAAAGGTAACAGTTGCGCACGTTGGCGCGTATAATGCGCGGCGTTCATGTTAACGGTATGCCTTATTTAAGGAGAAAAAGATGACGGCAGTTGCCCCGGTAATCACCATTGATGGGCCGAGTGGCGCAGGGAAAGGTACCCTGTGCAAAGCGATGGCGGAAGCATTGCAATGGCATCTTTTAGATTCGGGCGCAATCTATCGCGTGCTGGCGCTGGCTGCGCTGCATCATCATGTCGATGTCGCCTCTGAAGAAGCGCTGGTACCGCTGGCTGCGCACCTGGATGTCCGTTTTGTGTCTACCGATGGCAACCTGGAAGTGATCCTTGAAGGGGAAGACGTGAGCGGTGAAATCCGTACGCAGGAAGTGGCGAATGCGGCCTCTCAGGTTGCGGCCTTCCCGCGTGTGCGCGAGGCGCTGTTACGTCGCCAGCGTGCGTTCCGCGAAGCCCCGGGGTTGATCGCCGACGGACGCGATATGGGCACCGTGGTATTCCCTGATGCGCCTGTAAAAATTTTCCTTGACGCCTCTTCAGAAGAACGTGCTCAACGCCGCATGCTTCAGTTGCAGGAGAAGGGGTTTAGTGTTAACTTTGATCGCCTTTTATCCGAGATAAAAGAGCGCGATGATCGCGATCGTAACCGCGCTGTCGCGCCACTTGTTCCTGCAGAAGATGCATTAGTTCTGGATTCAACCAGTTTAACTATTGAGCAAGTGATTGAAAAAGCGCTACAATATGCGCGCCAAAAACTGGCACTCGCGTAAACGCGACCGATTTAGCAGTACCCCCGCTGCAATGGATTGACGGCGGGTATGTGAAACAACCCCATCCGGCACGGAGCCAGGTGGACGTTAATATTAACCTGAAGATTAAACATGACTGAATCTTTTGCTCAACTGTTTGAAGAATCCTTAAAAGAAATCGAAACCCGTCCGGGTTCCATCGTTCGTGGTGTTGTTGTTGCTATCGACAAAGACGTAGTACTGGTTGACGCCGGTCTGAAATCTGAGTCCGCCATCCCGGCAGAGCAGTTCAAAAACGCCCAGGGCGAGCTGGAAATCCAGGTTGGTGACGAAGTTGACGTTGCGCTGGACGCAGTAGAAGACGGCTTCGGTGAAACCCTGCTTTCTCGTGAGAAAGCTAAACGTCACGAAGCATGGATCACCCTGGAAAAAGCTTACGAAGAAGCTGAAACTGTGGTCGGTGTTATCAACGGCAAAGTTAAAGGTGGCTTCACTGTTGAGCTGAATGGTATTCGTGCGTTCCTGCCAGGTTCTCTGGTAGACGTTCGTCCAGTCCGTGACACCCTGCACCTGGAAGGCAAAGAGCTTGAGTTCAAAGTCATCAAGCTGGACCAGAAGCGTAACAACGTTGTTGTATCCCGTCGTGCCGTTATCGAATCCGAAAACAGCGCAGAACGCGATCAGCTGCTGGAAAACCTGCAGGAAGGCATGGAAGTCAAAGGTATCGTTAAGAACCTCACTGACTACGGCGCATTCGTTGACCTGGGCGGCGTTGATGGCCTGCTGCACATCACCGACATGGCGTGGAAACGCGTTAAGCACCCAAGCGAAATCGTGAACGTGGGCGACGAAATCACTGTTAAAGTGCTGAAGTTCGACCGCGAGCGTACTCGTGTATCCCTCGGCCTGAAACAGCTGGGCGAAGATCCATGGGTAGCTATCGCTAAGCGTTACCCAGAAGGTACTAAACTGACTGGTCGCGTAACCAACCTGACTGACTACGGCTGCTTCGTTGAAATCGAAGAAGGCGTTGAAGGCCTGGTGCACGTTTCCGAAATGGACTGGACCAACAAAAACATCCACCCATCCAAAGTTGTTAACGTTGGTGATGTAGTGGAAGTGATGGTTCTGGATATCGACGAAGAACGTCGTCGTATCTCCCTGGGCCTGAAACAGTGCAAAAACAACCCATGGCAGCAGTTCGCGGAAACCCACAACAAGGGCGACCGTGTTGAAGGTAAAATCAAGTCTATCACTGACTTCGGTATCTTCATCGGCCTGGACGGCGGCATCGATGGCCTGGTTCACCTGTCTGACATCTCCTGGAACGTTGCAGGCGAAGAAGCAGTTCGTGAATACAAAAAAGGCGACGAAATCGCTGCAGTTGTTCTGCAGGTTGACGCAGAGCGTGAGCGTATCTCTCTGGGCGTTAAACAGCTCGCAGAAGATCCGTTCAACAACTGGGTTGCACTGAACAAGAAAGGCGCAATCGTAAACGGTAAAGTAACTGCAGTTGACGCTAAAGGCGCAACCGTAGAGCTGGCTGACGGCGTTGAAGGTTACCTGCGCGCTTCTGAAGCTTCCCGTGACCGCGTTGAAGATGCCACTCTGGTTCTGAACGTAGGCGACGACGTTGAAGCTAAGTTCACCGGTGTTGACCGTAAGAACCGTGCAATCAGCCTGTCTGTTCGTGCTAAAGACGAAGCTGATGAGAAAGATGCAATCGCAACTGTTAACAAACAGGAAGATGCAAACTTCTCTAACAACGCAATGGCTGAAGCTTTCAAAGCAGCTAAAGGCGAGTAATATCAGGTTCTCAGCATCATTTGAGCTGTAACGCATTTACAGCGCGAAGGATGAAGAGCAAACTTGACAGATTACAGGATCCGTCCTGTAATCAATAACAAAGGGCGGCTACGGCCGCCCTTGTTTAATGAGCTGTTCAGCTAATTGGTTTGAAAGGAACCGGAGGAATCATGACCAAGTCAGAATTGATTGAAAGACTTGCCAGTCAGCAACCGCATATCCCTGCCAAGGCAGTGGAAGATGCCGTAAAAGAGATGCTGGAGCATATGGCCTCCACTCTTGCCCAGGGCGAGCGCATTGAAATCCGCGGTTTCGGTAGTTTTTCTCTGCACTATCGTGCTCCACGCACCGGGCGTAACCCGAAAACGGGTGATAAAGTCGAGCTGGAAGGTAAGTACGTTCCACACTTTAAACCGGGTAAAGAACTGCGCGATCGCGCCAATATTTACGGCAACTGAGTTTAGCCAGCCGGTTAAACTGGGTTCGAAAGAAAGCACCTGCGGGTGCTTTTTTTGTTCCTGTCGTTTTCTTCTGGGAGGCATCCCGCATTTCCCGCTGCGTTTTCTGCAACCTGTTAAAAACCTTGCTGCGCTTGCTGTAAATCCTTTTCTTCACAACTGACGAGCCGCATCACCCACGAGCATACTGTCCCCCTGAAACAGGGAGGTAGCAATGGGAATTCCCGCTTTATGTATCTGCGCCATTCTGGCGATAGCCCCGTTACTCTGGTTACCTGAACTGCCATCACGCTATACCGTCTGGATAATGCTGGCGGGCGGGGTGGTTCTGGGCACATGTCAAAACGTGCGCCTGAAGTATGTGGGAATCGCGCTGTTATTTTGCGCGTGGGGCCTTCTGGCCGCGCAGGAGAGCGTCTGGCCGATGCAGCATTTAACCACGGGAGCCGTGCAGGCCGAGGTAGAGATCACCGCCACTGATGGCGCAACTCAGCATCAGGGAAAAATACGCACCGTAAACGGTGGGCGCTGGTGGGCGTCCACCGGCGTAACGCTGTATGGCAATTATTTGCCACAGAGAGCATGTGCTGGCCAGCGCTGGGCGATGATGCTCAGGCTAAAACCTGCACACGGCGAGCTGAACGACGGAGGCTATGATCCCCAACGCAGCACCATTGCCCGACATCAAACGCTGAGCGGGCGCTTCACCCATGCGGAACTTGTTGATGGACACTGCAGCCTGCGATCGCAATACCTGATGTCGCTGCAAAACCGACTTTCTGATTATCGCTGGGGAGCGGTTATCCTCGGGCTGGGGATGGGAGAGCGTCTGGATGTCCCCCGAGAAATAAAAGACCTGATGCGTGAAACCGGCACACTGCATCTGATGGCGATTTCGGGCCTGCATATCACGCTGGCGGCATCCCTCGTCTGGTTACTCGCGCGTGCGATCCAGTTTATATTCCCCAGCCACCGGGTCCACTGGCAAATGCCACTCCTGGCCGGGTTGTTCTTCGCCGCTTTCTACGCCTGGCTTACCGGTCTGCAACCTCCTGCACTACGAACGGTCATCGCACTTGCCGTGCTGGCGGCGCTGCGAATCGGTTCCCGCCAATGGTCGCCGTGGCAGGTATGGTGTTGCTGTGTCGCGGCGATCCTGATAAGCGATCCCTTAGCCATACTTTCTGAGAGTCTGCTCCTGTCCGCATTTGCCGTCGCGGCGCTGATTTTCTGGTTTCAGTGGCTGCCTCTTCCTCGCTGGCAGTGGGCCCGACGCATACGGCCACTACTTAATCTGATCTATCTGCAGGTCGGCATGCTGGTGTTGCTCATGCCGTTACAGGTGTTGATTTTCCACGGCTTCAGTATCTCCTCTCTGGTCGCCAATCTCTTTGCCGTTCCGATAGTGACGTTTGTCAGCGTACCGCTGATTTTACTTGGTATGTTGCTCCATCTGTTTCCGCTGGGGGGAATAGAAAGTGCCATCTGGTTTGCAGCCGATAAGTCCCTTGCCGGGCTGTTCTGGCTACTAATGCGCTTGCCAGACGGCTGGCAGAGTGTGGATCAGCGCTGGCAGTACATGACGCTACTGCCCTGGCTTATCATCATCGGCTGGCGTTTGCGAGCCTGGAAAACCGTTCCAGCCGTGTGTCTGGCTGGGTGTCTGTTGCTGGCATTTCCCCTCTGGCGAACGGCTAAAAGTGATGCCTGGACGCTACATATGCTGGATGTGGGGCAGGGGCTGGCCATGGTCATCGAACGGCAGGGAAAAGCGATTCTCTATGATACCGGGCTCGCCTGGCCTAGGGGAGATAGCGCACAGCGGTTAATTATCCCCTGGCTGCGCTGGCACCATCTGCGGCCAGATGGCGTGATTCTCAGCCATGAACATCTTGACCATGCAGGAGGTCTCGCATCGCTGCAAAAAGCATGGCCGGAGATGTGGGTAAGAAGTCCATTACGTCTGGCGGGGCATCGGCCCTGCTTTCGTGGGCAGAGCTGGAGATGGCAGGGATTAACCTTCACCGTCCACTGGCCCCTGGAAAATGACCCGGCTCGGGGAAACAACCGCTCCTGCGTGGTGAAAGTGGACGATGGTGAGCAGAGTATACTGCTGACGGGAGACATTGAAGCGCCAGCAGAACAGGCTATGCTTAGCCATTACTGGCAACATCTGACGTCGACGTTAATCCAGGTTCCCCATCATGGCAGCAATACCTCATCGTCATTGGCGCTGGTACAACGGGTGGAGGGAAACATTGCGCTGGATTCAGCAGCCCGCTATAACGCCTGGCGGTTTCCGTCGGCGAATGTAGTCCGACGTTATCGAAAAGAGGGGTATATCTGGCAAGATACCCCCCATTCCGGGCAAATATCGGTGACATTCTCGCAACATCGCTGGCAAATCCGGCGCTTGCGGGATCAATTTTTACCACGTTGGTATCATCAGTGGTTTGGCGCGCCCGTAGATAACGGGTAGAATATGCGGCTATTTCAACAAATGCTGGTTTTTTGAATGCATAACGACAAAGATCTCTCCACGTGGCAAACCTTCCGCCGACTCTGGCCGATGATTGCACCTTTTAAAGCAGGCTTGATCGTGGCGGGTGTAGCGTTAATCCTCAACGCAGCCAGCGATACTTTTATGTTATCGCTCCTTAAACCGTTACTGGACGACGGTTTTGGTAAAACGGATCGCTCAGTGTTGCTATGGATGCCGCTGGTGGTTATCGGGCTGATGATCTTACGTGGTATCACCAGCTATATCTCCAGCTACTGCATCTCCTGGGTATCCGGGAAAGTGGTTATGACCATGCGCCGTCGTCTGTTCAGCCACATGATGGGCATGCCGGTCTCATTCTTTGACAAGCAGTCTACGGGGACACTGCTGTCCCGTATTACCTACGATTCAGAGCAGGTTGCGTCCTCCTCCTCAAGCGCGTTGATTACCGTCGTGCGTGAAGGGGCGTCGATCATCGGCCTGTTTATCATGATGTTCTATTACAGCTGGCAGCTGTCGCTCATCCTGATCGTTTTGGCTCCGGTTGTCTCCATTGCCATCCGCGTTGTGTCCAAGCGTTTCCGCAATATCAGTAAAAATATGCAGAATACGATGGGGCAGGTAACAACCAGCGCCGAACAGATGCTGAAAGGACACAAAGAGGTGTTAATTTTCGGTGGCCAGGACGTCGAAACCAAACGCTTTGACAAAGTCAGCAACAAAATGCGTCTGCAGGGGATGAAAATGGTCTCGGCCTCTTCCATCTCTGACCCGATCATTCAGCTGATTGCCTCGCTGGCGCTGGCGTTTGTCCTTTATGCGGCAAGCTTCCCAAGCGTGATGGAGACGCTGACGGCGGGTACCATCACAGTGGTCTTCTCCTCGATGATCGCCCTGATGCGTCCCCTGAAATCTCTGACTAACGTGAATGCCCAGTTCCAGCGCGGGATGGCGGCTTGTCAGACATTGTTCAGCATTCTGGATTCCGAGCAGGAAAAAGACGAAGGTACACGCGAGATTGAGCGCGCCCGTGGCGATGTTGAATTCCACAACGTGACCTTCACCTATCCGGGCCGCGATACGCCCGCTCTGCGCAATATCAACCTGACGATTCCGGCGGGTAAAACGGTGGCGCTGGTAGGCCGTTCTGGCTCAGGTAAATCCACCATTGCCAGCCTCATCACCCGTTTCTACGACATCAACGAAGGTGAAATTCTCCTGGACGGTCACGACCTGCGGGAGTACACCCTGCAGTCGCTGCGTAACCAGGTTGCGCTGGTTTCTCAGAACGTACATCTGTTTAACGATACGGTCGCCAACAACATCGCTTATGCGCGCACTGACGAGTACAGCCGCGAGCAGATCGAGAATGCCGCACGCATGGCCTATGCGATGGACTTTATCAACAAGATGGATAACGGTCTGGATACCATCATTGGTGAAAATGGCGTGCTCCTGTCCGGTGGTCAGCGTCAGCGTATTGCGATTGCGCGCGCGCTGCTGCGTGACAGCCCAATCCTGATTCTGGATGAAGCGACGTCCGCACTGGATACCGAATCTGAACGCGCTATTCAGTCGGCGCTGGACGAACTGCAAAAGAACCGTACCTCACTGGTGATTGCACACCGTCTGTCGACTATCGAGCAGGCGGATGAGATCGTGGTGGTTGAGGATGGCGTCATTGTTGAACGCGGAAGCCACGCAGCTTTGCTGGAACATCGCGGCGTATACGCCCAGCTTCATAAGATGCAGTTCGGCGAATGATTGCACGCATCTGGTCCGGTGAATCCCCGCTGTGGCTGCTGCTTTTGCCGCTCTCCTGGCTTTACGGCCTGGTGAGCGGCATCATTCGTCTGCTTTACCGTCTGGGGATCAAGCGGGCCTGGCGTGCGCCAGTGCCGGTTGTGGTTGTGGGCAATCTTACGGCGGGCGGCAACGGTAAAACACCGGTGGTGATCTGGCTCGTGGAACAGCTGCAAAAACGCGGTATCCGCCCGGGTGTGGTCTCGCGTGGGTATGGCGGTAAAGCGGCGCAGTACCCACTGCTGCTGGCAGAGAAAACCACCACTGCCGAAGCGGGTGATGAACCGGTATTGATTTTCCAGCGTACTGGCGCGCCGGTGGCAGTCTCCCCGGTTCGCAGCGACGCCGTGCAGGCGCTGCTTGCCGAACACTCGGTACAAATTATCATCACTGACGATGGCCTGCAGCATTACGCGCTGGCGCGTGATAAAGAGATTGTGGTCATCGACGGGGTTCGCCGTTTCGGTAACGGATGGTGGCTGCCAGCCGGCCCTATGCGTGAACGCGCTTCACGTCTGAAGTCCGTTGATGCGGTGATTGTAAACGGTGGTGAGGCAAAAGCGGGTGAAATCCCTATGCACCTGTTGCCGGGACTGGCGGTAAACCTGGTGACAGGTGAACGCCGGGCGGTTGCTGAGCTGCCTTCGCTGGTGGCAATGGCAGGGATTGGTCATCCTCCGCGCTTCTTCGCAACGCTTGAGCAGTGTGGTGCCAGGCTTGAAAAACGCATTCCACTGGCTGACCATCAGGCGCTGGTGGCAGAGCAGGTTGATGCGCTCACGGCGTCGGGACAGACGCTCATTATGACCGAAAAAGATGCGGTGAAATGCCGTGCCTTTGCGAAAGAAAACTGGTGGTATCTGCCGGTTGACGCTGAACTCAGCGGCGAGCAGCCGGAACACTTGCTCAAGGAACTGATTGCGTTAGTGCAGTGAGGGCTTACGCGGTTCTGGTGGCGCTTTGACTGACAGGAAAACGCATGTCTTTACCGCAACTCTCGCTTACAGCTGCACGTCATTTACACCTCGCCGCGCAGGGGCTGCTCAAAAAGCCCCGTCGCCGCGCACAGCCTGCCGATATCCTCTCTGCCATCCAGCGCATGTCGCTGCTGCAAATCGACACCATTAATATTGTTGCCCGTAGCCCTTACCTGGTGCTGTTCAGCCGCCTGGGCCACTATCCCTCTCACTGGCTTGATGAGGCGCTCAGCAAAGGGGATCTCATGGAGTACTGGGCGCACGAAGCCTGTTTCCTGCCCCGTAGCGATTTTGCCCTGGTGCGTCACCGCATGCTTGCCCCTGAAAAGATGGGCTGGAAATACCGACAGGCGTGGATGCAGGAGCACGCGGCCGAAATAGAGCAACTGATCAGCCATATTCAGGAAAAGGGGCCAGTGCGTTCCGCTGATTTTGAACATCCGCGAAAAGGCACTAGCGGCTGGTGGGAGTGGAAACCGCACAAACGTCATCTTGAAGGGTTATTCACCTCCGGCCAGGTCATGGTGATTGAACGGCGAAATTTTCAGCGCGTCTATGACCTGACCCAGCGCGTGATGCCGCACTGGGACGACGAGCGTGACCTGCTTACCCAGGAGGCTGCCGAGGCCATCATGCTGGAAAACAGCGCCCGCAGTCTGGGCATTTTCCGGCCGCAATGGCTGGCAGATTATTACCGCCTGCGCCAGCCCGCGCTGAAGCCGCTGCTGGAGATGTGGCAACGCGAACAGCGCGTCATTCCCGTCACGGTAGAAACCCTGGGAGAGATGTGGCTGCATGCGGATGTCCTTCCTTTGCTGCCCAAGGCGCTGGGCGGAAATCTCCAGGCAACCCACAGCGCAGTGTTGTCGCCTTTCGACCCGGTGGTCTGGGACCGAAAACGCGCCGAACAGTTGTTCGATTTCAGCTACCGGCTGGAGTGTTATACCCCGGCACCAAAGCGTCAGTACGGCTATTTTGTTTTACCCCTGCTGCATAAGGGGCGGCTGGTCGGGCGCATGGATGCCAAAATGCACCGCAAAACCGGCACGCTTGAAGTCATTGCGCTCTATCTGGAAGAGGGGGTCAGGGTGACGGCGAGTCTGGAGAAGGGCTTAACGTCCGCCATTAGCGAGTTCGCCCTCTGGCAGGGGGCTCGCGACGTCACGCTGGGACGCGTTCCCGAAGGGTTATTTATATCCTGTCGAAGTGGCTGGGAAACAGACACGCCCTGAAAAAGGAATGTGTTAAGCTTTAGCGATTACCCATACGGAGGAACTATGGATCACCGTTTACTTGAAATTATTGCCTGCCCGGTGTGCAACGGCAAACTCTACTACAGCCAGGACAAACAGGAGCTGATTTGCAAGCTGGACAGTCTGGCTTTCCCGCTGCGTGACGGCATTCCGGTGTTGCTGGAAAACGAAGCCCGTTCCCTGGTGGCAGAAGAGAGCAAACCATGAGTTTTGTTGTCATTATTCCTGCTCGTTATGCCTCAACGCGTCTGCCGGGTAAACCGCTGGTGGATATCAACGGCAAGCCAATGATTGTGCACGTCCTTGAACGCGCCCGTGAATCCGGAGCCGATCGCGTGATTGTTGCCACCGATCATCCGGACGTCGCCCGTGCGGTTGAAGCCGCAGGTGGTGAAGTGTGCATGACCCGCGTCGATCACCAGTCCGGCACCGAGCGTCTCGCCGAAGTCGTTGAGAAATGTGGTTTCAGCGATGATACCGTCATTGTGAACGTGCAGGGCGACGAGCCGATGATCCCGGCCGTTATTATCCGTCAGGTGGCAGAAAACCTGGCGCAGCGTCAGGTGGGTATGGCGACGCTTGCGGTGCCTGTTCACCACGCTGAAGAGGCATTTAACCCGAATGCGGTGAAAGTGGTGATGGATGCCGAAGGCTATGCGCTCTATTTCTCCCGCGCCACCATTCCATGGGATCGCGACCGCTTTGCGCTCTCGAAAGAGACCATCGGGGATTCCTTCCTGCGCCATCTGGGGATTTACGGCTATCGTGCCGGTTTCATTCGCCGCTATGTCACCTGGGCACCCAGCCCGCTGGAGCATATCGAAATGCTGGAGCAGCTTCGTGTGCTCTGGTATGGCGAGAAAATTCACGTTGCTGTTGCCAAAGAAGTACCAGGAACGGGCGTTGATACGCCGGAAGATCTTGAGCGCGTTCGCGCCGAATTACGTTAATACCGCCTGCATCCCTCCTTTCGGAGGGATGTCCTCTCGCCACTATTTTCGCTTTTCTTTTCCCTGATTGATCTCTACCGGGTGACATCTTCATTCTGCGCGCTCATTATAAAAGCAGTAGCATTAATGGGGGTAATCTCATATGGAACAGCTGCGTGCCGAACTTAGCCATCTGCTGGGTGAGAAATTAAGCCGGGTCGAGTGTGTGAGTGAAAAGGCCGATACCGCGCTCTGGTCGTTGTATGACAGTCAGGGAAACCCAATGCCGCTGATGGCGCGAAGTTTCACGTCGCCGGGTGTTGCCAGGCAGCTCGCCTGGAAAATGTCGATGCTGGCGCGGGAGGGTACCGTCCGAATGCCGACCGTGTACGGCGTCATGACGCACGAGGAACACCCCGGCCCCGATATCCTGTTGATAGAGCGTTTACGCGGCGTGCCTGTTGAAGCACCCGCGCGCACGCCGGAACGCTGGGAGCAGCTGAAAGACCAGATTGTCGAGGCGCTGCTGGCCTGGCATCGCCAGGATAGCCGTGGGCTCGTGGGGCCGGTCGACAGCACCCAGGAGAACCTGTGGCCGCTGTGGTATCGCCAGCGGGTGGAAGTGCTGTGGGGAACGCTCAACCAGTTCAATAACACCGGTTTGACCATGCAGGACAAACGTATTCTGTTTCGCACTCGTGAATGCTTGCCAGCGCTGTTCGATGGTTTTAATGATAACTGCGTGCTGATCCACGGCAATTTTACCCTGCGGAGTATGCTGAAAGACTCCCGCAGCGATCAGCTGCTGGCGATGTTGGGGCCTGGAATAATGCTGTGGGCCCCACGTGAATATGAGTTGTTCAGGCTCAGCGACAGCGCGGCGGCAGAAGGGTTACTGTGGCACTACCTTCAGCGTGCGCCCGTTGCCGAAGCATTTCTCTGGCGGCGCTGGTTGTACCTGCTCTGGGATGAAGTCGCGCAACTGGTCAATACCGGGCGTTTCAATCGCGCAAACTTCGATCTCGCGGCTAAGTCACTCTTGCCCTGGCTCGCCTGAGGAACCTTTCAGCCACTGCCAGAGACGGCCGAGCGTCTCATAGCCGACGCGATCGCTATGCATCAGCCACATCGGGGAGGGGATCACGCGTTCCCATGGGTTAAGTGGCGCGTTGATGGCCATCTGGTTTGCCGGTGCGGGAAGCGGGTGCAGGCCCTGCTTTTCAAAGAAAATCATCGCCCGTGGCAGGTGTGAGGCGGAGGTGACCAGCAAGAATGGAACATCGCCAATCGCCTGCTTCACCGCAGCGGCTTCTTCTTCGGTATCTTTTGGACTGTCCAGGGTGATGATAGCGGAACGCGGTACGCCGAGGGATTCCGCAACTCTGGCACCCGCTTCAGCCGTACTCACCGGGTTCGTTTTTGCTGCGGCGCCGGTGAAGATCATTTTTGATCCCGGATTCGCCAGCCACAGGCGAATCCCTTCGTTTAGCCGTGGCAGGCTGTTGTTGATCAGATTCGAGCTGGGGGCCCAGTCAGGATCCCAGGTATACCCACCGCCCAGCACCACGATGTATTCCACTTTCTGATTTCCCTGCCATGTCGGGTACTTATCTTCAATGGGGCGTAACAGGCCATCCGCGACCGGTTGCAGGCTCAGCAGCAGTAAGACAAGCCAGCCGAACGTGATGAGCGTTTTGCCACTTTTCTGAAAGCGGCTGAACCACACCAGCGCCAGCCCCAGCGCGATGATGATGAGCAGCAGCGGAAGGGGAAGCATCATCCCTCCAATGTATTTCTTAAGGGTAAAAAACATCCTTTTTGGTTCCTTTTTTGACCATACAGCAGGTGATTACCGGTGATATTACACCAGAGAGGTTCATTCTCCGCGCGGGTGTGACAAAATAGCGGTTTTGCAGTTAGCGAGTGGAACTCTCCCAATGCGGGATCGCAATTTTGATGACATCGCGGAAAAGTTTTCGCGCAACATTTATGGCACCACAAAGGGGCAGCTCCGTCAGACGATCCTCTGGCAGGATCTGGACACCATTCTGGCCACTTTTGGCGACCAGACGTTGCGCGTGCTGGACGCCGGTGGCGGCGAAGGACAGACGGCGATAAAAATGGCCGAGCGCGGTCATCACGTCACGCTTTGCGATCTTTCGGCTGAAATGGTCGCCCGCGCGACGCGTGCTGCAGATGAGAAAGGTGTGAGCGACAACATGCATTTTATACAATGCGCCGCTCAGGACATCGCACAGCATTTGGAAACCCAGGTTGATCTGATATTGTTTCATGCGGTGCTGGAGTGGGTGGCCGATCCGCAAAGCGTGTTACAAACCCTGTGGTCGATGTTGCGCCCGGGCGGCACGCTGTCGCTGATGTTCTACAATGCTAACGGCTTCCTGATGCACAACATGGTTGCAGGTAACTTTGACTATGTGCAGGTCGGGATGCCTAAAAAGAAAAAGCGCACGCTTTCCCCGGACTATCCGCGCGATCCGCAGCAGGTTTACGGCTGGCTGGAAGAGATTGGCTGGCAGATTGTCGGGAAAACGGGCGTCAGGGTGTTTCATGATTATCTGCGTGAAAAACACAAACAGCGTGACTGTTTTGACACCTTAACAGAATTAGAAACGCGGTATTGCCGTCAGGAGCCATTTGTCAGCCTTGGCCGCTATATTCACGTCACCGCGCACAAGCCGCAGATGCAAGGATAACCTATGAGTGAATTTTCCCAGACAGTCCCCGAACTGGTTGCCTGGGCCAGGAAAAACGATTTCTCCATCTCGCTGCCGGTAGACAGACTCTCTTTCCTGCTGGCGGTTGCCACGCTAAACGGCGAACGACTGGATGGCGAAATGAGCGAGGGTGAACTGGTGGATGCGTTCCGCCATGTCAGTGATGCGTTTGAGCAAACCAGCGAAACCATTAGCGTGCGTGCCAACAACGCAATCAACGATATGGTACGTCAACGTCTGCTGAACCGCTTTACCAGCGAGCAGGCGGAAGGAAACGCCATCTATCGCCTGACGCCGTTGGGTATCGGCATCACCGATTACTACATTCGCCAGCGCGAATTTTCCACGCTGCGTCTTTCCATGCAGCTCTCGATCGTGGCGGGTGAGCTTAAGCGTGCCGCCGATGCTGCAGATGAAAACGGTGATGAATTCCACTGGCACCGCAACGTTTACGCGCCGCTGAAATATTCGGTGGCCGAGATTTTCGACAGCATCGATCTAACCCAGCGTTTGATGGACGAACAGCAGCAGCAGGTCAAAGACGACATTGCGCAACTGCTGAATAAAGACTGGCGTGCCGCCATCTCCAGCTGCGAACTTTTACTGTCAGAAACCTCCGGTACGCTGCGTGAACTGCAGGATACGCTGGAGGCGGCAGGGGATAAGCTGCAGGCCAACCTGCTGCGCATCCAGGACGCGACGCTGGCGCATGACGATCTGCATTTTATCGACCGTCTGGTGTTCGATCTGCAGAGCAAGCTCGACCGCATCATTAGCTGGGGACAGCAGTCGATCGACCTGTGGATCGGCTACGACCGACACGTGCATAAGTTTATCCGCACCGCGATTGATATGGATAAAAACCGCGTCTTTGCTCAGCGTCTGCGCCAGTCGGTTCAGACCTACTTCGATGCGCCATGGGCGCTGACTTACGCCAATGCCGATCGCCTGCTGGATATGCGCGACGAAGAGATGGCCCTGCGCGATGAAGAGGTGACCGGTGAACTGCCGCCGGATCTGGAGTTCGAAGAATTCAACGAAATTCGTGAACAACTTGCGGCGATGATCGAAGAACAGCTCGCTGTCTACAAAACCAGACAAGCTCCGCTGGATCTTGGACTCGTGGTGCGCGACTATCTGGCGCAATATCCGCGCGCGCGCCACTTCGACGTTGCCCGCATTGTGGTAGACCAGGCGGTGCGCCTGGGTATCGCGCAAGCAGATTTCACCGGACTGCCGCCGAAGTGGCAGCCAATTAACGATTACGGAGCCAAGGTACAGGCGCATGTCATTGACAAATATTGAACAAGTGATGCCGGTTAAGCTGGCACAGGCGCTGGCGAATCCGTTATTTCCGGCGCTGGACAGCCAGCTGCGTGCCGGTCGTCACATTGGCTTAGACGAGCTGGATAATCACGCCTTTTTGATGGACTTCCAGGAGTACCTGGAAGAGTTTTACGCCCGCTACAACGTGGAGCTGATTCGCGCGCCGGAAGGTTTTTTCTACCTGCGCCCGCGCTCCACGACGCTGATCCCGCGCTCCGTGCTCTCCGAGCTGGATATGATGGTCGGCAAAATTCTTTGCTATCTCTATCTCAGCCCGGAACGTCTGGCGAATGAAGGCATCTTCACCCAGCAGGAACTCTACGATGAGCTACTGACGCTGGCGGATGAGAGCAAGCTGCTCAAGCTGGTGAACAACCGTTCGACCGGATCGGATCTTGACCGTCAGAAATTACAGGAAAAGGTGCGCTCTTCCCTGAACCGTCTGCGTCGTCTGGGGATGGTCTGGTTTATGGGCCACGACAGCAGCAAATTCCGCATTACGGAATCAGTCTTCCGCTTCGGCGCCGATGTGCGTGCGGGGGATGACGCGCGTGAAGCGCAGCTTCGCATGATCCGTGACGGTGAAGCGATGCCGGTGGAAAACCATTTGCAGCTCAATGACGAGCATGAAGAGAATCTGCCGGATAGCGGGGAGGAAGAGTAATGATTGAACGCGGTAAATTTCGCTCACTAACGCTGATTAACTGGAACGGCTTCTTTGCCCGAACCTTCGATCTGGACGAGCTGGTCACGACGCTCTCCGGTGGTAACGGGGCGGGGAAATCCACCACCATGGCGGCGTTTGTGACGGCGCTGATCCCCGACCTGACGTTGCTTCACTTCCGTAACACCACTGAAGCAGGCGCGACAAGCGGCTCCCGCGATAAAGGTCTGCACGGTAAGCTGAAAGCGGGCGTCTGTTATTCCGTTCTGGACGTTATCAACTCTCGTCACCAGCGCGTGGTGGTGGGGGTTCGTTTGCAGCAGGTTGCCGGTCGCGACCGTAAAGTGGATATCAAACCGTTTGCTATCCAGGGGCTGCCAACCTCCGTGCAGCCGACCGCGCTGCTGACGGAAACCCTGAATGAACGCCAGGCGCGCGTGCTGACGTTACAGGAACTGAAAGACAAGCTCGAAGCCATTGAGGGCGTGCAGTTCAAGCAGTTCAACTCCATCACCGACTACCACTCCCTGATGTTCGATCTGGGCGTGGTGGCGCGTCGTCTGCGTACCGCTTCAGACCGTAGCAAATACTACCGTCTGATCGAAGCGTCCCTGTACGGCGGTATCTCCAGCGCCATTACCCGCTCCCTGCGCGACTACCTGTTGCCGGAGAACAGCGGCGTGCGTAAGGCGTTCCAGGATATGGAAGCGGCGCTGCGTGAAAACCGCATGACGCTGGAAGCGATTCGCGTGACCCAGTCAGACCGTGACCTGTTTAAACACCTGATCAGCGAAGCCACCAACTACGTGGCGGCGGACTACATGCGTCACGCCAATGAGCGCCGCGTCCATCTCGATCAGGCATTAGAATACCGCCGCGAACTGTTTACCTCCCGTAAACAGCTGGTGGCAGAGCAGTATAAGCACGTCGAAATGGCGCGCGAGCTGGGCGAGCACAACGGCGCTGAAGGTGACCTGGAAGCCGACTACCAGGCCGCCAGCGATCACCTGAACCTGGTGCAGACCGCGTTGCGCCAGCAGGAGAAAATCGAGCGCTATGAAGCGGATCTCGATGAGCTGCAAATTCGTCTCGAAGAGCAAAATGAAGTGGTGGCCGAAGCCGCCGAGATGCAGGAAGAGAACGAAGCCCGCGCCGAAGCCGCCGAGCTGGAAGTGGATGAGCTGAAAAGCCAGCTTGCTGATTACCAGCAGGCATTGGACGTGCAGCAGACGCGTGCGATTCAGTACACCCAGGCACTGCAGGCGTTACAGCGCGCGAAAGAGCTGTGCCATCTGCCTGACCTGACGCCGGAAAGCGCCGACGAGTGGCTGGATACCTTCCAGGCCAAAGAGCAGGAAGCCACCGAGAAACTGCTCTCTCTTGAACAGAAAATGAGCGTCGCGCAAACGGCGCACAGCCAGTTTGAACAAGCGTATCAGCTGGTGGTCGCCATTAATGGCCCGCTGGCGCGTAACGAAGCCTGGAACGTTGCCCGTGAACTGCTGCGCGACGGCGTCAACCAGCGCCATCTGGCCGAGCAGGTGCAGCCGCTGCGTATGCGCCTGAACGAACTGGAACAGCGCCTGC
The DNA here is from genome assembly GCF_001729765.1 of Enterobacter kobei. Taxonomy (NCBI): domain Bacteria; kingdom Pseudomonadati; phylum Pseudomonadota; class Gammaproteobacteria; order Enterobacterales; family Enterobacteriaceae; genus Enterobacter; species Enterobacter kobei. Next base: position 1,567,709 of record NZ_CP017181.1, read on the forward strand.
GTGAGCAGCAGGAAGCCGAGCGTTTGCTGGCTGAGTTCTGTAAGCGTCAGGGTAAACATTACGATTTCGACGAGCTTGAGGCGCTGCATCAGGAGCTGGAAGCGCGTATCGCTGCGCTTTCCGATACGGTCTCCAGCGCCAGTGAGCAGCGCATGACCCTGCGCCAGGAGCTGGAACAGCTTCAGTCCCGTTCTAAAAGGCTCCTGGAGCGCGCGCCGGTCTGGCTGGCGGCGCAAAGCAGCCTTAACCAGCTCAGCGAACAGTGCGGCGAACAGTTCGAATCCAGCCAGCAGGTGACCGAATACCTGCAACAGCTGCTGGAGCGTGAGCGCGAAGCCATTGTTGAGCGTGATGAAGTCGGCGCACGTAAGCGTGACGTCGATGAAGAAATTGAGCGCTTAAGCCAGCCGGGCGGGTCAGAAGATCCGCGCCTCAATGCCTTAGCCGAGCGTTTTGGTGGCGTACTGCTGTCTGAGATTTACGACGATGTCGGCCTGGACGATGCGCCATACTTCTCCGCATTGTACGGCCCATCCCGTAACGCGATTGTGGTGCCGGATCTGTCGCTGATTTCTGACCAGCTCGCCGGGCTGGAAGATTGCCCGGAAGATCTCTATCTGATCGAAGGGGATCCACAGTCGTTCGATGACAGCGTGTTTAGCGTTGACGAGCTGGAAAAAGCGGTGGTGGTGAAAATCGCTGACCGCCAGTGGCGTTACTCCCGCTTCCCGGAACTGCCGCTGTTTGGCCGTGCCGCACGTGAAAGCCGTATTGAGAGCCTCCATGCCGAGCGTGAAACGCTGTCGGAACGTTTTGCGACCCTGTCGTTTGATGTACAGAAAACCCAGCGTCTGCATCAGGCGTTCAGCCGTTTTATCGGTAGCCATCTGGGCGTGGCGTTTGAAGCCGACCCGGAAGCGGAAATCCGCAAACTCAATACCCGCCGCGGCGAGCTGGAACGCGCCATTGCCAGTCATGAAAGTGACAACCAGCAGAGTCGCGTCCAGTTTGAACAGGCGAAAGAGGGCGTCGCTGCCCTTAACCGCATCCTGCCGCGCCTCAACCTTCTGGCAGATGACACGCTGGCCGATCGCGTGGATGAGATCCAGGAACGTCTGGATGAAGCCCAGGAAGCCGCGCGTTTCGTGCAGCAGCACGGCAATCAGCTGGCGAAGCTGGAGCCCGTGGTGTCTGTCCTGCAGAGCGACCCGGAACAGTTCGAGCAGTTAAAAGAAGATTATGCCTGGTCGCAGCAGGTGCAGCGCGAAGCGCGTCAGCAGTCGTTTGCCCTGACGGAAGTCGTGCAGCGTCGCGCACACTTCGGCTATTCCGATTCGGCTGAAATGCTGAGCGGTAACAGCGACCTGAATGAAAAGCTGCGTCAACGTCTTGAGCAGGCAGAAGCGGAACGTACCCGAGCACGCGAAGCGATGCGCAGCCACTCCGCTCAGCTTAATCAGTACAACCAGGTGCTGGCCTCGCTGAAAAGCTCCTTCGACACCAAGAAAGAGCTGTTAAACGACCTGCAGAAAGAGTTGCAGGACATTGGCGTGCGTGCCGACAGCGGGGCGGAAGAGCGCGCCCGTCTTCGTCGTGATGAACTGCATAGCCAGCTCAGCAACAACCGTGCGCGTCGTAATCAGCTGGAAAAAGCGCTGACCTTCTGCGAAGCCGAAATGGATAACCTGACCCGTCGCCTGCGCAAGCTGGAACGCGACTATCACGAGATGCGCGAGCAGGTGGTGACGGCGAAAGCGGGCTGGTGTGCGGTCATGCGGATGGTGAAAGACAACAACGTGGAACGTCGCCTGCACCGTCGCGAACTGGCGTACCTCTCAGCCGATGAGCTGCGTTCAATGTCGGATAAGGCGTTGGGTGCGCTGCGCCTGGCGGTGGCGGATAATGAGCACCTGCGCGATGTGCTGCGCATGTCAGAAGATCCGAAACGTCCGGAGCGTAAAATTCAGTTCTTCGTGGCGGTTTATCAGCATCTGCGCGAGCGTATTCGTCAGGATATCATCCGTACCGACGATCCGGTCGAAGCCATCGAACAGATGGAAATTGAGCTGGGGCGTCTGACGGAAGAGCTGACTTCCCGCGAGCAGAAGCTGGCTATCAGCTCCCGCAGCGTGGCGAATATTATTCGCAAAACCATTCAGCGTGAGCAGAACCGTATCCGCCAGCTGAACCAGGGTCTGCAGAGCGTGTCGTTTGGTCAGGTGAACAGCGTGCGTCTCAACGTCAACGTGCGTGAAGCCCACGCGACGCTGCTGGACGTGCTCTCTGAGCAGCACGAGCAGCATCAGGATCTGTTCAACAGCAACCGTCTGACCTTCTCTGAAGCGCTGGCGAAGCTGTACCAGCGTCTGAACCCGCAGATTGATATGGGTCAGCGCACGCCGCAAACCATCGGTGAAGAACTGCTGGATTACCGTAACTACCTGGAAATGGAAGTTGAGGTTAACCGTGGTTCAGACGGCTGGCTGCGTGCGGAATCCGGGGCGCTCTCTACCGGTGAAGCGATCGGTACCGGGATGTCCATTCTGGTGATGGTTGTACAGAGCTGGGAAGATGAAGCACGCCGTCTGCGCGGTAAAGACATCTCTCCATGCCGCCTGCTGTTCCTGGATGAAGCGGCGCGTCTTGATGCCCGCTCTATTGCCACGCTGTTTGAGCTTTGCGAGCGTCTTGATATGCAGCTCATCATTGCGGCACCGGAAAACATCAGCCCTGAAAAAGGGACCACCTATAAACTGGTGCGTAAAGTGTTCCAGAACAGCGAACACGTTCATGTTGTCGGGTTGCGTGGTTTTGCGCCGCAGCCTCCGGAGTCATTGCCGGAAACCACGGCAGACGCTTCCTGAGGCGTTTTGTTACAAAGAGCGGCGCAAAAGCGCCGCTTTTTTTATTCACTTAACTTGTGCTTAGGGCTGCGTTATCTTTAAACTTCTTTACATAAGGTAAGGCAACAGGTTTGCCGTCTACCTATAATAAAAGAAAGCCCCACCGTGATGGGCATGTCGTAAAAACAGGGGGCAAGGGATGTTGCTAAAGAAAGAATGTGGTCGTCAGCTGTCTGCGCTGAGTTTATGCCTGGCAGTGATGTTTGCTCCACTGTTAACCGCCCAGGCCGACGAGCCTGAAATTGTGCCGACGGACAGCTCCGCAGCGACAGGCGCGCAGCCGACGTCATTGTCTCAGCCGCTGGAACAGTCTCCGGCGACCGCCGTCATGGCCGGCATTAAGCCGTTGCCGGAAGGCATCGATATCGAATCGCTTAGCCAGCAGCTCCTCTCAGGGTTGCCGTCAGGCTACACGCCCGCCTATATCAATCAGCTCACGCTGCTTTATGCAGCCCGGGACATGAAACCCATGTGGGAAGATCGTGATGCCGTGCGCGCGTTCCAGCAGCAGCTGGCAGAAGTGGCGATTGCGGGTTTTCAGCCGCAGTTTACGAAGTGGGTTGAGCTGTTAACCGATCCAGCCGTCACTGGCCAGGCGCGGGACGTGGTGCTTTCCGATGCCATGATGGGCTATCTGCAGTTTGTGGCGGGTATTGCGGTCAACGGCAACCGCTGGTTATATAGCGATAAGCCCTACAAGCTGGCGACGCCAGCGCTGTCGGTGATCAACCAGTGGCAGCTGGCGCTGGATAATAGCGATCTGCCGCGCTTTATTGCCAGTCTCGCCCCGGCGCACCCGCAGTATGCCACCCTGCATGAGTCGCTCCTCGCGCTGGTAGGCGACTCGCGTCCCTGGCCGCAAATGCGGGGTACCGCGACGCTACGTCCAGGCCAGTGGAGCAGCGATGTTCCTGCTCTGCGCGAAATCCTGAAACGCTCCGGTATTCTTGAGGGCGGGCCGAAGATTGCCCTGCCGGGCGACGATCCGCAAAGCGCGGTTGTGAGCCCGTCAGCGCCGGTGAAAGAGAAGAAGGCCGCTCTCCTGAGCGATAAACCTGCGGCATACGATCGCGAACTGGTTGCTGCGGTTAAGCAATTCCAGGCTGCGCAGGGGCTGGGTGCCGACGGGGTAATAGGTCCGTCAACGCGCGACTGGCTTAACGTCTCTCCTGCGCAGCGGGCAGGGGTGCTGGCACTAAATATTCAGCGTTTGCGCCTGCTGCCGGGCACCTTGTCCACAGGCATTATGGTGAATATTCCGGCCTATTCCCTGGTCTATTATCAGGATGGCAGCGAAAAACTGGCCTCGCGCGTTATTGTCGGGCGTCCGGATCGTAAAACACCGATGATGAGCAGCGCGTTAAATAACGTGGTGGTTAACCCACCGTGGAACGTGCCGCCGACGCTGGCACGTAAAGACATTCTGCCAAAGGTCTGGAACGATCCGGGTTATCTGGAACGTCATGGCTATACGGTGATGCGCGGCTGGAACAGTAAAGAGGCGATTGATCCTTACATGGTCGACTGGTCGACGATTACGGCTTCCAACCTGCCGTTCCGCTTCCAGCAGGCTCCCGGGGCGCATAACTCCCTGGGGCGTTACAAATTCAATATGCCGAGTTCAGATGCTATCTATCTGCACGATACGCCGAACCACAACTTGTTCCAGAAAGATACCCGCGCCCTCAGTTCAGGCTGCGTGCGCGTAAACAAAGCCTCGGAGCTGGCCAATATGCTGTTGCAGGATGCGGGCTGGAACGATACGCGTATTTCTGATGCCCTGAAACAGGGGGATACGCGCTACGTGAATATTCGACACAACATTCCGGTCAATCTTTACTATCTGACGGCATTTGTGGGTGAAGACGGGCGCACTCAGTATCGTACAGATATTTACAATTATGATCTCACTGCGCGATCCGGCGCACAAATTTTGCCAAAAGCGGAACAATTAATCAGGTAAATGAAGTAGTTCGGGAAAAATGATTGTCGTAAGTTATGGTGAATAGGGGGCGATATCGCTGTAAGCCGCGTATTCACTGGGGTTGGGCGCCTTGACGTACCCCGTTTTGCCAGTTAAGGTGCCCTTCGTGCGCTAAGCATACTTACGATTTCATTGACCTGTAGACCTGATTATCATGGACAAATTTGACGCTAATCGCCGCAAACTGCTGGCGTTAGGTGGTGTTGCGCTTGGCGCAGCGGCCATCTTGCCGACGCCAGCATTTGCCACCCTCTCGACACCTCGTCCGCGAGTTTTAACGCTCAACAATCTTCATACCGGTGAGTCGCTAAAAGCGGAGTTTTTCGATGGCAGAGGCTATATTCAGGATGAATTAGCAAGACTCAACCATTTTTTCCGTGATTTCCGCGCGAATAAAGTAAAAGCCATCGACCCAGGATTGTTTGATCAGTTGTTCCGCCTTCAGGGCCTGCTGGGCACCAGGAAGCCCGTGCAGCTCATTTCTGGTTATCGCTCACTGGATACCAATAATGAACTACGCGCCCATAGCCGTGGGGTAGCGAAAAAAAGCTATCACACGAAGGGACAGGCAATGGATTTCCATATTGAAGGCGTTTCGTTAGCCAATATTCGCAAAGCTGCGTTATCTATGCGCGCAGGTGGTGTAGGATATTACCCCAGCAGCAACTTTGTGCATATTGATACCGGTCCGGTCCGGCACTGGTAATAACGAAACACAGGAGCAGTATGAACTATCGTATTATTCCGGTTACCGCGTTCTCCCAGAACTGTTCATTGATCTGGTGCGAGCAAACCAAACTGGCCGCGCTTGTTGATCCCGGCGGCGACGCCGAGAAAATCAAGCAGGAAGTCGCCGACAGCGGTGTGACGCTGATGCAGATTTTACTGACGCATGGTCATCTCGATCATGTTGGCGCAGCGGCAGAGCTGGCACAGCATTTTGGTGTGCCGATCATCGGTCCGGAAAAAGAAGATGAGTTCTGGCTGCAGGGGTTACCTGCCCAAAGCCGCATGTTTGGCCTTGATGAGTGTCAGCCTCTGACGCCCGATTGCTGGCTGAACGAAGGAGAGCGCGTTAACGTAGGGAATGTGACTTTACAGGTGTTGCATTGTCCTGGGCATACGCCAGGCCATATCGTCTTCTTTGATGACCAGTCTCGTCTGCTGATTTCGGGCGACGTGATTTTCAAAGGCGGCGTAGGACGCAGCGATTTTCCGCGCGGCGATCACGGGCAGCTGATTCAGTCGATCAAACAGAAGTTATTGCCGCTGGGCGATGACGTGACGTTTATCCCTGGACACGGTCCGATGTCGACGCTGGGCTATGAACGGCTCCATAATCCGTTCCTTCAGGATGAAATGCCTGTCTGGTAAACCTGGTTAAATAAAAAAGCCTGCTGAACGCAGGCTTTTTTGTGGGCGTAAATTACAGTACGGCGACAATCGCTTCGCACAGAGGCGCCATGTTGTCAGGCGTCATCCCTGCCACGTTCACGCGACCGGAAGCCACGGCGTATACGCCAAACTCTTCACGCAGACGCAGAACCTGCTCTTTGGTCAGGCCGCTGAAAGAGAACATGCCGTTCTGTTTGATGATGAAGCTGAAGTCACGGTCTGCGCCTTTCTCGGCCAGAGTATTAACAAACAGCAGACGCATACGCTGGATACGCTGGCGCATATCGTTCAGCTCTTGTTCCCAGATCGCGCGCAGCGCATCGTTGCTGAGAATGGTTGCAACAACGGACGCACCGTGTGCCGGTGGGTTAGAGTAGTTCGCGCGGATAACCGATTTCATCTGGCTGAAGGCACGATCGACGGTTTCGTCGTTAGCCGCAACCAGCGTACAGGCACCTACGCGCTCATTGTACAGACCGAAGTTCTTGGAGTAGGAGCTGGCAACGATCAATTCCTGGTGTACGGCTGCAAAAGCGCGCAGGCCTTCTGCATCTTCTTCCAGTCCACGGGCGAAACCCTGATAGGCGAAGTCAAACAGCGGCAGCCAGCCTTTCTCTACGGAGAGTTTAGCCAGCTGTTCCCACTGCTCAAGCGTCGGGTCGATACCGGTTGGGTTATGGCAGCAGCCGTGGAACAGCACCACATCACCCGCCTGCGCTTCGTTCAGGCTTGCCAGCAGGCCATCAAAGTCGAGAGCATGGTTTGCCGCGTCGTAGTATGCATATTCGCGCACTTCCAGACCTGCAGAGTTAAAGACGCTCTTGTGGTTCGGCCAGCTTGGGTTGCTCACCCAGACACGCTTAACAGAGGTGTTTTTCGCAAGGAAATCCGCCGCCACACGCAGTGCGCCGGTACCGCCTGGTGTCTGTGCTGTACGCGCACGTTTGTCACTCACAATTGCGCTACCTTTACCGAACAGCAGCTCCTGCGTGCAGCGACCAAATTCAGGAATACCATCAATACCGAGGTAGTTTTTGGTGGTTTCATTTTCCAGCAGATACTGCTCAGCTTTCTTAACGCTGGTCAGTACCGGGGTTTTGCCGGTTTCATCTTTATATACACCAATACCCAGGTTGATTTTGCCAGGGCGGTCGTCGGCACGAAACAGATCGGCCAGGCCCAGAATTGGGTCGGCAGGAGCGGCGGTAATGTTCTCAAACATGACGAAGTTCCATTGTGATTACAGAAGTGAAATCCGCTATCAGGTTAACGGTAGATTTACAAAATGCCAACCGTTTGCGACGAAAAGCGTGCGGCTTTTCAAAAGTCGCCATTATTTTCTGTCAGGCATAAAAAAACAGGGCCGAAGCCCTGTTCATTAAGCATATAACAAAGTGGTGTTCTGATTAGAACTGGTAGGTTACACCCACAGCAGCCATATCGTCGTTGCCGTTCAGACCGCCAACCGCTTTCGCGTAGTCGGTGTCTTTGTCCAGCAGGTTGATGTAGTAGTCAGCCCACACGTTGAAGTTTTTGTTGAAGTAGTAAGTGGTACCCACCTGGATGAATTTAGCCAGGTCTGCATCGCCACCGCTGAAGCCGCCGACGGCAGCCAGGTCTTTACCTTTGGTCTGCACGTAGGAGATGGCTGGACGCAGGCCGAAGTCGAACTGGTACTGAGCAACCACTTCGAAGTTCTGCGTTTTGTTAGCAAAACCAGCATCACCGCTAGAACCGGTACGGGTGGTGTTACGGGTTTCTGCATAGGTGGTTGCCAGGTACAGGTTGTTAGCGTCATATTTCAGACCAACACCCCATGCTTCAGCTTTGTCACCCTGACCATCAGCTTTCTGGTTCAGAGTACGGTTAGCGTTGCTGTAAGATGCGATTGCACCGAAGCCTTCGCCGAAGTCGTAACCCAGGGAGTAACCTACGCCGTCACCGTTAGAGGTTTTAACGTCAGCACGGTCGTTTTTACCCTGGTACTGTACGCCCAGGCTCAGACCGTCAACCAGACCGAAGAAATCGCTGTTACGGTAGGTCAGCAGGCCGGTGCTACGGCTGGTCATAAAGTTATCAACGTAGTTACCGCCCCAGGTCATACCTGAGAAGGACGGCGCCATATCGGTGTATGACTCTACGTCATAAACGATACCGTAGTTACGGCCGTAGTCGATGCTGCCAGCGTCGCCCGCTTTCAGACCGGCAAAGGCCAGACGGTTTTTGTTTTTCTGTGCAGTGTTTTCCGCATCATTGGCCATGAAGCGGTATTCCCACTGGCCGTAACCGGTCAGCTGGTCGTTGATCTGAGTTTCGCCTTTGAAACCGATCTGCGCGTAGGTTGCGTCGTTGTTGTTGGTGTTATCACCAGAGGTCACGAAATCGTGCTCGGCGTTAACTTTCCCGTAGAAGTCCAGTTTGTTGCCGTTCTTGTTATAGATTTCTGCAGCGTTAGCTGCACCGGCTACCAGCAGGGCAGGGATTACCACTGCCAGAATATTGCGCTTCATCATTATTTATTACCCTCATTGGTTTTTTTATGACACTCGCCACTGCCGTCAATAAATTCTGTCAATAAATATTTCCGGAACTATTGATGAGAGTTAGGTGTCTTTATGTATCTGACAGGCATCTTTCCATTCACTGAAGCGTTTCGCTAGCCTGAAAGTGCTACAATTCTCAAGATTGAGTTACAAAAAGAAAATGTGTGTAACTAAATGTGTATTTTTCGGAACTTTGTGAACCATCTCAAATTTCAGAACGCCCTGGCGAATTAAACAGCAGATTGTTTCCTATATATATGAATTCCTTATGATTAATTTGGATAAAGGCAATTCCTATAAACAGATGTTAAACGACTCGTTTTTTCTTATGACCGAAAAAAGACTTCTGGATGGCTGAAAAAGTGGTTGAAAATTGTGCTATTGCTTGAGGGTGTAATAATCGCAATAAGAATAGGGTTTATTTTTTGTGGCTAGATGTTTCTCGGAAACAAAACGTAACAGGTAGTGGTTGTGACGGGGTGGTGCTTTAAAAACACTGACTTTGCGCTGACGAAAACTGACAGTGCAGAATAAAATAATGGCCAGCAAATGCTGGCCATGGTCTGTTTTTTGCTCTTAGAAGCTGGCGTTACGTGGCGTACGCGGGAACGGAATCACATCACGCACGTTCTGAACACCGGTAACGTAGGCGATCAGACGCTCGAAGCCCAGGCCGAAACCTGAATGCGGAACGGTGCCGTAACGACGAAGATCGCGATACCAGCTATAGTCCGCAGGATTGAGACCCATCTCTTCCATGCGCGCGTCCAGCACATCCAGACGTTCTTCACGCTGAGAACCACCGATGATTTCACCGATGCCAGGCGCCAGGACGTCCATCGCTGCGACGGTTTTACCGTCTTCGTTAAGGCGCATATAGAAGGCCTTGATGTCTTTCGGGTAGTTTTTAACGACAACCGGCGCTTTGAAATGTTTCTCGGCCAGATAGCGTTCGTGCTCAGACGCCAGGTCAACGCCCCAGTAAACCGGGTTCTCGAACTTCTCACCGCATTTCTCGAGGATCGCAACCGCGTCGGTATAGTCCACCTGCGCAAAGTCGGCAGAGACAAAACGTTCCAGACGGGCGACCGCATCGCTGTCTACGCGCTCAGCGAAGAACTTCATATCGTCCGGACGCTCTTCCAGCACCGCTTTGAAGACGTACTTCAGCATCGCTTCTGCCAGACCGGCGACATCGTCGAGGTTAGCAAACGCCACTTCCGGCTCCAGCATCCAGAATTCCGCCAGGTGGCGGCTGGTGTTGGAGTTTTCAGCACGGAAGGTTGGGCCGAAGGTATAAATCTTAGACAGTGCACAGGCGTAGGTTTCGCCGTTGAGCTGACCGGATACCGTCAGGAAGGCCTCTTTACCAAAGAAGTCTTTGTCATAGTCCACTTTACCTTCTGGCGTGCGCGGCAGGTTTTCCATGTCCAGCGTCGAGACGCGGAACATTTCACCCGCACCTTCCGTATCGGAAGCGGTGATCAGTGGGGTAGACACCCAGAAGTAACCCTGCTCATCGAAGAAGCGATGCAGCGCCTGAGCCAGCGTATGGCGCACGCGTGCCACCGCGCCGATCAGGTTGGTACGTGGACGCAGGTGCGCCACTTCACGCAGGTACTCGATGCTGTGACGTTTTGCCGCCATCGGGTAGGTGTCCGGATCTTCAACCCAGCCGGTCACTTCAATTGCAGAGGCCTGAATTTCGAAACTCTGGCCCTGACCCGGAGACGCCACAACCACGCCGGTCACAATGACGGAACAGCCGGTTGTCAGGTGCAGAACGTCATCATTGTAATTGGGCAGAGAATTATTAATGACGGCCTGTACAGGATCAAAGCAGGAACCGTCATAGACGGCGAGGAAGGAGATGCCAGCTTTAGAATCTCGGCGGGTACGCACCCATCCGCGCACGGTGACTTCCTGGTCAACGGCGACACGGCCCTGGAGTACGTCGGCTACAGGCACAACGCTCATAATATTCTCTCTGTTAATAGTCGGAAAAAATAAACACTTGTCCACCCTTATGGGGGGATATCTATGTTACCTGCCATCCGCTATCAGACAAGTAAATTTCGCAGTCAAAAGAGAAGAATTGAGAAATAAATAAGGGAAGGGAGCCCTTCAGGCTCCCGTAAGCGCTTAACTGGCTTTTTTGATCTGCGGGAGATCGAAGGCTTTGCGCAATGCGCGGACAAACGCTTTGTCATGGCAGATGGTTTTACCCGGGCTGTCGGAGAGTTTCGCCACCGGCTTGCCGTTACATTCCACCAGCTTTATCACAATATTCAGAGGTTTTACCTGAGGAATGTCGCAGGTCAAACGGGTACCAATCCCGAAGCTCAGGTTCACTCGGGTGTTGAAATGGCGATAAAGTTCAACCGCTTTCGCCAGGTCAAGATTATCGGAGAAAACCAGCACCTTACTCATCGGGTCAATGCCGAGTTTTTGGTAATGGGCTATCGCCTTCTCGCCCCATTCAACCGGGTCCCCGGAATCGTGGCGTAACCCCTGATAACGTTCAGCAAACTCGGGTCCGAAGTCACGCAGGAAGGCATCCATCGTAATGCAGTCGGTGAGGGCGATCCCGAGTTGATTCGGGTACTCCTTAAGCCATGCGGCGAGGGCCGCGCGCTGGCTGTTAGCCAGATCCGGGCTGATTTGCTGATGCGCCTGGAACCACTCGTGCGCCTGGGTACCCATCGGCGTCAGGTTGAGGCGACGCGCCAGGTCGTAGTTACTGGTGCCCACGAACCACGGCTCCTGCTGCAGACGTTTAACGATGGCCTGCTGAACCTCGCGAGAGAAACGGCGACGGGTGCCGAAATCCATCAGGCGGAAGCGGGACATATCCAGCCCTTCGGTCAGCGTGGTGAAGGCTGCAAGTTTATTTTCCAGCGAGGCGACCGCCTGGGCGACGCCCATTTCCGGCGAACGGTAGCGGTGAGCCAACTCGCTGATCACTGCCAGCAGCGGCACTTCCCACATGATCACTTCCCGCCACGGACCTTCAAGGCGAATATCCAGCTTGCCGTTCTCGTTGGTCACGGTGACCTGCTCCGGCTTATAGCGGAAATCACGCAGCCAGTTCAGGTAATCGGTTTTAAAGAAAGGCAGGCCAGAAAGCCACTGGTATTCATCGTCCTGCAGCGTCAGATGCTGCATCGCATCGACCTGTTCACGAATGGAGTCTGCGTAGATACCGAGCAAATCGTCACCACGGCAGCGGAATTCCGCCGCGACGTGAACGTCATAGTAATGGTGGAAAACGGCTTGCTGCATATGCAGTTTATACGCGTCGGTATCCAGCAACGTATGCAGAACCGGAGAAGCGAATTGAGTCATAGGTGCGCTGTAGCATCCTCTCACGGGAGCGTTTAGTACAATAAACAACTCCGGAGTATACCTTGTTTAGTGATTTATTGAACCCCGATCACAACATAAGCACACTTTATGGTCGAGGGCATTTTGTGCCCCGTGTTATACAAATGTAGCAATAGTGCTGCTAACCACTTGAATTTAAGGTTTTCTACTGCGCTACTACCATGCTTTGGGGCAGTGATGGGGCAAAGCGTGAAAGCGCCTGGTTGAGCAGAGAAACCTGTTCGGCACTTTTCTCTGACATCCACTTTCCATACACTTTGTAAACCATCTGAGCATCTGTATGCCCCATCTGAGTTGCTATAAAGTTTGGGTTCGCGCCAGCTGACAATGACCAGCACGCATAGGTATGTCGTGACTGGTAGGCGTTACGGTATCGAATACCGGCGCGCTTGATTATCGGACCCCAAATTTTATTAATCGAATTAACCGCGTAGTGATATCCTCTTCTGGGCCCACGCTTAACGCATTGAGGGCTGAAAACGAAAGTGCATGGATGTATGACTGACTGGCCATACTCCCGCAATTTCACTTCAACCTCATACTGCCGGCCAAGGCGCGTCAGCTGGGCCTGATTCCTCAGGGCATCAATAGCTGGTTGAATGAGATAAATCACCCTGTCAGTGCCTGCGTCTGTCTTTGGCAGGGTGAACTCATCCGTCTGGGTTAGGTTGCGTTTCACAGTAATTGTCCCGGCTTGCAGATCGATATCTTCCCAGGCCAGACCGCACAACTCCCCATGCCTCATTCCGGTATAGACTGCCAGTGACCAGAGATTTCTCATCTGCTGGTGGCCGCATGCCTGGACAAACCTGATGAACTCGTCTGTCGTGAGTGGATCTGGCTCGCCCTTCGCTTTCTTGAGGCGGTTAATTCCGCTAAACGGGTTTTCCTTTGCATAGCCGTTATCTGCTCCAAACTGGAAGATCTCGGCCATTAGCATCATGTAATTGTTTACGGTGGAGGACTTCCGACCCTTTACCTGCGTCCGGTGATCCTTCTTCATCACATGAAAACCTGTCAGCAACTCCTTCCTTACGTACAGCAAATCCTCAGTGGTAACCGCAGAAACCATTTTGTTTTCGCCGATGCGCGGAAGCATGTTTTTTATGATGGACTCGTACCGACTCATGGTGTTTGAGCTGATTTCCATCTTCTTCAGCTCTGACCATTTTTCGGTAAGCTCCAGCACAGTAATCTCCTTACTATCCTGACCGAACCGGGCAAGGTTCGGTGAGTTTGGGAATTTTTCCGCATAGTCGAAATTCCCCATTCTTATCGCAAAACAAACCGAAGAACGAAGCTCACCGGCGATCTTGCGATTTTTGGCTGTATCAGGGACTCCGAGGTTTTCCCTGACACGTTTGCCTTTATAAAGAAACCAGACGCGGAGCGAACCGCCGTGGTTTTCGACGCCTGTCGGGTATGATGCATTAGCCATTGATCCCTCCTGACGTCCAGGAGCGTGGACGAGTGTACTGCTTTTCATGCTGTCTTCGCACCTGGTTGATTTTTTTTCTGCGCCTCGATCCACTGATCAACGGCTTTCCTGTTGTACATGCATTCGCTCGAAGGCTTGGGATTACCATCTGGTGAAATGTGCAGGTACTCGCGGCCCAGCATCCAGGATTCTTTTCTGGCGCGGGTGATGGTTCCGGGCTTGAGCCCGGTAACCACAATCAGAACCTTTTCGCTAACCCAGTCATTCGGCACCAGAAGAACGATTTCAGCACTGGTTTGCATGGATCTCCTCCATTTTCTCTTTAGCCAGACGCACGCAACGCGCAAAAGAGGAGGGCGTTACAATTTCGCGCAGAGCCTGAACCAGGAAGTCGTTGTGCTGCTGGTGCAGATCTATGTTGCGTTCTTTTTCCTCATGACGCAGGACTGCCAGACGGGCTGTGATGATGCGACGCTTCCCTTTGATCAGCCGCAGAGCGTTCTCTGCCTTTTTGCGCCATGTACTCCATTCACTGCTGCTGTTCGATTTCGCCAGTTGCTCTTCAATACTGAGCTGCGCTTCTTCTGCGTTAACAAGCTGCTGCAGGCAATCGCTGATAGTGTTCAGGTTGTCTGTCTCCACGAAGAATTTGTGCATTCTTAACCCCTCCCTCAGTGCATTACCGGCATGTCTGGCATACCTTCTTTCTGAATCTGTTCAATGAAGCTGTCATGCAGGAGATTGAAACCCTCCCGGCCCATTTTTGAGAGTCGAAGCCCGTTCTCAGCGTCCGTATCTAACATGTCCCGGTACATGCGCAGCGCCATCTGCTGGCCGATTTCCTGACCGTATTTCTCAATGGCTAACCCTTCCACATGGCTTGCGAGTGCGAACCGCTCTGGCGCGGGATAAACACTGATTGAACCGAGTTGTCCTGAGTAGATAACTGCGGTGTCAAACCCTCCAGAATCGTTGGCAACCTCAACCGTGCCGTTCTTTGCCTGCTCCTCGGTAATGAAGACGGCAACAAGCATCCAGCGCCAAATGATGATTTCTTTCTCGATGCCCGGGGTAAACCAGCCGCTTTCAATCGCTTCCATCACGCAAGCCAGCAGATCTAATCCATCCGGAATTCGTTTGTCATAGATGCCATTGTCGAGTTGGCGAACAGCGACGGAATAACCAATGACGCGGTTACCAAAACGGATGCCTGTTGATGTCGGCTCCGGAGTAAAGGCTGAAGCAATCATCAATACACTCCTTTAGGCTTGATGGCTTGAAGTGCATCGACCTCTTTAATGAACCGGTCATGCATCGCGTCCCATTTCTTACGCCACTTCTCCATTTCTCGCTTACGCGCCAGGATGCGACGTAGACGGCGAACACAACGCTGATGGGCGGCCAGATACTCAGCCTTTGTTTCCCCGTCTCGCCATACCTCCCTATCATCGCGATCAATACGCACCCGCGGGTGACGCTGCGGAAAACCTGAACGCTCAAAAGCCTCGGTGGTCATGAAGAAAGCCAGATAGCGGATCGCCGTATCTCGCGTGAAGCATTTTTTGATACGACCGTGGCGTACTGCCACGAACAGTGGGCCAACTGGCGTATCGTGTTTCTGTAATGCCAGGTCAATCATGCTTACGGTGCGTTTATCGTTCATTTCCGGTCCTTAACTTTGCTGTATCGTTCGTGACTCATTACTTCCCAGTTCTTTCCGCCATCGCGGGATAGTAGCCGCCAGCGATGATTAACCTTGAGGCTCAAATTACCGGAGCTGTGCATACGGCAGGGGTGAATGCGCCTTGCTCTGAACTGGCTTAAAACGTGTGCGGCTTTGAGGTGAACCCACTCAGGAATTCGTATCGCTGTAAGAGCCATCAGATCCCTCCATTTCATGACCCTCCGTTTTCGGAGCCTCCACTTTTTGTTTTTTGACGAACTCAACCAGCTCAGAAATGAGCTCGTCGATTAACTCCTTCCCGCTATCCGTAAGGAATTCACCGCTGCCATTAACATCAACAGCGCTGCTGTAAATTCCCTTGATAGCTTTTACGCCTTCGACATTCCCGTACTCACTGATCGCAAGCCTTTCGAATTTTCTCAATAATCCATCAAGAAGAATCTCTGTTAACTCGACCGTGTTAATGCCGCCTTTATTGAGCTTAATAACAAGGCAGTTACTGCCTGTTTTACGCTGGTGGCGTAATAACGCTGCTTTTAAAATTCGGCGGCGATATGTCTCGATTAATTTATCCATTGCGGCGAGCCTCCTCCTCTAAGCTCATAACAATTTCCTCTTCTTTTTCGGTCCAATCATGAATTTCTCCAGCAATGTCATAAACAAGAGAGCAAATAGTTTTAAGTTGGAAATGGTCCAGTTTGTCGTGATATTCAAATAATGTTTGCGATAAACCAGCCAGTTGCTCGGCTTTGATGTTCACAACCTGAATGTCTTGCCTTTTTAATAAGCTCATAATTACCGACCATATGCTTTTTTAAGATAAAGACGAGCGATTACCTCGTAACCGCAGGCCGCATAAAGGCATGCTGTTCTATATGCCGATTTATCAATGATGAAAGTCATACGAAGCGTCTCACAGCCAAAGAAGCCACCACCCGACCGTGAATTTTGCTTTCTTTCTGTTCATCGGTATTAAGGGTGAAAGTTTCGTAATGATGGTTATCAGAAATGATTTTTAATGAGCCATCAGCTAATGGCTCAATTCTCTTAATGAAAAGGCATGGGAGACCAAAAGCATCCATTGTGTAAACATAAATGCCAGAGGTAAGCGCACGTCCACCGCAATCAACGAAAGCCACAACCTCACATGGTTCGATGGTCGGCTGCATTGAATCACCTTCCATCCGGCAGCTTTGAACGCGGTTGCCAAAGTCATTAATGTTGTCAAATCCGAACAGCATTTGAGGTGTTTTAACTGGCTGATTAATTGCGACGGAATTTTGCATTTTCATTTCCTAAGGGTGAGTTTGTCCCCACCAAGAAAGGTGTTAATTAAATAATGTTAATTAATTTTAAATTTTGTCGGCTTGCTTGCAGATGGTTTCTTGCAAGTCGTCTAATTTTTCATAAACGATAGTTAGTGTACCGATAGCCGACAATTCCGGAGGCATGCAATCCATAGCGTTAGATAAAGCCATTCTGCAATTGCCAATATCAGCAGACCATGAGTTAAGTTGATTGGACGTTATAATACTTGTTGGTTCTGTAAATTCACCGCACTGCTCGTTGCCTGAAATGAGCCACAGAACATCAGAATGAAGAATGTTAGCCAATTGGATTAACTGGTCAGCAAACGGAACTGTTTTTTCCGTTTCCCAGTTGTTAATGGTTTCGGTTGTTAAACCAAGATGATCAGCCAAAAAATCCTGAGAGAGTCGAAGCGAAGATCTTTGATTTAATATTCTTTTGCCGATGGTTTTGGCTACGGTGATTTGAGTATTCATTTCATTGGCTCCATTGTTTGCCGATGAATGAACTTTATCTCAAAGATAAATTTTGGTAAATATCTTTTTGATAAATTATGATAAATTAATAGTTATACCTTTGATATATATGGTAAATTATTTTGTGCAGGGCATAAAAAAACCAGCCGAAGCTGGTTTTTTATATGTATGAGTCTCAACCCAAACGGTTGTATGACATTTGCCATCTACCGACAACTAAGCCCTGAATGTGAAACTCGCTTTGATCAGTTTCAGATACAAACCATTTTTCGTAAGTTGAATTATCGCTGATGACTACCAGCTTGTCCTTAAGCAGCTGTAAGCGTTTGATATGAAAGTTGTCTCCATAAACGAACGCATAAATCCCATCACCTATCAACCGGTTTACCGTAACGTCTATAACGACAAGATCCCCAGGGAAAATAGTCCCGAGCATGCTATCTCCGACAACCGTGCAGATTTTCAGGGAGGTAGGGCTACGCCCACCAAACATCCTTTTAGCTTCCTCTGGATCAAGTTCAATCGATTTAACTATTTCAGGATAGTCCATGTTCATCCTGCCACTTCCGCAACTGAACTCAGTGTCCATCACCTCAATTCGGTATTGTTGCTGATTTTTTGTCAGTGGATTTATGAAAAAGTTAGGCTTGGTACCAGATGCATCAACATCTGCTCTCTTTGAATCCATCCAGCCATGGGGCAGGCCCATACTTGATTCAATTCTCCTAGCTATTATGTCGCCAATGTTACGAGAGGCGTTAGAGCCAGATAACTGACTCAGTTGAGAAGGGGGTATACCAATTTTTTCAGCAATTTGTGCCTTGGTATAACCTTCCACGATGTACTCACCAATCAACCTGTTTAGGTTCTGGCGTCGAATGTTTTTTATGTCCATGACCAAATACTCCCACTTTTTAGCAATATGATAAATACCCAATTTGATAAATTTATCTTGCCTCATAGTTATCGTAAAGATAAACTTTACCAAAATGATAAATTGAGGTGTGGGTATGGAAAACGAACTTCTTTCCTGGCGTCGTGCTTCCACTAAAGAAGAGTGGCACGCTTTGGCAGTTAAGAGCGGTACATCAACAGGATATTTGAATCTTATTGCCTACGGATACAGAAATGCGTCACCAAAACTTGCAACTTCTATTGAAGCAGCAAGTAGAACTTTTGTGGGTAAAAAACCCCTCAAGCGAGAAATGCTTGTTTTCCCACATCCGGGCAATGAGGTGTGACATGTCACGGCATGCTGGAGGAATCATGAATCACTCTGACTTCGTACGTAAATATACATTCGATAACCCACTTCAGCGGTTGGTCATGCTTCGCATTTTGATGGGCGGATCTATGGATGGAGAGGGGGAGCGAGTTATCGATCATCAGGTCCTGGCTGAATTCTGTTGCTGCTCAAAACAAGCCATGTTTAAGGAGATCGAGGCACTTGAACGCGCAGCTTGCCTGAAAGTGAGAAAAATTGGTGCCCACGATACAGGCCTTAAAACTCGGATTGAGCCAGCTCGCGGCTACACAATCACGCCAGTTCAGGAGTTTGTATGAGTAGCAAAATTCTCGGTAACGTCTGGGACGCATGCGCCGCGCATGACATTAAGGGTGCCAAACTGGTGATTATGGCTCGCCTGGCTGACTACTCGAATGATGAAGGTGTCTGCTATCCGAGTGTTGAGACCATCTGCCGCCAGTTGGGTCTGGGGGAAAGCACGGTCAGGACCGCTATTGCAGAACTTGAGTCTGCCGGTTGGCTGCGTCGTGAATTCCGCCGTAAAGGTAATCGCAACACGTCCAATCTTTATTATTTGAATGCTGATCGTCTCGAGGCTCTGGCACGCATTGAGAAAGACAAAGTGGCAGCGCTGAAACAGCAGCGCAGGGCTAACGGTTTTCACCCGTCAGATTCTGAACCTTCAAATTCTGAACCGTCAGGTTCTGGATGTTCAAACGGTTTTCACCCTTCAGTATCTGACAAAAATGGTGTTTTCACCCGTCAGAATCTGACCCCAGATCCACAAGTAAATTCAAAACATGATCCACAAGTAAATTCAAAACAAGAATCACAAGATATTGGCGCATGTGGGAAAGTCCATTCTGAAAATCGCTCTTCCAAAGAGAACTATTCCAACGAGTTCGAGCAGGCCTGGCAGGCATACCCTAAACGTGCTGGCGGTAATTCTAAAGCTGCTGCCTGGAAAGCCTGGAAAGCTCGAATCAAAGACGGTGTTACCACTGTGGCAATGCTGGATGGCGTAAATCGCTATGCGGCATATGTCCGCGCAACCGGTAGCGCCGGAACGCAGTACGTGAAACAGGCGGCGACCTTCTTTGGTCCCGATCGGCATTTCGATGAGTCATGGCAGGCGCCTGCAGTTGCGGCAAGCGGTCGATCTGGGGGACTGCCGGTTTCGGGGTTTAGTGAACAAGACTATGGCCAATCAGACTGCAACTGGTAAGCAGGAGAAATCACAATGCTGAGTATTAAACAACGCGAAGAAAGGGAAGCTCTGGTGGCAAAGCGCGAAGGGCTTCGTGAAGAACTGGCGTTTGCTGTTGAACATAAAAAACCGTGGCAGTGGGGAAGCTGGGAGTCAGGGAACGTCCACGCCGCCGCCTGTGAAAAACATGGTGATTATCAGCGTATTTCCCTCACTGGAAAAGCCTATCGAGGCGTTGAAAATGTTAAGCACTCCCAATGCCCGGAGTGTGTGAAAGCGGAACTCGCTGGCATTGAATCCAGTCTGCGTACATTGCGAGTAGCCGACCTGATAGACAATGCTGGGATTGCACGACGGTTCGAAGCATGTGAATTCGATAACTACCATTCCATCAATCAGGATGCCGCCAAAAATCTCGCGGCTTGTCAGCGTTATGCCAGTAGCTGGCCTGAGCGACTTAATGCCGGTACCGGGCTTGTTATGACCGGCAATTGCGGCACCGGCAAAAACCACCTGGCAGTGGCTATGGCAAAGAGCATCATCCGCGATCACCTTGCGAATGTGGAAATCACCGATGTCATGCGCCTAACCCGGGCGGTAAAAAGCACATGGCGCCACAATGCCGAAATGACCGAGGAAGACGTCATTGAACGCTTTGCTTCACTGGATCTGCTGATTATCGACGAAGTTGGTGTTCAGTTCGGCAGCCCGACTGAAATGACCATCCTGCAGGAAATTATCAATGCCCGGTACGAAAGCATTTTGCCAACCATCCTGATCAGCAATCTCACATTTGACCAGCTGAAAGAGACTATTGGTGAGCGAATCGTGGACCGGGTTACAGATGGTGGCCGCAACCGTCTGGCATTTGGCTGGGGAAGTTTCCGTGCCATCGCGTCAGGAGTTGTAGCATGACTCCTGTCTGGAAAAATGAAGATCTGGAAGGTGCGGTGATCGGCGCAATTTTTCTGCGTGGAGCCGACCCTGAGGTACTGGATATTCTTTCCAGGGTGCCGGCCACCGCTTTCTCGGTACCGCAGTATCGGGAAATATATACTGGGATCTGCCGTCAGGCGCGTGGAGCTGGCGTTATTGACCCTGTACTGCTCTGCGAAAACATGCCAAAGCACAGCGCAATCATTATGGATTCGAGCCGTATCGCATGGGCCAAGTCAGCGCTTGTGTCATACGTTGCCACGCTTGAGCGTAATGCAGCTGTTCGTGATGCCGAAGCTGTGATTGAAAGGGCGCTGGCTGATCTACGGAGTGCTCACAATGGTGATGCGGCTTTATCGGCATTCAGGGCTGCACAGAACAGCATTGCCGCAATTTCTCTCGAAGAAAAGACCGTTCAGCCAGTTCATATAGACGACATTCTTCCTGCTGTAGTGGATCGGGTAGATGCACGCAACCGCGGCCTCGAAGAAGCCAGAAGCCTCATGACGGGCATTGAAGAGCTTGATGCAAAGACTGGAGGCATTGAACCAACAGACCTGGTGTTTATCGCTGCGCGGCCGTCGATGGGTAAAACTGAATTGGCGCTGGATATCATCGACAAAGTTTCTGAGCAGGGCCGCGGTGTGCTGTTCTTCAGCATGGAAATGCCAAATATCCAGATCGGTGAGCGAATGGTATCTGCTGCGGGTGGTATGTCTGTTTCACGCCTGAAAAAGGCTGCTGATTTTGAGGATGAGGACTGGGCCAGGCTGACAAATGGTGTAGAACGGCTGACTGGTCGTAGCATCTGGATGGTTGATTCCACCGATCTGACAGTAGATCAGATTCAACAGATAGCTACCCGCCTGCAACTGGCGCATCCGGAAATAGCGCTGGTGGTGGTGGATTATCTGGCACTCATCAAAATCGAAAGCACTGCACGATATGACCTTGCCGTCGGCGAAGTGTCAAAAGGACTAAAACGTCTGGCTAAATCTAATAAAACGCCGGTGCTTGCCCTGAGCCAGCTTTCTCGTGGCGTTGAGTCGCGGCCCAATAAGCGTCCGATGAACTCAGACCTCAAAAATTCGGGTGAGATTGAAGCGGATGCTGATCTGATCATGATGCTTTACCGAGATGAAGTTTATAACCCTGAGTCGCCAGCGAAGGGGATTGCGGAAATTAACGTGACTAAACAGCGCAACGGTGAGCTGGGCACGATCTATCGTCGATTCTATAACGGGCACTTCCTGCCAATTGACCAGGAGTTAGCAAAACAACGTTCCGCGCCGCAGCAGAAAGCCCATACCAGACGTTACTCAAAAGAAAGGCATTCCAGCAATGCAGACTATTAAAAACATCAAAGCAGCGGGGGCAACCTTATGAAGTTGGAAGCATCACTCAAACATTTCAGCCCTCAGGGAATGCACATCAGCGACGACGTGAAAGGAACTTCTCCGGATCGCCTTACAGGAACAGATGTAATGGCGGCAATTGGCACCACCAGCAGCCGTGCGCGCTTCGGACTGGCGGCGTTCTTCGGTAAAGCGGGAATCAGCAAAACGGATGAACAGCTCGCAGTTCAGGCGCTGGCGCGATATGCGATGGATGTCGCACCGAAGAATGTTCGCAAAGCAGCTGGTGGGCAGTTCGGATGGTGCATGCAGATGTTGGCACAATTTGCCTTTGCTGATTATTCACGTTCGGCGGCTACAAGCGTGACGTGTCACAGCTGCAGTGGTACCGGACGAACAACCCGCGAACAGATTACCCGCAAGGTTTCGTACCCATGGGGTAAAGCTCCATACTGGGCCTGCCGCTCTCGTGCTGTTCGACCGTCTGACTGGGAGCAGTGGATGGAGGTAACAGAGGTTGTACCGGCGGTCTGTGATGCTTGCGAAGGCAAGGGAACGATCAGCGCCCGTTGTCGTTGCGGCGGTAAAGGCGAGGTTCTAGACCGCAAGGCCACATGCGAGCGCGGCGCGCCGGTGTTTAAAACCTGCGAGCGCTGCAGCGGAAATGGATTTTCTGCGGTGCCGTCTACCGCAGCCTATAAAGTGATACTGAAGCGCGTTCCGGATCTGCACGTCAGAACATGGACTCGCAACTGGAAACCGTTTCTTGAGGCGCTGGTAAGCATTTGTCAGCAGGAGGAGGGAAACGCCGCAAGAGAATTTCAATCTGCAACCAGTTTAGGCGAAGAAGGTGACGAAATTTAGCATTATTACGACATAAGGCTTGATTTTGTCCGAAGTTGTCGTGTATGCTTCTAATCATGCGGAGTAACGCCTGAAAGATTTCAACAATAAGCCCCTTGCGGGGCTTTTTTATGGCAGCGAGTTAACGAAAGAACTGAAAAGGGCCTTATCTTTATTGCTAATTGATTTTTTCAAATGTAGTTGATGATTTAAAGGTTTAAAGTTTTCCTTTGTGAGATATATACATGCTTTCTCAAAACGATCCTGAAGGAATTGAAATCTTTCATTCAGCCTGGAAACTTTTAATCCTAATGACATGACCTTCTTCTCAGGAATATCGTCAGGATTGCAATTATTGAGTTCTTCCAGCACAAGGCGAATATCTCTTTCGAAGATTAGCGCTATGTTATAATCGTTGAGGAGGCATTCAGGATTACGAACAATGCCAATTACTTCGTCGATGAATTGTGGTTTTACATTATCCTCAGCATTTTCATCTTCGTTATCGGAAGGTTTTTGAGACATAACATTCGACAACTGCATTTCTTCCTTGGTTTTCCTTCTGGGAAGTAAAACTTTTCCATCTCCTAAAGCAGCCATACGTTTCAAAGCTTGACTCCCGGCTCGGCCAACTACTTTAGAATCTCTTAAATCTAAAATTTTATGTGCGACCCATTCTAATGATGGTTCACTGGCTTCGATTTTGGCTTTTGCTTGGTAATGGAGAAAAATATTTTTCTTGGCTTCCTTGAGGGCTGTTAGATATCTGTGGAAATTTGCCTTTTTCTCGAGGTCAGTGGCTAGGTTTTCAAATGCTATACCGAAGACTTTTGTACCGCAAACGTGACCCAGGTTCGTCTCCAGACCATCCTCAGTAAGAACAAGAAACCCTTTTTTATGGCCTGTTCGACAGCTCGACTTGCCACACGGGATTTCTTCCGGGAGGTCATCATAATAACCAAAAACATCGGATAATTGTTGATCGGTCAGTTCCAGCCTGGAATGATAGCTTTCCCGAGCTTGAATTTCTGTCCAGTCATTAATGCGATCAAAGCTATTGCCGTTTTTAATAAAAATCATATCTTCCCTTGCTCTGGTTAGATTGAAAGCACTGCCGCTTGATATTTAACCATTTCCCTGATTGTTTTTCATCATAAAACCATATTATTGCAAGGGTAGTTTTACCTATGTATCTTCTTGCTCCCGGCCCTTTAGCTCAGTTGGTTAGAGCGTGCGACTCATAATCGCCCGGTCGCTGGTTCAAGTCCAGCAAGGGCCACCAGACCGCCACTAGCTCATCGGGAAGAGCGGCAACCCAGGTGTTGTGGTACGGGGTTCGAGGCTCCGGTGGCGGACCACTGCCGACTTAGCTCAGTAGGTAGAGCAACTGACTTGTAATCAGTAGGTCACCAGTTCGATTCCGGTAGTCGGCACCATATGCGGGCATCGTATAATGGCTATTACCTCAGCCTTCCAAGCTGATGATGCGGGTTCGATTCCCGCTGCCCGCTCCAGTTTAAGCTTTTCGGTCTGCGATGATGGGGTCCCCGGAGTGACTGAAAAGCGACCTAGTTTTGAATGGGCGCTGCTTTTTGCAAAATTGCTGTGTGAAAATGCTGACCTTTGGGTTCAGCGCTCATCCAAAAGCATCTCGTTAAAATCCAGTTAACCTCGGGTGGTTTGTTGGGTGAGGTGCCTCAAATTCAAATAGCCTCGCTTCGGCGAGGTTTTTTCATTTGTAAGACAACCATCAGGAAGCAATGGCTTAATCTCATTGACTGCAGGAATAAGTTCGGCGTAATTTATTTCTGTGGTGAATCCTTTCTAAGCGAAAGGGCGTTCCAGCCAACTGCTATCTGCAGGTATGCGCGCGACTTTGCTGGCTGGAGTAGAGTCACCGGGAGGCACCCGGCACCATGACAACTACAATACAAGTTTCAAATTCCTTGAGAGCCTGCCATTAAACGCAGGCCTTTTTTTATGGTTTTGCAAACTGCTGCTACGCTTTGAGTTGTGGGAAGTAACTGAATGCCCGGTGGTTCTCCTGGACCGATAGTGAATCAGCCGATACAGCTTCACCTCTGAGCATAAGTCTTACTCACACCTACCTTACAAATAGTCAACTCATTAGCCCGCTATCAAAAGCGGGCTTTTTTTATTTCAGGCTCCGGGAACCATCATCGACATGACTGCTTGTTAAATCGTCCCGAGGGCCTGACCCCTTACTACAAACAGCACCCCGTTTTTCGGAGGTGATATGGCTAAACGTATGCAAGATAAAGAAAGCATTGCCGGAGTGTCATGGCTGATTGTCCTTGCTCTGTCATGCTGGGGCGGCCTGGTCCGATACCTTATTGACGTTAAGCAGAACAAAGCCACCTGGAGCTGGATCAACGCGCTGGCACAAATTGCAGTGTCCGGATTTACCGGCCTCATTGGTGGCCTGATCAGCGTTGAAAGCGGCCTGAGCCTTTACATGATCCTGGTTACGTCTGGTATCAGCGGGGCGATGGGCTCCGTTGCACTGACGTACTTCTGGGAGCGCCTTACGGGGATGAAGAATGCAAACCAGTGATAAAGGCATTGCCCTGATCAAGCAGTTCGAAGGCTGCAAGCTCACCGCGTACCAGGACAGCGTCGGAGTGTGGACGATCGGATACGGATGGACTCAGCCTGTCGACGGCAAACCAATCCGCGCCGGGATGACGATTAAGCAGGAAACGGCTGATCGTCTACTGAAGACCGGACTTGTCAGCTACGAAAGTGACGTGTCCCGCCTGGTTAAAGTCGGGCTGACTCAGGGGCAATTCGACGCCCTGGTGTCTTTCGCTTATAACCTCGGCGCCCGGGCATTGTCGACATCGACTCTTCTACGAAAACTCAACGCCGGTGATTACGCTGGCGCTGCCGATGAGTTCCTGCGCTGGAATAAAGCTGGTGGCAAAGTCCTGAACGGACTCACCCGTCGCCGGGAGGCGGAGCGCGCTCTGTTCCTGTCATGATTGGCGCGCTGGTTAAGCGTTACTGGCTGCAACTGAGTGCGGTGGCGTTAATCGGAGTGCTGGCGTTCTTCGTGAACCATTACCGCGACAACGCCATCACCTACAAAGACCAGCGCGATAAGGCGACGGTCAGGGCCGACACATCAGAGGCGATCACCAATAACGTGATCACCACGATGAACCTCATTCGCGATATCTCACAGGCTACCCAGAATGCAAAGAACGAACTGGCCAAAAAAGGCGAAACGCGCATTGTCTACATCAGGCAGGCGCTTGAAGGCGATCCGTGCGCTAACCAGCTTGTTCCTTCTGCCGCTGCTGACAGCCTGCGGGAATACGCAGACAGTTTACGTTCCGGCCCCGTTGGTGCCGATAAGCGCTGACCTGACCGCAGACACGCCGATCCCCGGAATGGTGGTTCCGTTCACATGGCAGGCAAGTCTGGAGTTGAACGCTCAGCTCTATACGGCGCTAGGGCAGTGCAATCTTGATAAGTCAGCAATCAGGAAAATCGAATCATCAAGAGCCTCGCAATAGCGGGGCTTTTTTATGCGCATCGCACGCGCACATCAAAGAAAGTCTTTCAGCTGTGAGCCTGGGCAAACCGTTAACTTTCGGCGGATTTGCCGTGCGACAGGCTCACGTCTAAAAGGAAATGAGAAATGAATAAAGATATGGTGCTCATATTACGTGACGATGGCCATGAGCTTCAAACGGCCGAGTATACAGCCCGCTACGATCGTAATGGGAAAAGAACGATTGCCATGGGGCTTTATGAAAAGAGTCCATTCAGTTTCCGCGTTGAACGATTAACAGAGGATAAATCCACGGGATTGGCTATTGGCGTCAAAGAAGGCGAGGTCTTTATCAAGGATGCCTTTATTGGCAGTGGCATTGTATCTGCGAACTATAACGTGAAGTTGAATATCAACAACGTTGGCAAATTACACGAAGCTGGCATGACCCTCGGTGTTGAAGATGGCCAGAGCAACGTTGAGTTTATGGCTGATCGCTATATGGTGCATGAAGCCGCTTCATCCATCATCGAGAACGCCGTCGCAACAAGCGCGAAGACGAAGATTAGGCTTGGCGATGAAATGACGCAGGCCATCATTGATGCTGTACGTGAAAGCGATTTGTTCGCAGCCCTCCAGGCAAAGATTGATGCGCAAACAGCTTCAGTAGTTGGCTTGCAACAGGCGATGCACGAAGCGGTGAACGACGCTCTTCGCAATGCGCTCAAGCCAGGCGGCATCCTCTGGAATACACGGTCGAGTGGACTCTGAGGGAGGATGTATGCGTATCACTGTATTGGATGACGATCCGGGGCGGAAAATTAATCTCGCTCGGGAACGATATAAAGTCTATATCGATGGCGTTGAAGTTGCGCACATACTCACTGCTGATGACGAAAAAGGCGAGGTAATTGCCGCCGTAACCGATGAGCGCGGATACATTACGGCAGAGAACGGCGAAGTAAAGCGGCAATCTTTTTACGGGCGAGTAATTATCCAACGCCAATAAACCCCGATGGAGAAATTATGCAGGTCACTATTGATGGTGTCCCGTTTGTGCCTGCCTGCGCTACAGCGTCACGGATTGGCCTTGCAATTACTACCCACAACCGGCCAGACGTTTTAAAGCGCGCCATTGAGCAGCACACCAAACATCTTCCCATCGGTGCGCTGGTGGTGGTTATCGACGATGGCTCTAAACCTGCCGCAGTAGTGCCTGATGGCGTGCAGCTGCTTCGCCATGAAACATCACTCGGCATTGTTGCTTCGAAGAACGCCAGCCTGTCAGCCATGATGGATGCCGGGTGCGAGCATCTTTTTGTGTGGGATGATGATGCCTGGCCTATCGCTGATAACTGGCACCTCCCTTACATCGAATCACCCGAGCCACACCTGGCTTACCAGTTCCTCGATCTTGCTGGCCAGAATAAGCTCAATGACCTTTCGGTGCTTTACCGTGACGATCAGCATGTGGCGTACACCGGGCAGCGCGGAGTGATGCTCTATTACCACCGTAGCGCCATCGAGAAGGTGGGTGGATTCGATCCGGTTTATGGTCGCGGCATGTACGAACACAGTGACCTCGCGCTACGTATCCATAACGCTGGCCTGACGACGTGGGCTTACGGTGATGTGGTCGGTTCAGAAAAGCTGATTCATTCTCTCGATGAGCATGAAGCCGTAGAGCGTTCGGTACCGCGTCCCGATCGACAGGCGCTGGTGGAACGTAACGTTAAAATCCACAACGAACGGCGTGATGCCGGGTTTACCGGTTACGTTGAATACCGCAAGCGGCGCGACGTGGTTATCACTACGCTACTGACCAGCCAGCCCGACCCGCAGCGCGGCAAGAAAATGGTGGCTTCGCCTGACATGCTGAGCAAATGGGCGGCCTCGCTTCAGAATTGTGGTCGTATCGCGCTGGTGGATGAACTGCAGACAGCCCCGGCAGACGTTGAGCTGTACCGCGTGCCTGACGTGAAGATGAATGTTTACTTTCGGCGCTGGCTTCACATCTGGCAGCATCTACGCGATCACCCAGAATACCGGTTCGTCTGGTGTACCGATGGTACTGATGTCGAAATGCTGCGCGCGCCATGGGATGAAATGCAGCCCGGGAATGTTTACGTCGGTTCTGAACCGAAGACGTACTCCGACACTTGGGCAAAGCAGAATCATCCGGAGCGTATCTATCAGGATTTCATTGAAGCGCACAGAAATCATGTGATGCTTAACGCTGGCCTGCTGGGCGGTACCCGCGCTGATGTAATGGCGTTTGCTCACGGCATCATCCGTCTTTACTACCGGATCGAGAGTTATCGTTTCTGGAAGAAAGAACAGGCTGGCGCCGCGGTGGGTGACATGCTGGCGTTCGGTATTGTCGCTCATTCATTCGCAGGAAAGGTTATTACCGGACCTCATGTGCACACTGTTTTCAAAACTGATGGGATCGGTAAGGAGGCCGCATGGTGGAAACACAAATGAAAGGCATTTTGATAGAAAGCGATCCGAGATTAATGAACGGTCTGGATGCAGTTGATACGAATTGCATTGCAAAACTGAGACGCATCCAGACTGTTAAGTTTTGGAAGGAAAAAAAATCTGAAACCAGCAACGTTAATCTTTTTCCGGGAGAGTTTGTGCATGCCGAGCATGAAAAATAAGTGTTTTCATAGCTTGTCTTCCCTCTCGTAGGTTCATTGTTTTCAATGATGGCTTTAGGAGATCGTTAACCTCAGACAAAGCATTAGTAAATCCTGACCGGGTAGGAATGGAGGTTTGAACAGATACGTCATTCAATACAAGAGTGGCCATTGCTTCCATAACATTTATGTTGAGTAATGACGAAACATCTTGAGCCGTTAATGGTTGAAAAATGAAATTATGACCATCTGTTTTGATTAACACCTTCGATTTATCAGGACGCATTTCTTCATTCACAAAAGGCATTATTCGCCACCCACAGTACCAATTACGACAAACGCCAGGTCTGGAGTTGTAGATTGCGCAGCCTTTCACTGAAGATAGGTGGGGGCACGGTACATCTGCTTTTTTCGTTAGCTCAGGTTCTTCAATACGAAGAGAAATGCAACACACTGAGCATTCACTACAGGTTCGTTCAGGGATTAAGTGTTTATCAAGTGACATGACCACCTCGTAATTCACTTTAAAAATTGTAGTTAGCCTAAATTTCTAGGCGTGATAACACCATACAATATCTGTGGTCATGAAAAAATTACACCCTGATATTCTGACAGTAGCCGCCATCGTGCGGCTTTTTTATTGGAGGTTCGCTGGTGGCTGAAGACATAAAGTTTGTGGTGGTCGGCCATCACATCCGCGTAGGGCAAGCGCAACGGCTTGCTGCGCTGCTGGATGCTCATCTACTGGTGGATGATAGTAACCATGGTGCGAACTGGAATCATCGGCGCGCTATCGAGTGGGCAGCCGAGCAGCCTTGCCGTGTAGTGGTGTTGGAAGACGACGCGCTGCCGGTACATGGATTCACCGATAAGGTCACTGACTGGCTGGCTCGTTTTCCTGACGACATGCTGAGCTTTTATCTCGGCACCGGCCGACCGCCGCAGTATCAGAAAGAGATTGCCGGAATGCTGGTGGAAGCAGACAGAGTAAACGCTGATTACCTTGTTCTTAGCAAACTGATTCACGGCGTATGTTACAGCCCTCCTCGGGGCAGGCTGGCGCGCATGCTTAACGCATGGAATAAAACGCTGGCAGCTGATTACGCCGTCGGTGAGGCATTCGGTGGCCGGGTGATTTATCCGTGTTACTCGCTGGTGGATCACGCTGACCTCCCGACGGTTGAGCGTCACCCTGACAACGAACCGAGGACGGAACGCCGCCGCGCATGGAGACTGGCATGAACAAAGAGCCCCGCGTATATGGCAGCCGATGGGATAAGGCCCGTCTGCGTTTCCTGCAGCAGCACCCACTATGTGTGATGTGCGAGCAGCAGGGGCGCATAACCCCAGCAACGGTGGTTGACCATATCGAGCCCCACAAACTTAAAGATGCGCTTAAGTCAGGTAACCCTCTGGCCATATCGAAAGCACAGCACCTGTTCTGGAGTAAAGAGAACTGGCAGCCACTGTGCAAAGCGCATCATGACTCAACGAAACAGAGAATGGAGAAGAGCGGCGCGGTAATAGGCTGTGATGCCAACGGCTACCCGCTCGATCCTGCGTCTCACTGGAGCACGTAATGAAAGACCTCAGCATTGAATACCGCGATGGAAAATTCGTTCGCCTGGTGATTGATGGCGTGGAGATGAAGAACGTGACATCCATTCAGTTCTCGCACGCTGTAGGGCAGGAGGTGCCGACAGTGACCGTCTCAGGGCATGTTGTCTCCGGGCGTGGGAAAGGCACTCAGAAACTCGAACAGGTTGATAAACAGACGTCCTGGAATGATGAAGTGAAGCGGATAATGAATGAGTGAAATCATTTCATATGCAATGAAATCAAATGAGAACGAATCGCATCAGGGCAGGGGGGGGATCAAATCTTCAAAACCTTTGCCCCAAATGACCGCCGCCAAAGTTTGATTTTAACGCTAACCCGATTTTTTTAGTTTTAAGGTGTTGACATATGGCAGATAAACGAACCCGTTCCGACAGTTCGGCGGCAGCGGTTCAGGCCATGAAAAATGCAGCAGTGGACACCATCGATCCTCCGTCCCATGCAGGTTTGGAAAAAAAAGCCGAACCATTCTGGCATGACAATATCAGATCGAAAGCTCTGGACAGCTGGACGCCAGCCGACCTTCTGGCCGCTGCAGAACTGGCAAATAACCAGCTCTATCTCACCGTTTTACGCAGAGATTTGCGTAAAGAAGAACGCGTGCGCGGCGAAGCGAGAAATGAGGCGCTGATTAAAAACCTCCGCAAACAAATTCCTGATTTGCAGCGAACTATCCTGGCTCAGCGCCGTGACCTGCAGATCCATTCCCACGCAACCAACGGTGAAAGCCGCGACCAGAAGAAACGCAATCAGAATGATCGTGATGCACGAAATACCAAAACCGAGCATCAGGACCAGGACGACAACCTGATCGCCTTTCCCAAGCACGGATAAAAGACTATGACGCGAGGTGAGCGTGTAATAGCGTTCATTGAGCGCTTTTGCATCGTGCCGGAAGGCAAGCTTATCGGCCAGCCTATGCGGTTGGACCCCTTTCAGAAAGATTTCATCCTGGCGGTTTACGACAATCCAGCCGGAACGGATATGGCGATCCTCAGTATCGCCCGAAAAAACGGTAAAACAGGCTTAATTGCCGGAATCCTGCTGGCTCACCTGGTGGGGCCTGAAGCGGTCCAGAACACGCAGATTGTCAGCGGTGCACTTAGCCGGGAACAGGCGGCCATCGTTTTTAACCTCGCGGTGAAGATGGTCAACCTGAACCCTAAGCTGCAGGAGATTGTGCACATTACGCCAAGCGGAAAAAAGCTGATCGGCCTGCCGTGTAACGTCGAATACAAGGCTTTATCCGCAGAAGGAAAGACGACGCACGGCCTTTCCCCCATTCTGGCCATTCTCGATGAAACCGGGCAGGTTAGGGGGCCGCAGGATGATTTTATCGATGCAATAACTACCGCGCAGGGGGCGCATGAAAACCCGCTGCTGATTGTTATCAGTACGCAGGCAGCAAACGATGCTGACCTGCTGAGCATCTGGATTGATGATGCGGTCAAATCGAAAGATCCGCACATCGTGTGCCACGTTTATGAAGCGCCAAAAGACGCCGATATCAGTAAACGCGAGTCCTGGCTGGCTGCGAACCCGGCGCTGGGCACATTCAGGTCAGAAAAAGACATGGCGCGCCAGGCTGAGAAAGCTGGCCGAATGCCAAGCTTCGAAAACACCTTCCGAAACCTAAACCTCAATCAGCGCGTTTCTACCGTATCGCCGTTTATTTCCCGCAGCGTGTGGGAGCTTTGCGGAGAGATGCCGATAAACACCCCGAGGAAGTGGTACGCGGGGCTGGATCTGTCAGCCAGGAACGACTTAACGGCGCTGGTTATCGCTGGTGAAGCAGATGATGGTGTCTGGGATGTTTTTCCCTTCTTCTGGACACCGCAAAAGACTCTTGAAGAGCGAACCAAAACGGACCGCGCACCCTATGACGTTTGGGCCAGGGAGGGGCTGCTGCGCACCACGCCAGGAGCTTCAGTGGATTACTCATTCGTCGTTGCGGATATCGCTGAAATTATCGGTGATTTCGACCTTACCTCGATGGCTTTCGACCGCTGGCGCATTGACCAGTTCAGGAAGGATGCCGATGCCATTGGCCTGAACCTCCCGCTGGTCGAGTTCGGCCAGGGCTTTAAGGATATGGGGCCAGCTGTAGACACGCTGGAGTCTCTAATGCTTAACGGGCGCGTGAGGCATGGCATGCACCCCGTATTAACGATGTGTGCTGTGAATGCGGTGGTGGTTAAAGATGCTGCAGGCAACCGCAAGCTCGATAAGTCCAAAGCAACAGGCCGTATTGATGGCATGGTCGCAATGACAATGTCCGTTGGTGCTGCTAATGGGGAAGTTACCGAACAGGGTGGTGACTTCGATGACTTCATTTTCCGACCGCTGAGCATGTGATGGAAGAACCTAAATACACGATTGACCTGCGAACCAATAACGGCTGGTGGGCAAGGCTGCAGTCCTGGTTTGTCGGCGGGCGTTTAGTCACCCCAAATCAGGGCTCACAGACGGGGCCTGTTTCGGCCCACGGACACCTGGGCGATTCATCCATTAACGATGAACGGATACTGCAAATTTCGACGGTTTGGCGCTGCGTGAGCCTGATTTCAACGCTCACGGCATGCTTACCGCTTGATGTCTTCGAAACCGACCAGAATGACAACCGCAAAAAAGTGGGTTTGAGCAATCCGCTGGCGCGACTGCTGCGCTACTCACCGAATCAGTACATGACCGCCCAGGAATTCAGGGAGGCCATGACGATGCAGCTCTGTTTCTACGGTAACGCGTATGCACTGGTGGACCGCAACAGCGCGGGTGACGTGATAAGCCTTCTCCCGCTTCAGTCTGCCAATATGGATGTGAAACTCGTCGGAAAAAAAGTGGTTTATCGCTATCAACGCGACAGCGAATACGCCGACTTTTCGCAGAGAGAGATTTTTCACCTCAAAGGCTTCGGATTCACCGGGCTGGTCGGCCTGTCACCCATTGCTTTTGCCTGTAAATCGGCAGGTGTGGCAGTTGCGATGGAGGACCAGCAGCGAGATTTCTTTGCCAACGGCGCCAAGTCTCCGCAAATCCTCTCAACCGGCGAAAAAGTGCTGACTGAACAGCAGCGCTCGCAGGTCGAAGAGAACTTCAAAGAGATCGCTGGCGGCCCGGTAAAAAAACGCCTCTGGATTCTGGAAGCGGGGTTTACCACTTCACCAATTGGCGTAACGCCACAGGACGCCGAAATGATGGCGTCCCGAAAATTTCAGGTAAGTGAACTGGCGCGATTCTTTGGCGTACCTCCTCACCTTGTCGGCGACGTCGAGAAATCAACGAGCTGGGGATCGGGCATAGAGCAGCAGAATCTCGGCTTCCTGCAGTACACCCTGCAGCCCTATATCTCCCGGTGGGAAAACAGCATTCAGCGTTGGCTTATCCCGGCTAAGGATGTTGGCCGGATTCACGCTGAGCATAATCTTGATGGTCTGTTAAGGGGCGATTCTGCATCCCGCGCAGCCTTTATGAAGGCAATGGGCGAATCTGGGCTCCGCACTATTAACGAGATGCGTCGAACTGACAACATGCCTCCATTACCTGGTGGCGATGTGGCAATGCGACAGGCGCAATACGTGCCGATCACCGACTTAGGAACCAACAAAGAGCCCCGTAATGACGGGGCTTAATTTTTATGGGGGCCGTAATGCCTGAAATTGTAAAAACGCTCTCTTTCGACGAGACAGAAATCAAATTCACTGGTGACGGAAAGCAGGGGATCTTTGAAGGCTACGCCTCTGTTTTTAATAACACTGATTCCGATGGCGACATCATTCTTCCCGGGGCGTTTAAAAACGCACTGGCGAACCAGACCCGCAAAGTGGCGATGTTTTTCAACCACAAGACGTGGGAGCTGCCGGTTGGTAAATGGGACAGCCTGGCAGAAGACGAAAAAGGCCTGTATGTGCGCGGTCAACTTACCCCAGGGCACAGCGGCGCCGCCGACCTGAAAGCGGCAATGCAGCACGGTACGGTTGAAGGTATGTCGGTTGGCTTTTCCGTTGCGAAAGATGACTACACCATCATTCCAACAGGCCGCATTTTTAAGAATATCCAGGCTCTGCGCGAAATCAGCGTCTGCACTTTCCCCGCCAACGAACAGGCTGGCATCGCAGCCATGAAAAGTGTCGACGGCATTGAAACAATTCGTGATGTGGAGAACTGGCTGAGGGATTCAGTCGGGCTCACCAAATCACAGGCAGTTGGGCTAATAGCCCGGTTTAAGTCAGCGATTCGGAGCGAGTCCGAGGGCGACGGAAACGAAGCACAAATCAACGCTCTGCTTCAGAGCATTAAATCTTTCCCTTCTAATTTAGGTAATTAATTATGTCTGAACTCGCTCTCATTCAAAAAGCTATTGAAGAATCCCAGCAGAAAATGTCCCAGCTTTTCGATGCACAGAAAGCAGAAATCGAAAGCACGGGTAAGGTATCCAAACAGCTGCAGGCCGACCTGGTGAAGGTACAGGAAGAACTGACCAAATCCGGTACCCGCCTCTTCGATCTTGAACAGAAACTGGCATCCGGCGCTGAGAATCCGGGTGAGAAGAAATCCTTCTCTGAACGCGCTGCTGAAGAGCTCATTAAGTCATGGGACGGTAAACAGGGCACCTTCGATGCGAAGACGTTCAATAAGTCGCTCGGCAGTGACGCTGATTCTGCTGGCGCACTGATCCAGCCTATGCAGATCCCGGGAATTATCATGCCGGGCCTGCGCCGTCTGACCATCCGTGACCTGCTGGCTCAGGGCCGCATTTCCAGTAACGCTCTGGAATATGTGCGTGAAGAGGTGTTTACCAATAACGCCGATGTGGTGGCTGAGAAAGCGCTTAAGCCAGAATCGGATATCACATTCAGCAAGCAGACCGCGAACGTGAAGACTATCGCGCACTGGGTGCAGGCATCACGTCAGGTGATGGACGATGCGCCAATGCTGCAGTCATACGTCAACGGCCGTCTGATGTATGGCCTGGCGCTGAAGGAAGAAGGCCAATTGCTGAACGGCGACGGTACCGGGGATAACCTGGAAGGTCTGAACAAAGTGGCAACCGCCTACGACACCTCGCTGAATGCCACTGGTGACACCCGCGCTGACATTATCGCTCACGCTATTTACCAGGTGACAGAGTCTGAGTTTAGCGCTTCCGGTATCGTCCTGAACCCGCGCGACTGGCACAACATTGCGCTGCTGAAAGACAACGAAGGCCGCTATATCTTCGGTGGTCCTCAGGCGTTTACCAGCAACATCATGTGGGGCCTGCCAGTGGTTCCGACTAAGGCGCAGGCCGCCGGCACCTTTACGGTGGGCGGTTTTGATATGGCCTCACAGGTGTGGGATCGCATGGATGCCACCGTGGAAGTCAGCCGTGAAGACCGCGATAACTTCGTGAAAAACATGCTGACCATCCTGTGCGAAGAGCGCCTGGCGCTGGCGCACTATCGCCCGACGGCAATCATCAAGGGCAGTTTTTCTTCTGGCTCATGATGGAGGGGGCGGGGTGACCCGCCCTTTTAATGTATGGCGATAGATGTTCTGGATGTAATTGGCCTCCGCCTGTTTAAGCAGCAGATTGAATTTGAGGAAGACGACAGGGACGAGCTGATCACCCTGTACGCTCAGGCAGCTTTTGACTACTGCATACGCTGGTGCGATGAACCAGCATGGAAAGTTGCAGCTGATATTCCTGCAGCCGTTAAGGGCGCCGTTCTCCTTGTCTTTGCTGACATGTTTGAACACCGCACTGCGCAAAGCGAAGTACAGCTTTATGAGAACGCTGCAGCCGAACGCATGATGTTCATCCATCGCAACTGGCGCGGTAAATCTGAACCTGAGGAGGGCTCCTGATGGAACCTGGACGATTCAGGCACAGGGTAAAAATTCTCACCTTCACGACTTCGCGCGATCCATCTGGTCAGCCGGTTGAATCGTGGAGTGGTGGCAACCCGGTCCCGGCTGAGGTAAAGGGGATCAGCGGCAGAGAGCAGATGTCTGGCGGTGCGGAAACGGCGCAGGCAACCGTTCGCGTCTGGATGCGCTTCAGGGCTGAGCTGAATGCCTCTTCTCGTCTGGAAGTGCTCAGCGGCCCGTATAAAGGTCAGGTGCTAAATATCATCGGTCCTCCTGTAGCAAATGCGACCGGCACTCGCCTGGAAATTCTTTGCAAAACGGGAG
The DNA here is from genome assembly GCF_001729765.1 of Enterobacter kobei. Lineage (NCBI taxonomy): Bacteria > Pseudomonadati > Pseudomonadota > Gammaproteobacteria > Enterobacterales > Enterobacteriaceae > Enterobacter > Enterobacter kobei. Next base: position 1,604,358 of record NZ_CP017181.1, read on the forward strand.
CCGAAAAATGATTGAGACGAGCCTCGATTTTTCCGGGCTGAATGACATCGCAAAGGATCTGGAGGCGCTTAGCCGCGCTGAAAACAACAAGGTTCTGCGTGATGCCACGCGCGCTGGCGCCGAAGTGCTTAAGGAAGAAGTGATCGCCCGCGCGCCGGTGCGCACCGGGAAACTGAAAAAAAACGTGGTGGTGGTGACCCAAAAAAGCCGCCGCCGCGGGGAAATTTCTTCCGGCGTCCATATTCGTGGTGTTAACCCGCTCACCGGGAACAGCGATAACACGATGAAGGCGAGTAACCCGAGAAACGCCTTTTACTGGCGATTCGTTGAAATGGGAACCGTTAACATGCCACCGCACCCTTTCATTCGTCCCGCGTTCGATGTACGTCAGGAGCCGGCGACGGAGGTCGCAATCAGGCGCATGAACCAGGCCATTGACGAGGCATTAAGCAAATGACGGAAGACGATCTCTATCCTCTGCTGGCGCCGCTGGCCGGAGGGCAGGTTTATCCCTACGTTGTGCCGCTCGGCAGTGACGGGAAGCCTTCAGTCTCGCCGCCCTGGGTAATTTTCTCGATTATTACCGACGTGACCGCTGACGTTCTCTGCGGTCAGGCTGAATCAGCCGTTTCTGTGCAGGTTGATGTTTATTCCAGCACTATCACTGAAGCGCGCACGATCAGGAATCTGGCGCTTGATGCTCTGCAGGTGCTGAAGCCGGAAAGCATTGTGAAAACGCCGGGCTATGAGCCTGATCTGCGCTATCACCGGGCAACGCTCGAATTTCAGGTAACCGTTTAACTTTACCCACCATAACAGACCGCTCCGGCGGTCTTTTTTTTAACTGGAGAAACCATGACCAGTAAGTATGAAGTCACAAAGGGGATGACCTTTGCCGTCTCCGACGCACCCGTAACCGCCGAGGATTTTAACGCCTCAGGTTTCCCGGGGGCTGGTGTTACCTGGCTGGAAGCAGCCTGTGCAACAAAGGAGATCACATTCACCGGCGGGCAGAAAGGGGATATCGACGTAACCACGCTGTGCTCAACTGAACAGGAGCAAACCAACGGCCTCGCCGCGCCAGCTGAAATGAGCATTACCCGTAACTGGGTTGGCGATGAAGCAGCACAGGGGGCTCTACAGACCGCTTACGAAAATGACGAACTGCGCGCGCTGCGCGTGGTATTCCCGTCTGGCAACGGTTTCTACGTGCTGGTGGAGGTACGCCAGAGCTCATGGTCTGCCGCAACATCTTCCGTTGTTGGCGCTACCTATTCTCTGCGTGTACGCGGCAAACCTAAACGCATCTACGCGTCTGGTTCCTGAGCGGCTTCGGCCGCTTTTTTTATCCCTCCGATCATGTAACAAGAGAAAAATGAAATGCCGCAAAAAACATCACAGAATTCATTACGCAACGTGGCGCTTACAGCATCGAAAGCCTATCGCACCAAAGAAGGTATCACGGTCCCTGAATGGGATGGCGCAAAGGTAACGCTGCGTGAACCCTCTGGCGATGCCTGGGTGAAATTCCGGGAGATCGTTAATCCCCAGCTCGCCGAGGGCGAAGAGGTACCGACGCTGACGGAGGCGGAAAAGTTTCTGCGTAACAAAGAGGCTGATGTGGTTCTGTTTATTGACATTCTGCTGGATGAAAACGGCGAGCGAGTATTCAGCGATGAGGATCAGGAGCAGGTATCTAAAATTTATGGTCCTGTGCACTCCCGCCTGCTGGCTCAGGCCCTCAACCTCGGCATGAGCCAGGAAGAAGCGGGAAAGCCGTAAAGCAGCCGCTGACCTTCTTCCTGATGTCGCTGGCGCTCCGGTTGGGGCGTACTCTCCACGAACTGCGCCAGACCATGACCGCCAGCGAGCTCAAAATGTGGATCGAGTTCGACCGCATTAGTCCGATTGGCGACTGGCGCGCTGATGCTCAGGCGGCACAGATCTCCGTTGCAATGCTGAACTCTCAGGGTGGGAAATTCACCATTCCTGACGTGATGCTGAAGTGGGGGGAGCAGGAAGAGGTCGCAGAAGTCTCAGAACTCGAAAATTGGATATCCGGTCTTTGACGCCCGCGGCTGCGGGCTTTTTTATGGGTGAAATATGGCAACGCTGCGCGAGCTAATCATCAAAATTTCGGCGAACTCATCTTCTTTCCAGTCAGAGATCGCCAGAGCGTCCCGCATGGGAACGGATTACTACCGCACTATGGAACAGGGCGGGAAAAAAGCTGCAGCGGCCACGCGTGAAACTCAGCGGTCTTTGGCTGACCTGAACTCTCAGCTAGCAACAGTACGATCCTCTGCTGCCGGGCTTGCCGGTGCGTGGGCTGGTGCATTTGCCACGCATCAGCTGATTCAGTTTGCCGACACGTGGAACCAGTTGAATGGGCGTCTTCGCCTTGCGTCCTCTTCCAGTGAGGATTACGTGCAATCCCAGCGTGTGCTGATGGAGATTAGCCAGCGCACCGGAACATCCCTCGAGGCAAACAGCAACCTGTACAGCAGAATTGCGCAGTCCCTGCGTGATGCCGGTTACGCTTCTGCTGACGTCGCAAAAGTTACGGAAACCGTAGCAACCTCACTGAAGCTGTCTGGCGCCAGTACCGAAGAGGCGAGCTCTGTTATCACCCAGCTTAGCCAGGCGCTCGCCTCAGGCGTTTTGCGAGGCGAAGAATTTAACTCCATCATGGAGAACGGCGGCCGCCTGGCGAAACTGCTGGCTGATGGGCTGGGTACCACTGTTGGTGGCCTGCGAAATATGGCCAACAACGGCGAGCTGACGACCAACAAGATCGTCCCGCTGCTGACCAACGTTGAGATCCTCCGTAAAGAATTCGACACCCTTCCTGCATCCATCAGCGGATCTGCACAGAAAGTGCAAAACGCCTTCCTTGCATGGGTTGGCGGGGCGAACGATGCCGTCGGCGCATCATCCACGCTTTCTGGCGTGCTGGATGGTCTGGCGAATAACATCGATGATGTGGCAAATACAGCCGGTCTTCTGGTTGGTGTTGGCCTCGCTCGTTATTTTGGCAACATGGTCGGCAGCGTTGCTCAGTCAACCCGGGCAGTGCTCGCTAATACGGCCGCCGAGGTCGCGCTGGCGCAGGCTCAGGTTCGCGGCGCTCAGGTTAGCGTTGCTGCTGGTCGCCAGGCTGTTTACCGCGCTCAACAGGCTCGCGCAGCGGCGACGAGTATTGAGGCTCAGATTGTCGCTGAGCGTAATCTTGCTGCAGCTCAGGCATCATTGAATACGGCGCTGGCTGGCAGGACCTCTGCAGCTAACAACCTCACCAATACAGCCTCGGTAATGTCACGGCTGGGTAGTGGCGTTCTTGGCATTCTCGGTGGCTGGCCTGGAGTGATTATCGGTGCCGGCGCTGCGATGTATGGCCTTTATCAGCATACCCAACAGGTGCACCGTGAGGCGGTAGGTTTTGCCAACAACCTCGACGAGATCAACACCAAGCTCCAGCAGATGTCGGTGCTTGGCCTGCGTTCGACCGCGGCTGATGCCCGTACATCTTTACAGGCGCAAAAACAGGACCTGGCCGACCTCGACTCTCAGATCGCGAAGGTGAAAGACAGCCTTAAGGCGGTTGACCAAATCCAGCAGGACTACAACCGCCATCCGACGCTGACCCTGATCAACACCTTCATGGACCAGGCCGACATCACGGCCAAAAACATCGAGCTGACCGATAAGCTGAACCAGCTGGAGTACCAGCGCGAACAGGCAGCCTCAAAAGTCGAGCAAACGCAGAAGCTGGTAAACAATGCCAGCGATCTGGCCACGCAAAAGGCTATCGAACAGGCTGGCGCCGTCTCTATCCTGAAAGGTGCGTATGACCTGCTTAACCGCTCAATGTCAGCGACCGCTGGCGCCAAGCCGCCGCAATATGCCGGGCCCGTCGTTTCACTGGCTAACGCAACGCCGCAACAGCAAACCGCACTGGAGCGCTCGCGCCGCGATAATGAGCTGGCCAGCCTAAGCGGTTTAGAGAAACTCCATCAGCAGCACGTGTATGAAGCAGAAGACCTGAAGCTGACGGGGGCGCTTTACACCCAGTACATCTACAACAAGGATCAGGCAGCCAAAAAGGATGCAGCGGCTGCGGAGGCAAAAAAAACCTCTACCGCCGCCTCGAAAGCACAGAGTAAAGCCGAACGCGAAGCGGCCAGCACCGCCGAACAGTATTCCCGGAAAATGGCCGATCTGAGTGTGGCTATCGACGTGCAACGCGTCAGGGCGACGGAAGGCGAAAAAGCCTCCGAGCTTTACGCGGCATCGCACCAGGCAGGCACTAAATGGACCGACGAGCAGCGCAGGGCGATCCAGGCATCATCAGCAGAGCTGGCAAAATGGACGCAAAAAGCCGACGAGAACGTGCGCAAGCAGCGCGAACAGGCTGATGCCCTGAAGGATTTAACTGAAGCGGCCCGAAAGTTCAGGGATGAGGCGACGCTGACAACCGAAACCGCAGGCATGAGCGATCGCCAGCGCAGCCGGTTCGACGAGACGCAACAGATCGGCCGTGTTTTTGCTAAAACGGACGGCGGTACCGAGGCCATCGCGCAGCGCGCCGCAGCCCTTGATGCTCTGGATAAGAAATACAAGGCTATTGCAGCAGCTGAAGCGGATTGGATGTCCGGAGTATCACGCGGCTATGCAAACTGGTTTGATGAAATCAGTAACGTATCCGGCACGGTTTCTGATGGGGTGAAAACCACACTCGACAGCGCGTTTGGTAACGTCACCTCAATGCTAGAAGGCAATAAGGTTAGCTGGAAATCGTGGGGTATTTCTGTCCTGCAGATTATCGAAAAAGTGGCTCTGCAGATGGCGGTGGTTAGCGCGATGGGTGGGGCCTCTTCCGGTTCTGGCATCTTTGGCTCTCTCATCGGCAGTGTAGGCAGCTTCTTCGGGGGCGGGGCGGGAGCATCAGCCAGCACCGGTACAGCGGTTTCCAGTTACGGCTCGAGCTTCCAGTTTAATGCCAAAGGCGGCGTTTATGACTCTCCATCCCTGAGCGCTTTCAGTAATGGGATCGTCAGAAACCCCACCATGTTCGCTTTCGCAAAAGGCGGGGCCGGAATCATGGGCGAGGCTGGCCCGGAGGCAATCATGCCGCTGACCCGCGCGCCGGATGGTTCTCTCGGTGTTCGTGCGGTCGGAGGTGGCGGCGGTCAGTCTCTATCTTCGGCGCCACAGGTTTATATCACCATCGATGGTAACGGCAACACCTCAACGCAAACCTCACCTGGCCTTGAGCAATTTGGCGCTGAGGTCGGAAAATTTGTCGATCAGCGATATAAGCAGAATGTAATGCGTGATATCCGCCCCGGCGGTGACATCTGGAACGCAATGAAAGGAAACCGATAATTATGGCCATCGAAACTTTCACATGGTGCCCACGGATTAACGCTGAGGCTGATACAAATTTCCGCGTCAGGAAAGCCAAGTTTGGCGATGGATATGAGCAGGTTTCAGGGGATGGATTAAACCCTAAAAGCCAGCAATGGACGCTTAATTTCACCGGCAATGAAACCTACATTTCCGCCATAAAGACTTTTCTCGACAGGCATGAAGGAACGAAAGCCTTTCAATGGAAGCCACCGCTCGAACCTTTGGGTTTGTATCGTTGCGAAACGTATAAACCCACCGGGCTGGGTGCGGGAAAATTCAACCTTGAAGCTACATTCATCCAGGCATTTAAACCATGAGCTTAAACGCAGATTATCAGAAGCTGGAATCCGGAAACGATGTTCGTCTGATTGAGGTGGACGGTTCTTCCTTTGGGCTAACGGACGTTCTCCGCTTTCACAATTACAGCATTCCCCACACAGAAGCTGAAATAATCGCCGCTGGTGGGGATGAGTCCAGGCTTCCGGCGAAACCAATCTGGTGGCAGGGAAATGAATACGCCGCCTGGCCGTATCAGCTGGAAGGTCTGGAGAAATCAACCAGTGGGAGCAATGCAACGCCATCACTGACGGTTGCGAACATCGAAAGCTCCATTTCTGCCCTGTGTCTTGCGTACGACGATTTGCTACAGGCTAAGGTCACTATTCACGACACAAAGGCAAAATATCTCGACGCGAAAAACTTCGCAGGCGGTAACCCTACAGCAGATCCGACTCAGGAGAAACTTCAGGTCTGGTATATCGACGGGAAAACGACCGAGCTTGCCGGCGAAACCATCGAGTTTGTACTGTCCAGCCCTATGGATCTTCAGGGACAAATGATCCCGACGCGGCAGCTTCATTCCCTGTGTACATGGTGCATTCGTAATAAGTACCGCACCGGCGATGGCTGCGACTATGCCGGTACGCGCTATTTCGACAAAAACAACAACCCGGTAAGCGATCCGTCACTGGATGAATGCAACGGCACGCTGACGGCCTGCAAACTCCGATTCGGCGAAAATAACGAACTCTCGTTTGGTGGCTTCCCTGGCACGTCTTTGATCAGGAGTTGATATGCGTCAGAAAACCATCGATGCGATTATGGCGCATGCTGCAGCTGAATATCCTCATGAGTGTTGCGGCGTGGTGGCGCAGAAAAGCCGCGTTGAACGTTATTTCCCGTGCCGGAATCTTGCCGCGGCGCCGGAGGACAATTTTGTCCTTTGCCCCGAAGACTACGCAGCTGCTGAGGACTGGGGAACGGTGATCGCCATCGTTCACAGTCACCCTGACGCCACAACGCAACCGAGCGAACTGGATAAAGCGCAATGCGACGCAACGCTTTTACCCTGGCATATTGTTAGCTGGCCGGAGGGGGATTTACGCACCATCCAGCCGCGCGGAGAACTGCCGCTGCTGGAGCGTCCGTTTGTGCTTGGACACTTCGACTGCTGGGGGCTGGTAATGAGCTATTTCCGGCAAACGCATGGTATCGAGCTCCACGATTACCGGGTGGATTATCCCTGGTGGGAAAACGACTATCCGGACAACTTCTATCAGGATTGCTGGTATGAGTGCGGATTCCGTGAATTCGACGGACCACCGAAACCCGGCGATATGGTGATCATGCAGGTCCAGGCCGATAAGTGGAATCACGCGGGAATTCTGCTGGAGGGCAATATGCTGCTGCACCATCTGTACGGACACCTGAGCCAGCGTGTGCCGTATGGGGGCTACTGGCAGGAAAGGACAATGAAGGTTCTACGATATAAGGACCTGTGCTAACCTCTTGTTAATTTAAACAAGGGGATGATGTAATGAGGAATATTTTAATTTTAGCGTTTGTCACATTTTTGTTTGGCTGCACTGAAAGAGCGCGACCAGCAGATGAGATCGATCATGAAAGTGGACTAGTTAAAATATTCAGCACTAAAAATTTAAGTGCTGCGCAAGATAGGGCTGATATTCTTTGCAGTAAAAAATCATATTATGTGAAAGCACTTCATGAAAGTAATTTGATGCATTTAAGAAACAACCCTTCCGACGTATATTTTTTTTGATTACATTCCTTTTCAGTGTGATCTGAAAGCCGCCGCTAACGGGGGAAACTCTGAAGCTAAAGCGCTCTATGACAAAAATCTTACTGATGCATATCGTAAGCTTGAAGAGTCTAAAAGAAATCAATATGAAGCGCATAAAGCTTATGCCAAAAAGCATGGGGTTGATTCATATAGCATAGTTAACCCTGATGGCAGCATAGAGGCTCACACAATAGATTCCAACGGTGATGCTTGTCATAGCACTGTCAGTATATTTGGAGGGGAAACAGTCTGTGACTAATTTATATTGCTCTAATTAGTCAATTTTCGAGGTTCATATGACAGAAAATATGACTCAAATTGAACTCGGAGGCATTCTGGGTAAAACATTTGGGAAAATGCACTATCGGCTTATTAGTAAAACCAGCGAGGCTACTCTCAGTTTGGCGGCAACATTAGACGGTTTTGAGAAGTTCATGATCTCCAGCCAGCGGAGGGGATTAACATATGCTGTTTTTAAAGGTAAGAAAAATATAGGTCTGGATGATCTAGGCTTTCCCGTTTCTGGTGAAGTGATCCGGATTGTCCCTGTAGTAATTGGAGGTAAAAAAGCTGGTCTTTTGCAGACGATCTTGGGGGCCGTGCTTATTACTGCAGCTGTGTTGACTGGCCCCGGCGGTATTGGCGCTGCTTTCGCTGCTGGTGGATTGACGGGGTTTGCTGCAGCAACTGGCGCCTCGTTGGTCCTCGGTGGGGTTATTCAGCTTCTTTCACCACAGCCATCAGGCATAGCCAGCAAACAAAGTGCAGATAACCGCGCTTCCTACGCATTCGGTGGTGTAACAAACACCGCGGCGCAAGGCTACCCGGTACCGCTCCTTTATGGTCGCCGGCGGATAGGCGGAGCGATTATTTCTGCCGGAATTTATGTCGAAGATCAGCAGTAGATAACTAACCTTTTTTCTGGCCACCTTCGGGTGGCTTTTTTTATGGGCGCAATATGGCTACAGATAAAGTGTTAAAGGGCCGCAAGGGCGGCAGCTCCAGTTCACGAACCCCTACCGAACAGCCTGATGATCTGCAATCTGTAGCGAAGGCAAAAATCCTCATTGCGCTTGGCGAAGGGGAGTTTGCAGGGCAGCTAACCGGCAAAGATATCTACCTGGACGGAACGGCGCTGGAGAATGCTGACGGTTCCCAAAACTTTAGCGGCGTGACGTGGGAGTTTCGCGCGGGAACGCAGGCGCAAAAATATATTCAGGGTATTCCCGGTACCGAAAACGAAATCAGCGTGGGAACTGAGGTATCAAGCGCTACAGCCTGGACGCGCACGTTTACCAATACGCAGCTTTCAGCAGTTCGCCTGCGTCTGAAATGGCCCTCGCTTTTCAAACAGGAAGACGACAGCGATCTGGTTGGTTACTCGGTCAATTATGCGATTGACCTGCAGACGGACGGCGGCACATGGCAGACGGTACTCAATACCAGCGTGACCGGCAAAACGACGTCTGGGTATGAGCGCAGCCACCGTATCGATTTACCGCAGGCTGGCAGCACCTGGACAATACGCCTGCGTAAGATTACCTCTGACGCTAACAGCGCGAAGATCGGCGACACGATGACGCTGCAGAGCTTCACCGAGGTGATTGACGCCAAACTGCGCTACCCCAACACCGCGCTGCTCTACATCGAATTCGACTCAAGCCAGTTCAACGGCTCTATTCCTCAAATTTCATGCGAACCGCGCGGCCGTGTTATCCGCGTTCCAGATACCTACGACCCTGAAACCCGCACTTATAGCGGTACATGGACCGGTGCGTTTAAGTGGGCATGGACGGATAACCCTGCGTGGATTTTTTACGACCTGGTTGTTTCTGACCGGTTCGGCCTTGGGCACCGTTTGACCGCTGCGAATATTGATAAATGGACTCTTTATCAGGTTGCTCAGTATTGTGATCAGATGGTACCAGACGGCAAAGGGGGCAACGGTACAGAACCACGTTATACCTGCAACGTGTACATTCAGGACCGGAACGACGCCTACACAGTCCTGCGTGATTTTGCCGCTATCTTCCGTGGCATGACCTACTGGGGCGGGGATCAGATTGTGGCCCTGGCTGACATGCCGCGCGATGTTGATTACAGCTATACGCGCGCTAACGTTGTTGGCGGTCGCTTCACCTATTCGAGCAGCACCACGAAAAGCCGCTACACCACAGCGCTGGTTTCATGGTCAGACCCGGGTAACGCTTATGCCGACGCGATGGAGCCGGTATTTGAGCAGGCGCTGGTGGCGCGATACGGCTTCAATCAGCTGGAAATGACAGCTATCGGCTGCACCAGGCAGTCAGAAGCGAACCGAAAGGGGCGCTGGGGTATTCTCACCAACAACAAGGATCGCGTTGTTTCGTTTGATGTCGGGCTGGACGGCAACATACCGCAGCCGGGCTACATCATCGCCGTGGCAGACGAGCTGCTTTCCGGAAAGGTTATGGGTGGCCGCATCAGCGCCGTTAACGGTCGTGTTATCAAACTTGACCGCGTGGCAGATGCAGCAGCAGGTGATCGCCTTATTCTCAACCTGCCTTCCGGAGCGTCGCAGAGCAGGACCATTCAGGCCGTGAACGGGGAGTCAGTCACAGTCACCACGGCATACAGTGAGACGCCACAGGCCGAAGCTGTTTGGGTGGTTGAATCTGACGAGCTTTACGCGCAGCAGTATCGTGTTGTCAGCGTTTCCGATAACGATGATGGCACTTTCTCGATTACCGGCGCATGGCACGACCCGGATAAATATGCCCGTATCGATACCGGAGCCATCATTGACCAGCGGCCGGTGAGCGTGATCCCGCCTGGTAACCAGTCGCCGCCTGACAACATCGTGATCAGCTCGTTTTCCGTGGTGCAGCAAAATATCAGCGTCGAAACGATGCGCGTGAGCTGGGACCAGGCGCAGAACGCTATCGCCTATGAAGCGCAGTGGCGCCGCAACGACGGGAACTGGGTTAACGTGCCGCGCAGCTCAACCACGTCATTCGACGTCCCGGGGATTTATGCCGGGCGCTACCTGGTGCGCGTGCGCGCAATCAATGCCGCAGAAATTTCATCCGGATGGGGCTATTCAGAAGAGAAAACGCTGACGGGTAAAGTGGGCAATCCACCGAAGCCGGTTGGCTTCATCGCTTCTGAAAATGTGGTTTTCGGCATCGAGCTGAACTGGGGATTCCCGGCGAATACCGACGACACGCTGAAGACGGAAATTCAGTACAGCCTGACCGGTACCGAGGACGATGCGATGCTGCTGGCCGATGTGCCTTACCCGCAGCGCAAATATCAGCAGATGGGCCTTAAGGCTGGGCAGATTTTCTGGTACCGCGCGCAGCTGGTGGACCGCAGCGGCAACGAGTCCGGATACACCGACTGGGTGCGCGGACAGGCGAGCATCGATGTTTCCGACATCACCGATGTGATCCTGGAGGAGATTAAAGATTCTGAGGTATTCAAGGATCTGATTGAGAGTGCCGTAGAAAGTAGCGAGAAACTTGCCGAACTTTCTGATGCGATTAAGGAGAACGCCGATGGTCTGGCTGCAGCAGTAGGTTCGAATAAGCAGACAGCAGAAGCAATCATTGGCAACGCCCTGGCTATTGCTGATGTTGTTGTGCGCCAGACTGCGCAGCAGGGGGCTAACTCTGCGAAATTCGAACAGCTCCGGGAGGTGATCGCTACTGAGACGGAAGCGCGCGTCACGGATGTTACTCGTCTAGAGGCGAAAACTGCACAGAATGAAGCGGGTATTACTGATGTTCGCCAGGCGTTAGCTACGGAAACTGAAGCTCGCGCTTCTGCGGTAAGTCAATTGACGGCTGCCACTCAGGCCGCATCTGACAAAGCTGATTCAGCAGCTGCTGTAGGTGCTCAGAATACAGCATCAATCACTGACCTTAGCCAGGTTGTCACGGACCTCGATTCCTCAATGGCATCACGCCTGGAAGAGCTGGGTGCACAAACTGATAAGGCCAGCGGCGGTATTCAGAACAATGCTATCGCGCTGATCACCAGTACGATCGCGCAGGTTAACCAGCGCAACCTCCTGAGCGTCCAGTATGGAGATAACAAAGCCAGTATCGATCGAGTAGACAATGTGATGGCCGACGCCAGTAAAGCTGTCGCTGAGTCATTGCGCGTTTTGGATTCCAGCACCGGTGGGAACACGGCGAATGTCACTGACTTGTCGAAGACACTTGCTGATTTTACCCAGGCGTCTGCTACGCAAATCAATTCGCTAAAGGTCACGGTTAACGGTCAGTCTGCAGCGATTGTCCAGAACAGCCAGGTATCAGCGGACATCAATAACAACCTGAATGCGATGTACAGCATCAAGGTCGCTGTTGATTCTAATGGTAATCAGTATGCAGCAGGGATGGGGATTGGTGTTCAGAATACGCCAGCGGGTATGCAGTCGCAGGTGCTCTTCCTGGCAGACCGCTTCGCTGTGATGACTCAGGCTGGCGGTACAGTTACGCTGCCATTTGTGATCCAGAACGGACAGACCTTCATCCGGGATACGTTCATCCAGGACGGTACCATCAGCAATGCCAAAATAGGAAACTACATTCAGTCTTCAACATGGGACGGCACCGGAAATGTTGGCTGGCACATCAACAAGTCTGGCTACGCGACGTTCAATAATGTGACCGTTCGTGGCTCGATTTATGCAACCAACGGTAATTTTTCATTTAACGGGTCCGGGAATACCACAGTCATTAATGGCAACGGCGTCACCATCAATATTCCGGGTGGTGGCCGGATCGTACTTGGGACATGGTGATAATATGCCGACAGGGTTATTGATAGAGCTGAACGACGGCGGGAAACGTATGGAGATAACGGCGGGGCTGAGATGCCCGTCATTTGGAGCAAGTTTTGACAGTGGATATCAGAAAGCCAAGTACGCGGATATTTCCGGTTATGTATCCGGTTCGCAGGTGTTGTTTATCCCCCACGCGACGGCTTATCTTGATTCAGGGCTGCTTCATAAAATGAACTCGGTCACCATATCGGGAGCGCGAGTCACGCAGAACTCAACGATGAAAGACAACAGTATCAGCGAACGAGAAAGCACGTACACGTTTCCCGGAAGCCTCTGGCAGATATTTCCGACGGGCCAGCGTAGTGGTGTGGGCTTGCTCATAAGCGACAGCTCAGATTTCACATCTATAACTAACGCTACTCAGTCAGGCCAGTGTATCTGGAAAGGTACTGTGAATGTTCCAACCGGGGGCTGGGCGGTTCCGACGATAGCAGGTTATGACAAGTCGAAATATATCGTTTTCGGACGCTGTAATAGCGGTAATACGATTGACTTCGACGGCAACACAGTAAGATTCTTCAGTCCTCCGTCAACTAATGATGACGCTCCCACAACCGGCACGATAGACATCGTTATCTTCGCCAGTGGCGTAGCGCCGCAGCCGGGAACGGGGCTAAACATCTTCAATGCAGCCGGGGCCTGTACGTTTTCAACTACAAAGCGACCTTTCGTATACCTCAATCAACTCTGGTCACCTTCCACAAGTGCCGTGAGCATCGGCAGCGGCTATGTACCGCTGGGCAGATTTGGTCTGATGATTCATATGGTAAATGGCATGTACGTGTATCGGATGTTCGGAATAAAGATACAGAACGGTAGCGCTTCAGTTCAGGGCGGGAAATACCTTGGACGCGAGCAGTATGCCATATTCGGTAATAACACGATTACTCCGCTCAGCCTTCCCGTCTTGCCTGATATGTACGTCTGAATTAACTGTCTATTCAAATCAACCTCGCTCCGGCGGGGTTTTTTATTGTCTGGAGATAATATGATTTATACCACTGGCACTATTGCCATCAGCGGAAATACCCTTACAGGTACGGGAACAAACTTCACTGCAGCTGGCTCGCTGATTCGTAACGGCTGTACCGTCATCGCACTGACCAGCCCCGCTCAGGTATTCCAGATCACTGCTATCGGCGGGGCAACAAGTCTCACAGTGACTCCTGCGGCAAGTCCTGCAATACCGGCGGGAACGAAGTATTCCATTTTGCTAAGCGACAGCCTGAGCGTGGATGGCCTGGCGCAGGACATTGCTGAAACCTTCACGATGTACCAGCGCTACATGAGCGGTTTCGCTGATGTGATGAACGGTACTACAGACGTCACTATCACGATTAACGGTGTGGCCGTTACCGTACCGGGCCAGAAATCACTGGCGAAGAAAGGGGCTAACAGCGATATAACCAGCCTAAGCGGCCTGACTACCGCACTCAGTATCAGCCAGGGCGGAACAGGTGCGAAAAATGCGGCAGACGCCCGCACAAACTTCGGGCTCGGAACCGCAGCACTCAAGAATTATGTAAGCGGCACGAAAGATGATGTGATGCTTCAGGGTTACGGCAATTTAGTAGTTTTATCGCAGTACAACCCGGGCCTACCGCTCTTGCAAACGGGAGTGTATGGAGAATCGTCGCCCGCCGGATGGAAACCAACTACTGCGGGCAGTGGATTCGTTTCGGGTTATGATAGTGTTCGCCGCCAGCAATATTGGATAAGCACTCAGGGAGGTTTCTACGTACGGCACATTGAGGACGCTGCCTATAATATTAGTGCGACCACTTACCCCTGGACGCAGATGCAGGCCGTCGGCACATCAGACATCAACTTTAAAAAAGATATCACTGAACTTGATACGGAAATCGCGCTGGCAAACATCGATGCGATGGAGTTCGTATCGTTCAGGTATAAGGATGACGACAGTGAAGCAGTACGCCGTGGTGTAATCGCGCAGCAAATTGAAAAGATTGACCCGGAATACGTTCACAGCGCCGAGGGAGTGGGCAAAATGACCCTTGACCTTAACCCATTGCTTATGGATGCCCTTGCAGCCATAAAGGCACTTAACGCAAAGGTAGCAGAACTTAGTAAACAGGTTGATGAGCTAAAACAGGGTGGAGCTTGATATACCTGAAGACAGCATATTGAAACGCTTTGCTAAGAAAACCGCCGCCCGTCTTAAGAAAGAACGGGCGGCGGCTGGTTGCTCAGTGTTCATGCCCGAGCAAACGCGGGGAATATTACACGATAGATAGTTAAAGCCCAACCTGGCGAACAGCAGGAGACTCAGAGGTCAGCCACATGTCAGAATCTTCAAACATCTCCTCCAGCATGCGGTTCAGTTTTTCCCGATCGCTTTTGCTGGCATCGCTATTCAGGCCGTTTGCCTGCATCGGCTTCACCTTCACTTCGGCATCAGGAAAAATCTGGTGCACCCGCTTCGTTAGTTCAGCCAGGATGATCTCTCTGGCCCCTTGGAGCCCTTCAACATTACGCTTGTCATAAACCAGTTCTACGAACATACGTGCTCCGCCAATCACTGTTTGAATATACAGTATTTTTGCTTTGGCGGTTTTGTCTGTCAAGGCATGAGCCATTTGTTTTTTAATTTTGGGGAGCTTACTGCGGGTGAGCATGCTGCCTCTTTGGCATGCAGGGCCTATGCTGCCTGAGGTTGGCTAAAATTTTCTGTGGGGCATGGGTGGGGCAAAAGTGGTTTGTGAAGTTCGTTAAAGTTCGTTAATCAAGCTTTATCTCGATCTCGCTCATCCCTTGTTTAAAGCGCTCCTGGACGATCTTTATCGATTTTAAAAACTATGAGTTCATATTATACAAATGTAGCGAAAAAGGTGTTTCTGCCTGAAAAGATGAACATTCTGCATAGCGCGTTTTGCGCAACAGGAATATATTGAAACGTTACTCGACAAACGATGCATAAGGTTTTCTATGACACAACAGCCACCAGCCAAATACCGCCACGACTACCGTGCGCCGGAATACCTGATTAGCGATATCGACCTGACGTTTGACCTGGATGCCACAAAAACCGTCGTGACGGCGGTGAGTCAGGTGACGCGCCACAGTGCGACTGCCGTGCCGCTGCGTCTCGATGGCGAAGACCTGACGCTGGTCTCCCTGCATATTAATGATGAACCCTGGTCAGAGTATAAAGAAGAAGGCAACCAGCTGGTCATCGACAACCTGCCGGAACGCTTTACGCTGCGCATCGTGAATGAAATCAGCCCTTCAGCCAACACGGCGCTGGAAGGGCTTTACCAGTCAGGCGTGGCTCTGTGTACCCAGTGTGAAGCCGAAGGTTTCCGCCATATCACCTGGTACCTGGACCGCCCGGACGTCCTGGCGCGCTTCACGACGAAAATCATCGCCGATAAAACGCTTTATCCGTTCCTGCTCTCCAACGGTAACCGCGTCGGTGAGGGCGAACTGGAAAATGGTCGTCACTGGGTGCAGTGGCAGGATCCGTTCCCGAAACCGTGCTACCTCTTTGCGCTGGTGGCGGGTGATTTTGATGTGCTGCGCGATACGTTCAAAACTCGCTCCGGGCGTGAAGTGGCGCTGGAGCTGTTTGTTGACCGTGGCAACCTTGACCGCGCACCGTGGGCGATGACCTCGCTCATCAACTCCATGAAGTGGGACGAAGAACGTTTCGGCCTCGAATACGACCTCGACATCTATATGATCGTCGCCGTCGATTTCTTTAACATGGGCGCGATGGAGAATAAAGGTCTCAACATCTTTAACTCCAAATACGTACTGGCACGTACCGACACCGCTACCGATAAAGACTACCTTGATATCGAACGCGTCATCGGCCACGAGTATTTCCATAACTGGACCGGTAACCGCGTCACCTGCCGTGACTGGTTCCAGCTGAGCCTGAAAGAGGGACTGACCGTCTTCCGCGATCAGGAGTTCAGCTCCGATCTGGGCTCTCGTGCGGTAAACCGTATCAACAACGTCCGCACTATGCGCGGCCTGCAGTTTGCGGAAGATGCCAGCCCAATGGCGCACCCAATCCGTCCGGATAAAGTCATTGAGATGAACAACTTCTACACCCTGACGGTGTATGAGAAGGGCGCTGAAATTATCCGTATGATCCACACCCTGCTGGGCGAAGAGAACTTCCAGAAAGGGATGCAACTCTATTTTGAGCGTCATGACGGCAGCGCGGCGACCTGTGACGATTTTGTGCAGGCGATGGAAGATGCTTCTAACGTGGATCTCTCTCACTTCCGCCGCTGGTACAGCCAGGCCGGGACGCCGATTGTCACCGTTAAAGACGACTACAACCCGGAAACCGAGCAATACACCCTGACCATCAGCCAGCGCACGCCGCCAACCGCCGAGCAGGAAGAAAAACATCCGCTGCACATTCCGTTCAGCATTGAGCTGTATGACAACGAAGGCAAAGTGATCCCGCTGCAGAAGGGCGGTCACCCGGTACACCACGTACTGAACGTAACCCAGGCAGAGCAGACCTTTATCTTCGATAACGTCTATTTCCAGCCGGTGCCTGCGCTGCTGTGCGAATTCTCCGCCCCGGTGAAGCTGGAGTACAAGTGGAGCGATCAGCAGCTGACGTTCCTGATGCGTCACGCCCGCAACGATTTCTCCCGCTGGGATGCCGCGCAGAGTCTGCTGGCGACCTACATCAAGCTGAACGTGAACCGTTACCAGCAGGGCCAGCCGCTGACGCTGCCGGTGCATGTAGCAGACGCGTTCCGTGCGATCCTGCTGGATGAATCTATTGATCCGGCGCTGGCGGCTGAAATTCTGACCCTGCCGTCGGCAACTGAAATTGCCGAGCTGTTTGACATCATTGACCCGATTGCCATCGTGGCCGTGCGTGAAGCGCTGACCCGCACGCTGGCTGCTGAACTGGCGGACGAATTCCTCGCCATCTATAACACCAATAAGCTTGATGCTTATCGCGTTGAGCACGCGGACATTGGTAAACGTTCTCTGCGTAACACCTGCCTGCGTTATCTGGCGTTTGGTGAAACCGAGCTGGCGAACACGCTGGTGAGCACGCAGTATCATAAAGCGGACAATATGACCGACGCGCTGGCCGCGCTGGCGGCGAGCGTTGCCGCTGAACTGCCGTGCCGCGATGCGCTGATGCAGGAGTACGACGACAAGTGGCACCAGGATGGTCTGGTGATGGACAAATGGTTCATTCTGCAGGCGACCAGCCCGGCGGCCGATGCGCTCAGCAAAGTCCGCAGCCTGCTGAAGCACCGTTCGTTCACCATGAGTAACCCGAACCGCGTGCGTTCCCTGATTGGTGCGTTTGCCAGCAGCAACCCGGCCGCGTTCCACGCGGAGGACGGCAGCGGTTATCAGTTCATGGTGGAAATGCTGACCGAACTGAACAGCCGTAACCCGCAGGTGGCGTCGCGTCTGATTGAGCCGCTGATCCGTCTGAAACGCTACGATGCGAAGCGTCAGGCGAAAATGCGCGCCGCGCTTGAACAGCTGAAAGGGCTGGAAAACCTGTCCGGCGATTTGTACGAGAAGATCGCGAAAGCCTTAGCGTGATGTAAAAAGCCCGGTGGGCAGGTAAAAGCAAAACGGCAACCCAGGTTGCCGTTTTTTGTGTTTTCTCCCTCTCCCTGTGGGAGAGGGCCGGGGTGAGGGCATCAGGCATTAGCCTTAACTCGCTGTAACTCCGTTCCCCCGCGCTTCATCACCCGATCTAGCACTTCTGCCTCCAGCTCCGCCAGTCTTGCCGAACCGACACGACGAGGACGTGGAAGATCCACTGTCAGATCCAGACCAATTTTTCCGTCTTCTATTAACAGCACCCGGTCGGCCATCGCCACGGCTTCGCTGACGTCATGCGTGACCAGCAGAACCGTGAATCCATGCGTCTGCCACAGGGATTCAATCAGATCCTGAATTTCGATCCGCGTTAAGGCGTCGAGCGCGCCGAGCGGCTCATCAAGCAACAGCAGGCCCGGACGATGAATCAACGCCCGTGCCAGCGCCACGCGCTGCTTCTGCCCACCCGACAGCGCAGCAGGCCATTCACCGGCGCGGTTTTCCAGTCCGACGGCGGCCAGCGCCTGACGGGCTTCATCCCGCCAGTGTCCTTTGAGCCCCAGCCCGACGTTATCAATCACCGTCTTCCAGGGCAGCAGTCGCGCATCCTGAAACATCATGCGGGTATCGTCCTGAATAGTGGCCAGCGGCGTTGTCCCTGCCAGAATGTCGCCGCCGTTAGGGGATTCCAGTCCGGCCAGAAGGCGCAGCAGCGTACTCTTGCCGCCGCCGCTGCGCCCGACAATGGCCACAAACTGCCCGGCGGGAATATGCAGATCCAGCGCGTTAAGAATGGTGTTTTCGCCGTAGCGTTTGGTCACGCCGTTTAACAGTAACGGTGTCCCCTGATTCAGTCGTGCCGTATTCATGCTTTCGCCTCCTGAAGGGTATACGCCGGGTTCCAGCGTAGCCAGCTGCGTTCCAGCCACTGGGCGCTGACGTCGGCGAGTTTGCCAAGCAGGGCATAAAGGATAATGGCAACCACCACGACGTCCGTTTGCAGGAACTCGCGGGCGTTCATCGCCAGGTAGCCGATGCCGGAGTTGGCTGAGATTGTCTCCGCAACAATCAGCGTCAGCCACATCAGGCCGAGGGCAAAACGCACTCCGACCATGATGGAGGGCAGGGCGCCCGGCAGGATCACATGTAGAAAGAGAGAAAAACCTGACAAGCCATAGCTTCGCGCCATCTCCACCAGGCCGCGATCGATATTGCGGATGCCGTGCCAGGTGTTGATGTAAATCGGGAACAGCGTGCCCAGCGCCACGAGGAAGATCTTCGCGCTCTCATCAATCCCAAACCACAGAATGACCAGCGGGATCAGCGCCAGATGCGGCACGTTACGCAACATCTGAATGGAGGTATCCAGCAGCCGCTCACCCCAGCGGGAAAGACCGCTGATCAACCCCAGCGCCAGGCCGATGCTGCCGCCAATAGAGAACCCAATCACCGCGCGCCAGGAACTGATCGCCAGATGCTGCCACAGCTCACCGCTGACGCTCAGCGACCAGAACGCTTCTACAACGCCCTCAGGAGAGGGCAGAATACGGCTCGACAGCCAGCCGGTGGACGATGCGAGCTGCCAGAAAGCCACAATGCCGACGGGTAAAAACCACGGCGCGGCGCGCAGCAGCCATTTTTGTGAGGTGGCAGACATGGTCACTCCTTAGCTTTGCGCGGCTTTTCGAGGGATAAATTCGTTTGCCACCGCTTCACCCTGCAGCTGAAGCTGCTGTGGCTGCGGAATTTCCGGGATGGCCACATCCAGATGCGGGAATAACAGCTCGCCTACTTTGTAGGCCTCCTCCAGGTGCGGATAACCGGAGAGAATAAAGCTGTCGATACCGAGGTCGGCGTATTCATTAATCCGCGCTGCCACGGTCGGGCCGTCCCCGACCAGCGCCGTGCCCGCACCGCCGCGCACCAGGCCAACGCCTGCCCACAGGTTCGGGCTGATCTCCAGCTTCTCGCGCTTGCCGTTGTGCAGGGATGCCATTCGGTGCTGTCCGACGGAGTCGGTTTTGGCAAACGCGGCCTGCGCCTTTGCGATGGTCTCATCGTCCAGATGGGATATCAGACGGTCTGCCGCCCGCCAGGCCTCTTCAGTGGTTTCGCGAACAATCACGTGCAGACGAATACCGAAGCGCACCTTGCGGCCATGGGCGGCCGCTTTAGCGCGCACCTGGGCAATTTTCTCTTTCACCAGCTCAGGCGGTTCGCCCCAGGTCAGATACAGATCGACCTGCTCGGCAGCCAGATCCTGGGCTACATCCGACGACCCGCCGAAATAGAGCGGCGGGCGTGGCTGTTGTACCGGCGGAAAATAGAGTTTCGCGTCACGAACGTGGATATGCTTGCCTTCGAAGGTGACGGTTTCACCTTCAAGCAGGCGCCGCCAGACGCGGGTGAACTCGGCAGAAGCCTCATAGCGCTCGGTGTGGTCGAGGAACACGCCATCGCCTGCCAGTTCCTGCGGATCGCTGCCCGTCACCAGGTTAAACAGGGCACGGCCGTTGGAGAGTCTGTCCAGCGTTGCCGCCTGACGCGCTGCCACGGTGGGGGAGACCACGCCTGGACGTAACGCAACCAGGAACTTCAGACGCTGGGTGACCGGTATCATCGACGCGGCGACCAGCCAGGCATCTTCACATGAACGCCCGGTTGGGATCAGCACGCCGGTGAAACCGATGCGGTCCGCCGCCTGTGCAATCTGCTGCAGGTAGCCATGGTCAACCGGGCGGGAACCCTCTTCAGTGCCAAGATAGTGGCCATCTCCGTGGGTAGGTAAAAACCAGAAAAGATTCAGACTCATGATTTAGCTCCTTCTTTGCCTGCGGGTTGCCAGATGCGTTCGCGAATATCGACCTGTTTTGGCACCAGGCGGTTTTGATAGAAGAGGTCAGCGGTTTGTTGCTGTAGCGCGGCGACGTGCGCATCCACGGGTGAAATGGTGGTCGGCGGACGGTGGCTGAGGTAGCTCGCAATCACCGGTTCAGGTAAGCCCATGGTTTTCGCCAGCAGCGCAATACTTTCCTGACGCTGGCTTTGGGTCAGCGTGTCGGCCTGCGTAAAGGTATCCAGTACGCTCTGAATAAATGCGCCATTCTTTTCCGCGTAAGGACGCGCGGCAAGGTAGAACGAGCCGGTCTGCTTCAGCGTCGTGCCATCCTTCAGCACACGCACGCCTCCTTGCAGTAATGCTGCGGAGTAGTACGGATCCCAGATAGCCCAGGCATCAACATTCTTCTGCTGGAACGCGGCACGAGCGTCGGCTGGAGTCAGGTAAACGGGCTGAATGTCCGTGAATTTCAGCCCGGCCTCCTGTAAAGCGCGCAGCAGCAGGTTGTGTGAACTGGAGTCTTTCTGAAAAGCGACCTTATGACCTTTTAGGTCGGCAACGCTTTTAATCTCGCTGTTTTCAGGCACCAGAATGACTTCGGCCTTCGGTTTAGGCGGTTCAACGCCGACATAAACGAGGTCCGCCCCAGCAGCCTGGGCGAATATCGGCGGAATATCGCCTGTGCTACCAAGATCGATACTGCCTACGTTTAAGGCTTCCAGCATTTGAGGACCGGCAGGAAACTCGATCCAGGCAAATTTGGTGTCCGGGAAGCGTTTTTCCAGAAGCTGGTGACTTTTTGCCAGCACCATACTGACGCTGCCTTTCTGATAGCCAATGCGTAAACTGTCCGGCGCTGTTTCTGCGGCCTGAGCCAGCCCGGCCAAGGCCATCAGGCCAGCCAGCCCGAGGCGGGTTAAGGTTTTAAACATGTGCGACTCCTTGAGGCTGGCCAAACGCAGGTGCCTGGATATCCCGGCGATGCAGCGCGTGCCAGAAGGTTTCCAGCGCAGCATCGAGGCGCGTTTGCAGATTCGGCGTAAAGTGCGGCTTGTGTTGATAATCAATGACCTGCGAATCGTCCGCGAAAACCCCATGGAGAATCTCTTGTGCTTTCAGGGCATTCAGGACCGGTTTCAGGGCATAATCCACCGCCAGTAAATGGGCAACCGTTCCGCCCGTTGCCAGCGGCAGCACCACTTTGCCGTCCAGCGCGCGCTCCGGCAGTAGATCGAGCAGGGTTTTCAGTGCGCCAGAAAAAGAGGCTTTATAGATCGGTGTCGCCACGATTAAACCGTCTGCCTCTTTCAGTTGCTCTGTGAGGGTTTTCAGCGCAGGGCTGTCGAAACGGGCGTACAGCAAATCTTCGGGTTCGAAGTTATGCAGATTCCAGTGGCACACTTCCACATCCAGCGCATTGAGCTTTTCACGGGCATATTCCAGCAGGGCGCTGGAACGCGAAGGGAATCGTGGACTTCCGGCCAGGGTAATGACGCGCATACTTCCTCCTTATAACCAATTGTTTGCTTTTATCTAACATTCATAACAATTTTCAGGAGTGTGACACCGCGCGGTTATTCCACTAAATGATTTATCTGCAATTAAAATGCGAAAAAGTGCATAAGAAAGAGACCGGGAGGTAAACGTTTGCGTTTTACGCTGATTTTTTTGCCGCAGGTCAATTCCTTTTCGCAGCGGGATCGCCCATAATCCCCTCCCGGTTTGCACACCGGGAATCCAGGAGAGTTCATGTACTACCCCTTCGTTCGTAAAGCCCTTTTCCAGCTCGACCCTGAGCGCGCTCATGAATTGACATTCCAGCAATTACGTCGCATTACCGGAACGCCTCTGGCGGCTCTGGTGCGCCAGAATGTGCCGGAAAAACCTGTGCAGTGCATGGGTCTGACCTTTAAAAACCCGCTGGGTCTGGCGGCCGGTCTGGACAAAAACGGTGAGTGCATTGATGCCCTGGGCGCAATGGGCTTTGGCTCCATTGAAATCGGTACCGTTACCCCGCGTCCACAGCCGGGAAATGATAAGCCGCGTTTGTTCCGCCTGGTGGAAGCCGAAGGGCTGATCAACCGCATGGGCTTTAATAATCTCGGCGTTGATCACCTGGTCGAGAACGTGAAAAAAGCCCATTTCGATGGGGTGCTGGGCATTAATATCGGTAAAAATAAAGACACGCCGGTTGAGCAAGGTAAAGATGACTATCTGATTTGTATGGAAAAAGTCTACGCCTATGCCGGTTACATCGCGGTGAATATTTCATCGCCGAATACCCCGGGCCTGCGTTCTTTACAATATGGCGAAGCGCTGGACGATCTTCTCAGCGCCATTAAAAATAAACAAAATGAACTGCAGGCGATCCACCATAAATATGTTCCGGTCGCGGTGAAGATCGCGCCGGATCTTTCGCCTGAAGAATTGATCCAGGTTGCCGACAGTTTAGTTCGCCATAATATTGATGGTGTTATTGCGACCAATACGACGCTCGATCGCTCCCTCGTTCAGGGAATGAAAAACTGTGACGAAGCGGGTGGGTTAAGTGGCCGTCCGGTACAATTAAAAAGCACCGAAATTATTCGTGCTCTGTCTGCAGAATTAAAAGGGCGTTTGCCGATTATTGGTGTCGGCGGTATCGATTCGGTCATTGCTGCGCGCGAGAAGATGGCGGCAGGGGCATCGCTGGTGCAAATCTATTCCGGCTTTATTTTTAAAGGACCGCCGCTGATTAAAGAAATCGTTACGCATATCTAATCTTTTCTCTTAATCAGACAACCAGGGCTTTATTTCCAGCCCTGGTTGTTTTATATTCCGTCACTGTTGCTTATTTAGACATTCTGGTCTTTTATTAATGATGTTATAAACGAAGCGACAATCAGGACATTTTTAGTACAGGACGTTTGGGGACGGGAGAGAAACATGCGAATTAAACCTGACGATAACTGGCGCTGGTATTTTTGCGACGAGCACGATCGTATGATGCTCGATTTAGCCAATGGCATGTTGTTTCGTTCTCGTTTTGCCCGCCGAATGTTAACCCCGGACGCGTTTTCACCCTCGGGCTTTTGCGTTGACGATGCTGCACTTTATTTCTCCTTTGAAGAAAAATGTCGCGATCTGGTGCTCTCTAAAGAGCAGCGTGCCGAGCTGGTATTAAATGCGCTGGTGGCGATTCGTTTCCTGAAACCGCAAATGCCGAAAAGCTGGCATTTCCTGCCGCACGACATGAACTGGACGCCAGCAACGGGTGATGCGGCCAGCGTCAATCTGAGCGATACCGCCGAAGAGGTGAGTTTGTTAGTGGTGGAGCCGGGCGAAAATGCTGCGCTTTGTCTGCTGGCGCAACCCGGCGTGACGATTGCCGGGCGCGTAATGCAGTTAGGGGATGCGATCAAAGTCATGAATGACAGGCTGAAGCCACAGCTGCGTGTCGATTCCTTCAGCCTCGAACAGGCGGTTTAAGCTTCCAGCTGTACGGATGTTTTCGGTACGCAGCTACAGCACAGAATTGTGCCGTCGTTTCCCACTGCCGATTTCTTCAGCGCTGTCACTTCTCCCTCTACCAGCTTGATGCGACAGCATCCGCAGATTCCCGCACGACAAGAATACGGTACGCGAATACCGGCCTGTTCCAGTTGCTCCAGCAGCACCTGCTGATTGTTGCCACGAATAATTTTGCCCTGCCAGTGAATATCCACGGCAGAGGCGACGTTCGTCTCAACTTCAACGCTTTCTTCTTCCTGACCGGCGCCGTACACTCTCGCAGGCCCGCGGGCGAGGATTTCGACCTCATCGCCCACGCGGATCACACCGCTGGAGCGGGGGATCAGGTTCTGGCCGAAATCGACATTGCCGTTATCCTGGGCGGTGCGGAACGATTGCAGCGTTTTCAGCGGTTCGCCAGAGGGGTGCTTTTGCCCTTTTTCCGGACTCACGGTGGTAAAGATACAGCGGCTGCACGGCTTGACGACATCAAAGATGACGCTACCAATGCGGATCGTTTTCCAGGTGTCTTCTTCCCACGCATCGGCACCGGTTACCACCAGGTTCGGACGGAACTGCTCCATCTGCACGCTGGCCTTACAGCGGTTTTGTAAATCACGCAGCGACGCCTCGTTGGTCAGCAGGAACGGGAAGCCGTCGGCGAAGGAGAGTGGAACGGCATCGTGGCGCTTCACGCGGCGCGTCAGTTCAGGCCCCACCCAGCGCAGCTGCACGTCGCGGGAAAAGAAGCCGCTTAGCCAGCGGTTAATCTCTTCCGGGGCGATGCGCGCGGTAAAATGGTTACCCCAGACTTCCGTTGGCGCGTCGACGGGCGCAAAATCAGCAAAGCGAATCACCGTGCTGGAACCGTCCGGCGCGGTCAAATGCAATCCGTCATGAAGCGGGGAAGGGGTAAAGCGAACCATCTGCGGGAACTGGCGCGCGGTGATGAACGTACCGTCAGGCTCGGTGACCATAAAAATACGATCGAAGGCAAATCCGCTCATGTCTGCCAGTGCGTGAGAAACGCCGATGCCGCGCATGGATTTCACCGGATGAATAAAAAGCCTGGATAACGTCGCCACTGCATACTCCCGCAAATGAAAATAAGCCTTCAACTTTATGACATACACGCCATATTAGCTATAATGCGCGACAATTTTCTAAGAGTAAAAGTGACGATATGAATTCTCTGTTTGCCAGTACGGCCCGTGGGCTGGAAGAGCTGTTAAAAACTGAACTGGAAGCCCTGGGTGCGCAAGAGTGCCAGGTAGTTCAGGGTGGTGTCCATTTTGAGGGCGACACGCGGCTTATTTACCAGAGCCTGATGTGGAGCCGTCTGGCATCGCGCATCATGCTGCCGATGAAGGAGTGCAAGGTCTATAGCGACCTTGACCTCTATACCGGCGTACAGATGATCGACTGGACAGAGATCTTCACCCCAAATGCCACCTTTGCGGTGCATTTCAACGGCGTGAACGATGAGATCCGCAACAGTCAGTACGGTGCGCTGCGCGTGAAAGACGCCATTGTGGACTGCTTCACCCGTAAGAATAAGGAACGCCCTAATGTCGATCGCGAAAATCCGGACCTGCGTATCAACGTCTGGCTGAACGGCGACACGGCGAGCATTTCTCTCGATCTGAGCGGCGCGGGTTTGCATTTACGTGGCTATCGCGATCGCACCGGGATGGCGCCGATCAAAGAAACCCTTGCCGCAGCCATTGTGATGCGCTCCGGCTGGCAGCCGGGCACACCGCTGCTCGATCCGATGTGTGGTTCCGGTACGCTGCTGATTGAAGCCGCAATGCTGGCTACCGACCGTGCGCCAGGGCTGCACCGCGGTCACTGGGGCTTTAAAGGCTGGGCGCAGCATGATGAAGCCCTCTGGAAAGAGGTCAAAGATGACGCGCAGAGCCGTGCGCGTAAAGGCCTGGCAGAGTACACCTCGCATTTCTATGGTTCGGACAGCGACCCGCGCGTGATTGAACGTGCGCGAAGCAACGCCCGTCGAGCGGGTATCGGTGAGCTGGTCACCTTCGACGTGAAAGATGTCGCGAACCTGACCAACCCGCTGCCGAAAGGCCCGTACGGTACCGTAATCAGTAACCCGCCATACGGTGAGCGTCTGGACAGCGAACCGGCGCTGATCGCCCTGCACAGCCTGCTGGGCCGCAATATGAAAGACTATTTTGGCGGCTGGAATCTGTCTCTGTTCAGCGCGTCGCCGGAGCTGTTGAGCTGTCTGCAACTGCGCGCCGATCGTCAGTTTAAAGCAAAAAACGGTCCGCTGGACTGTGTGCAGAAAAACTACCATCTGGCAGAAAAAGCGGCGGACAGTAAGCCAACCGGCGTGGCGGAAGATTACGCCAACCGTCTGCGCAAGAACCTGAAGAAATTCGAGAAGTGGGCGAAACAGGAAGGGATTGAATGTTACCGCCTGTACGATGCCGACCTGCCGGAGTACAACGTGGCGGTTGATCGCTACGCCGACTGGGTTGTCATTCAGGAATATGCTCCGCCAAAAACCATTGATGCACAAAAAGCGCGCCAGCGTATGCTGGACGTGATTGCGGCCACCATCGCCGTGCTGGGCATTGCGCCGAACAAGCTGGTGCTGAAAACCCGCGAGCGTCAGAAGGGCAAAAACCAGTACCAGAAGATGGGCGAGAAGGGTGACTACATTGAAGTGGGCGAATATAACGCCCGCCTGTGGGTTAACCTGACCGACTATCTCGATACCGGTCTGTTCCTTGACCACCGCATCGCCCGCCGTATGCTCGGCCAGATGAGCAAGGGGAAAGATTTCCTCAACCTGTTCTCCTATACCGGCAGCGCGAGTGTGCATGCCGGCCTCGGCGGCGCGCGCAGCACCACTACCGTGGATATGTCGCGTACCTACCTGGAGTGGGCCGAGCGTAACCTGCGTCTGAACGGTTTAACCGGGCGCCAGCATCGCCTGATGCAGGCCGACGTGCTGGGCTGGCTGCGTGATACCGATGAACAGTTCGACCTGATCTTTATCGATCCGCCGACCTTCTCCAACTCTAAGCGCATGGAGGATAGCTTTGACGTTCAACGCGACCACCTGCGCCTGATGACCGACCTGAAGCGCCTGTTGCGTAAAGGCGGCACCATTATGTTCTCGAACAACAAACGCGGCTTCCGTATGGATCACGACGGTTTAGCAGCCCTGGGACTGAAAGCACAAGAAATTAGCCAAAAAACGCTGTCTCAGGACTTCGCCCGTAACCGTCAAATCCATAACTGCTGGTTGATTACCGCGGTCTGAAAGGAATAATAAATGTCTTTAATTAGTATGCACGGCGCGTGGCTCTCTTTCAGTGACTCACCGCTTCTCGATAATGCAGAGCTGCATATCGAAGATAACGAACGCGTCTGTCTGGTGGGCCGTAACGGCGCGGGTAAATCCACGCTGATGAAAATCCTCAACCGCGAGCAGGGGCTGGATGACGGCCGCATCGTGTACGAGCAGGATCTGATTGTCTCCCGCCTCCAGCAGGACCCGCCGCGCCATGTCACCGGCAGCGTGTATGACTTCGTGGCGGAGGGGATCTCTGAGCAGGCGGAATACCTGAAGCGCTATCACGAGATTTCGCATCTGGTCATGACCGACCCGAGCGACAAGAATCTCAATGAGCTCGCAAAAGTGCAGGAGATGCTCGATCACCACGGCCTGTGGCAGCTTGAAAACCGCATTAATGAAGTGCTGGCACAGCTTGGTCTGGAAGCGGATATGGAGCTGTCTGCGCTCTCCGGCGGCTGGCTGCGTAAAGCGGCCCTGGGCCGCGCGCTGGTCAGCGGGCCGAAAGTGCTGCTGCTGGACGAACCGACGAACCACCTGGATATCGAAGCCATTGACTGGCTGGAAGGGTTCCTGAAAACCTTCAGCGGCACCATCATCTTTATCTCGCACGACCGTTCGTTTATTCGCAATATGGCGACCCGTATTGTCGATCTCGACCGCGGTAAGCTGGTCACTTATCCTGGCGATTACGATACCTATCTGCTGGAGAAAGAAGAAAACCTGCGCGTGGAAGAGCTGCAGAATGCTGAGTTTGACCGCAAACTGGCGCAGGAAGAGGTCTGGATCCGCCAGGGCATCAAAGCCCGCCGCACCCGTAACGAAGGCCGTGTGCGTGCCCTGAAAGCGATGCGCCGCGAGCGCAGCGAACGCCGCGAAGTGATGGGCAGCGCCAAAATGCAGGTTGAAGAGGCATCCCGCTCCGGCAAGATTGTCTTCGAAATGGAAAACGTTAACTATCAGGTTGACGGCAAAGTGCTGGTAAAAGATTTCTCTGCTCAGGTCCAGCGCGGCGACAAAATTGCGCTGATTGGCCCCAACGGCTGCGGCAAAACCACATTACTGAAGCTGATGCTGAGCCAGTTGCAGGCTGACAGCGGCCGTATTCACTGCGGCACCAAACTTGAAGTGGCCTACTTCGACCAGCACCGCGCGGAGCTGGATCCGGACCGCACGGTAATGGATAACCTCGCTGAAGGTAAGCAGGAGGTCATGGTAAACGGTAAGCCGCGCCATGTGCTGGGTTACCTGCAGGACTTCCTGTTCCATCCGAAACGTGCGATGACGCCGGTTCGCGCCCTGTCCGGCGGGGAACGTAACCGCCTGTTGCTGGCACGTCTGTTCCTGAAGCCAAGCAACCTGCTGATCCTCGATGAACCGACGAACGATCTGGATGTCGAAACGCTGGAATTGCTGGAAGAGCTGATCGACGGGTACCAGGGAACCGTGATGCTGGTCAGCCACGATCGTCAGTTCGTTGATAATACCGTGACCGAGTGCTGGATCTTCGAAGGGGAAGGGCGAATTGGACAGTATGTGGGCGGGTACCACGATGCAAAAGGGCAGCAGTCACAGTCTCTGGCACTAAAACAGTCAAAGTCCAAAATAAGTGCTGAACCTGCTGTAACAAAAGCAGAAACAGTCAAGAAAAGCTCGGCTAAACTAAGCTATAACCTGCAGCGCGAACTGGAGGGGCTTCCTCAGCGTCTGGAAGAGCTGGAGGCGGCGCTTGAAGATCTTCAGGCACAGGTTGCTGATGCCTCATTCTTTACCCAGTCGCATGACTATACTCAGAAAGTACTGGCTGAACTGTCCGCGGCTGAAAAAGCCCTGGAAGAAGCATTTGAGCGCTGGGAGTACCTTGAGTCTCTGAAGAACGGCGCATAAACAGGGATAACATATGTGTGACCAGCACCATGCCGACAGGCATATATTATGCTCGCAATGCGATATGCTCGTGGCGTTGCCAGAGCTTGGTCACGGACATAAAGCCCTGTGTCCTCGTTGCGGCGCAACGCTGACGACCGAGTGGGACGCGCCAAGGCAGCGTCCCACTGCTTACGCACTAGCGGCATTATTTATGCTGCTGCTCTCCAATCTCTTCCCCTTCATCTATATGAAGGTGGGGGGGATGACAAGCCAGGTGGATCTGCTTGAAATCCCGGGCGTGATGTTCTCGGAAGATTACGCCAGCCTCGGCACCTTTTTTCTGTTGTTTGTCCAGATAGTCCCGGCGTTTTGCCTGGTGGTCATTCTTCTGCTGGTCAACCGCGTCAGGATGCCGACATCACTGAAAATCCGGCTCGCGCGTGTCCTTTTCCAGCTCAAAAGCTGGGGGATGGCCGAGATCTTTCTGGCCGGGATACTGGTCAGTTTCGTGAAGCTGATGGCGTATGGCGATGTGGGGATTGGCAGTAGCTTTGTTCCCTGGTGCCTGTATTGCGTCCTGCAGCTGCGCGCCTTCCAGTGCGTGGACAGGCGCTGGGCGTGGGACGATATCGCCCCGGCACCGACGCTTGCACAGACGGTGAAGGTCGGTGTGCCGGGTATCCGCCAGGGGCTGCGTTCCTGTCCGTGCTGTACCGCCGTGCTGCCCGCCGATCTCGACGTGTGTCCGCGCTGCGAAACGAAAGGCCACGTCCGTCGCAAGAACAGCCTGCAGTGGACAATGGCGCTGCTGGTGACATCCGTCATGCTGTATCTGCCCGCCAATATTCTGCCGATTATGATCACCGACCTGCTTGGCGACAAAATGCCCTCGACGATCCTCGCGGGGGTGATCCTGCTCTGGGGCGAAGGATCTTATCCGGTCGCCGGCGTGATTTTCATCGCCAGTATTATGGTACCCACCCTAAAAATGATCGCCATTGCCTGGCTCTGTTGGGATGCAAAAGGTCACGGAAAGCGCGACAGCGAACGCATGCACCTGATTTATGAGGTGGTCGAGTTTGTTGGTCGCTGGTCAATGATCGACGTGTTTGTGATTGCCGTTCTTTCTGCGCTGGTGCGGATGGGCGGTTTGATGAGTATTTATCCCGCGATGGGGGCTTTAATGTTTGCGCTGGTCGTGATTATGACCATGTTTGCGGCCATGACCTTCGACCCTCGTTTATCGTGGGATCGTGAGCCTGAATCAAGCCATGAGGAAGAGTAAGAGCATGGAAAATAAGAGTGGAGAGGCGAAAGTGCAGAAGGTCAAAAACTGGTCGCCGGTGTGGATTTTCCCCATCGTGACGGCGCTGATCGGTGCCTGGATCCTGTTTTATCATTACAGCCATCAGGGACCGGAAGTGACGCTGATTACCACCAATGCCGAGGGGATTGAGGGCGGTAAAACGACCATCAAAAGCCGCAGCGTGGATGTGGGCGTGGTGGAAAGTGCAACCCTGACCGACGATTTAACCCATGTGGAGATCAAGGCGCGCCTGAATGCCGGCATGGAAAAACTGCTGCATGGCGATTCTGTTTTCTGGGTGGTTAAACCGCAGGTGGGGCGCGAAGGGATCAGCGGCTTAGGAACGTTGCTGTCAGGTGCCTATATTGAACTCCAGCCGGGTACAAAAGGTAACCAGCCGGGGCAATATCAGCTTCTGGATTCACCGCCGCTTGCTCCGCCGGATGCAAAAGGTATCCGCGTGATTTTAGACAGTAAAAAAGCGGGCCAGCTCACGGCGGGCGATCCGGTGTTGTTCCGCGGTTATCGCGTGGGTTCGGTTGAGAAAAGCACGTTTGACCCTCAGAAAAGATCCATCAGCTATCAGCTGTTCATTAATGCACCTAACGATCGTCTGGTCACCAGTAATGTCCGTTTCTGGAAAGACAGCGGCATCGCGGTTGATCTGACCTCGGCGGGCATGCGTGTTGAAATGGGCTCCCTGACAACGCTGTTTGGCGGTGGCGTAAGTTTTGACGTGCCGGAAGGTCTGGATCTGGGGCAGCCGGTTGCGGAGAACACGGCTTTCCGCCTGTTTGACGATCAAAAAAGCATTCAGGAAGCGCTCTACACCGATCACGTTGACTTCCTGATGTTCTTTAAAGACTCCGTTCGTGGCCTGCAGCCGGGAGCGCCGGTTGAGTTCCGCGGCATTCGTCTCGGTACGGTTGGGCAAGTACCGTTCTTTGTGCCTGGTCTGCAGCAGGTCCTGGATGATGATTACCGCATTCCGGTACTGATTCGTATCGAACCAGAACGTCTGATCAACCAGATTGGCGAGAACCAGGATATTGCCACGCATATCTCTCAACTGATGGAACGTGGTCTGCGCGGGTCGTTGAAGACCGGCAACCTGGTGACGGGTGCGCTGTATGTGGATATGGATTTCTATCCAAAAGCGCCGCCGATTACCGGCATTCGTGAATTCGGTGGCTATAAAATCATCCCAACCGTGAGCAGCGGACTGGCTCAGATCCAGCAGCGTCTGATGGAAACGCTGGATAAGATTAACAATCTGCCGCTGAACCCAATGATTGAAGCCGCGACAGGTTCGTTACATCAAAGCCAGGCGACGATGCAACGCCTGCAAACCACGCTGGATAACATCAATAAGCTCACCGCAAGCCAGAGCATGCAGCAGTTGCCGCAGGATATGCAGAAAACGCTGCGCGAGCTGAACCGCAGTATGCAGGGCTTCCAGCCAGGCTCGGCGGCGTATAACAAGATGGTGGCAGATATGCAGCGTCTTGATCAGGTCTTGCGCGAACTGCAGCCGGTTCTGAAAACGCTCAACGAGAAGAGCAACGCGCTGGTGTTTGAAGCGAAAGATAAAAAGGATCCTGAGCCGAAGAGGGCGAAACAATGAAAAAATGGCTAGCGATTGCAGGAGCGATGGTCCTTACGGCCTGTAGCTCAGGAAGTGAAACGAAAAGCTACTATCAGCTACCGCTGATGGCGCAGGCAGGTACCCAGAGTACCGCTTCGCAAGGCAACCGTCTGCTGTGGGTTGAGCAAGTTGCCGTGCCGGACTATCTGGCCGGCAACGGGGTGGTCTACCAGACCAGCGATGTACAGTACACCATTGCCAACAATAACCTGTGGGCCAGCCCGCTGGATCAGCAGTTGCGCAATACGCTGGTGGCAAATCTGAGCAGCCAGCTTCCGGGCTGGGTTGTCGCTTCCCAGCCACTGGGTAGCGATCAGGATACGCTGAACGTCACGGTAACGGGCTTCCATGGTCGGTATGACGGTGCCGTTATCATCAGCGGAGAGTGGCTGCTGAATCATCAGGGACAGCTGATTAAACGTCCTTTCCATCTGGAACTGAAGCAGCAGAAAGATGGCTATGATGAAATGGTGAAAGTCCTTGCTCAGGGTTGGGCGCAGGAGTCAGCCAGTATCGCCAGGGAGATTTCCCGGCTGCCATAAGTAAAATTCATCATCAAAAACCGCAATTGGCCTGTCGCTGATTGCGGTTTTTTTTTCGTTTTGGCTTCAGGTTGTTACTTGTGCCGGGTCACACTTTTTGTACAAATGATCTTCTGGCTAGCTCACAAATATGACACCCGTATGAATTTTGAACATTGACGCTGCAATGAAT
Source organism: Enterobacter kobei (assembly GCF_001729765.1). Classification (NCBI taxonomy): domain Bacteria; kingdom Pseudomonadati; phylum Pseudomonadota; class Gammaproteobacteria; order Enterobacterales; family Enterobacteriaceae; genus Enterobacter; species Enterobacter kobei. Next base: position 1,637,427 of record NZ_CP017181.1, read on the forward strand.
TCGGGGTATTCGTTATCTGTGCCTGTGCATTGAGTGCAGACACTGTTTTCTTTCCACCAGACAAAAGAATGAGGGAAACGAGGCATGAAGAGACAGAAACGAGATCGCCTGGAACGGGCTCATCAACGTGGTTATCAGGCCGGCATCGCTGGACGTTCTAAAGAAATGTGTCCTTATCAGACGATAAATCAAAGGTCACAATGGCTTGGAGGCTGGCGAGAAGCCATCGGCGACAGGGCACTCATTGCCTGATAACGTCTCTTTAAAAAAAGAAACCTCCGCACTGCGGAGGTTTCGCCTTTCTGGGAGGGCCTAACGCAACATCAGAATGCGGAAGTGTCCTGGAACAGGCCTACTTTCAGGTCGTTCGCGGTATAGATCAGACGACCATCTACCAGCACTTCGCCATCCGCCAGGCCCATAATCAGGCGACGGTTAACAATGCGCTTGAAGTGAATACGATAGGTCACTTTCTTCGCTGTAGGCAGAACCTGGCCGGTGAATTTCACTTCGCCCACGCCCAGTGCGCGGCCTTTGCCTTCACCACCCAGCCAGCCCAGATAGAAGCCAACCAGCTGCCACATGGCATCCAGGCCCAGGCAGCCAGGCATTACCGGATCGCCAATGAAGTGGCAACCGAAGAACCACAGGTCCGGGTTGATATCGAGTTCTGCTTCTACGTAACCCTTATCGAAGTTGCCGCCGGTTTCGGTCATTTTCACGACACGGTCCATCATCAGCATGTTCGGGGCCGGTAACTGTGGGCCTTTCGCGCCAAACAGTTCACCGCGACCAGAGGCAAGAAGATCTTCTTTTGTATAGGATTCGCGTTTATCTACCATGTTCTCAGTAAGCCTTATTTTAGTGAAGGACGCAGGATAGCTAACACGTGTACGCTGAACAAGTCCGATCAGTTTGAATTAAACCAGCCCAGCCAGCGTAACGGCCATGGATAACGGTGGCGAGCATCCTGCTGTGTCGCCTGAGCAATTCGCTCCTGGATGGTCTGCATCAGGGTCGTCTGCCCCTCGCCATCCCATACCAGGTTTGTCAGTAAGGGTAGTGCATCCTCAATCCCTTCGATGGCCCAGATGGCGAATTGTTCCTGCTCAACCGCGTCCAGAATAGCCTGGCTAAGGCTTAAATGGCGTACATTGGGTGCTGGAATAATCACACCCTGTTTGCCGTTTAAACCACGCTGCTGACAGATAGAGAAGAAGCCTTCAATTTTTTCGTTCAGACCGCCAACAGGCTGAGCACGACCGAACTGATCGACCGAACCGGTGATAGCGAGGTTCTGGTTGATCGGCACGTCTGCCAGGGCGCTGATTAAGGCGCAGAGCTCCGCCATAGAGGCGCTATCGCCATCCACTTCGCTATAGGATTGTTCAAACGTCAGCGAGGCGGAGAAGGGGATTTGCTGCTCAAGCTGCAGCTCAGACATCAAAAACGCCTGCATGATCATCATGCCTTTGGCGTGAATGTTACCGCCCAGCTCGGCTTTGCGTTCAATATCGGTGAACTCGCCATCGCCAACATGCACCACACAGCTGATGCGTGAGGGTTCCCCGAACGCGCGCGGGTGGCCAGGGAATTCAATCACTGACAGGGCGTTAATCTGGCCGACGCGTTCACCTTCGGTCTCGACCAGAATTTGTTCCAGCAGAATTTCATCCTGCATGCGGTCAGCAAGATAGCCTTCGCGCCACTCACGCTGCGCCAGCATCTGCATGAGCTGTTCGCCAGTAAACGCACCTTTACCGCTGATCGTACCCACTTCACGCAGCTGCTTGCCTATCCAGAGTGGACTGAGCGGCAGGGTTTCCTGGTCACCGGTATAACGAACCGCTTCGCGGATCAAACCCGGCCACGCGTCAGCGGCAGGCATTGGCAATGCAAAGCGTTCCGCAACGGCCAGCACCCACTGACACCACTGCGCCATGTCATCAGCATCGGCTACCTGGATGTTGTCTTCGTATTCGCTGTAAACCGCCAGCTCAGCCAGTTCCGGCTCCATTTCCTGGAAGTCAGCCAGCGATTCACGATCGCCCGTCAGCACGACGGTCAGCGACAGCGGCATTGACGGCACGGAGACCGGCAGAGGACGAGACTCATCGTAACCGACCCAGTCAAAGCGTTGCTGGGTCACAATCGTTTTCAGGCGCATCCACAGCAGCGGCTGCGAGAGCAGGGTGCGCAGAGAGATGATCAGCACGCCGCCGTTTGCGCGATGTACCAGACCCGGTTGCAGTGAAAGCTCACCGTTGAACTGACGCAGACAGCCAAAGAGTTGTTCAGCCTCGACCCAGTTAGCGGTAATGACTTCACCTGTCGCTGCAAAACGGTCATCGGCCTGGTCCGCCGGTTCGAAGGCGATCTTATCTCCCGCGATACGATACTGGCCGCCAAAGACCGCGTTCGCTTCCGGGCGCAACTGGCGCATAGCGTCCCCGAGAAGCGTCAGATATTCCGCCTCTTCGGGGGCTTTCAGCAGCATGAAGGGCGATGTCTCCCATGGGCTTAACGCCTGCTCAAGCGCATAATGCAAACGGGGTTGCGTATCGCTAAGGATGAATGGATGTTCTGTTGCGAGTTCGGGCTGTGAAAACAGGTCCTGATAGCTCTCGGTATCCGGAACAAGGTCACGCCATGCAAGTTTCGTAATCGTCAAAGTTGATGTTTTTTAGTCAGATGTAAAAGCGTGGAGTATACCGTAAGCGGGGGGATCTACCCAAGCAGGATTGGGTATTTCGACAGCGGGAATGGCTGCATTGACTCACAGGATATGATTTCTTTTCAGCAGATTGCCAAAAAACTGATATTCTGAACAGAGTTACGTGGTAACACTGAGATCGCAATGAAATATCAACAACTGGAAAATCTCGAAAGCGGCTGGAAATGGAAGTACCTGGTCAAAAAGCACCGTGAAGGGGAGCTGATCACCTGCTACATCGAAGCCAGCGCTGCACAAGAAGCCGTGGATATTTTGCTGACCCTCGAGAATGAACCGGTACAGGTTAACGGCTGGATTGAGAAACACATCAATCCCGCGTTGTTAAACCGGATGAAGCAAACGATCCGCGCGCGACGCAAACGGCATTTTAATGCTGAGCATCAGCACACGCGTAAAAAATCAATCGATCTGGAGTTCGTGGTCTGGCAGCGTCTGGCTGGGCTAGCGCAACGGCGTGGTAAAACGCTGTCGGAAACCATCGTGCAGTTGATTGAGGATGCCGAACATAAAGAGAAGTATGCTAACCAAATGTCGTCGCTAAAAAACGACCTTCAGGCGTTGCTGGGCAAAAAGTAGATTTGTGTTTTTCTTCAGACAATAAAAAACCCCGCATTGCGGGGTTTTTTTATAAGACGATAACTTATGCCGCTGGCTGAGTTACAACGTCTTTAACGCCTTTAACTTCGATCTCTACGCGACGATCTGGAGCCAGGCAGTCGATCAGTGCAGCGCGAGCTTTCACGTTGTCACAGGTGTTGCCAGTAACTGGGTTAGATTCGCCCATACCACGTGGGGAGATCTTGTTAGCTGGGATACCTTTAGAGATCAGGTAATCAACAACAGACTGAGCACGTTTCTCAGACAGTTTCTGGTTGTAAGCGTCAGAACCGATACGGTCGGTGAAGCCCAGAACCACTACGGAACCGTCTTTAGGATCCAGGTTGCTCAGCTGGGTGTACAGCTGATCCAGTGCCTGCTGGCCTTCTGGTTTCAGAGTCGCTTTGTTGAAGTTGAACAGAACGTCAGACTTCAGAGTGAAGTGCTTGGTCTGTACTTCTGGAGCTGGAGCCGGCGCTGGAGCAACAACTGGTGCTGCATCTTCCTGCTGGCCGAAACGGTAGGAAACACCTACGCTCAGCATGCCGTTGTCTGGACGAACGCCAACGGTAGCACCGTCGCCAATGTTGTTAACCCACTGGTATTCCAGACGGGTAGCGATGTCACGGGTCATAGCCCACTCAACGCCACCAGCGAATACTGGGGAAACACCGGTGTCATGGTCGTCGCCAGCGATGCTGTTGCTGGAGTCAGCGCGCCATACCATACCACCCAGACGGGTGTACACGTCCAGATCGTCAGTTACTGGGTAACCCAGTTTAGCGGTCAGCTGTACGCCTTGAGCTTTAAAAGCGCCATTAACGTTGTCGCCTTTGTATGGCATACGACCTAACCAGTCGTAACCCATTTCAAAACCAACATACGGGTTAACCTGATAGCCACCGAACGCACCTGCACCAAGCTGGCTCTCGTGAGTAGGGCCATCATTGTTCAGGCTGCTGTTGTACCAGCCGGTGTCGTGGAACTGAGACCAGCCCAGTTTACCACCTGCATACCAGGTATTATCTTTCGGAGCGGCCTGCGCTACGGTAGCGAAGCCAGCCAGTGCCACTGCAATCGCGATAGCTGTCTTTTTCATTTTTTGCGCCTCGTTATCATCCAAAATTCGCCATGAATGTCTCAAGTAGAGAATCACGGTTAAATCCTTCACCGGGGGGCGTGGTCAAATATAAATCTACCGATATCTTCGGCTTAGGCCGAGCACCCCTGGCGATGTAAAGTCTACAACGTAGCTGAAAACTTACAAGTGTGAAGTCTGTCAGGCATATGAAAAAAAAAGTTCCGTATACCTATTATTTAACATTTTTAGAACGAATTTTGTGCAGTAAAATTAAGGAGAACCGCTCCAGACGCGCCTTGCCGCAATTTTGACGCCGGGAACTAAATCCGTATCTTGCGGTCAAAAAAAATTCCAGGAAAAATCTTAATTTCGCTCAATGATACAAATTTGAGTGAATTTTTAGCCCAGAAAGTTGTCCTCTGCGATAAGAATCTGGACGAACCGGGCGCATGATGAACCCGATCGCATTCCCTTCTTCAGCCGCTTCAGTCAGACGAAAATGTTCCTCTTCCGTCAGTTCTTCGGGTAACCAGCCGATCACCACGCTGTAATTTCCAGTGCGCAACGCGCGAACCATAGACTCAACGGTATCGCAGGGAGAGAGTTGGTTAATCTGCATCACCTTAGCCAGCGGCAGGCCTGCGGACTGAACCCATTCACGGCTCAATTTTTGCTGTGGCGTCAGCCAGAGCTGCCAGCGCGATTGCTGACCAAGCTGCTGTAATAAAGGCAGTAGCAGGAGTTGGGTCAACAGAGGCTGGTCTTCACGATAAACCACTTCACTAATAAGCCCCGTCGAAACACCCCCAACGGTGTTGTGCGCGACAGTGCCCGCGGTAGAGGAGAGAGAAGTTGAGCGATTTGCATAGCCTGAAGTGTACATATTCATTCCAGCCCTGTAGTTACTGTATGGATATACAGTAACCCCTGTATGCATAAAGATCAACCTCATTTTCGGAAAGCGACTCGCAAAATTCGTTCAATGTTGATGCCCCTCGAAAAATCATCTTGCTCAACGGCGCTAAGTTGCCTATTTTCCTGCTAACGGATCCGCTAGTAAGAAATTTCGCTGTTACCTTATGATTTAGAAGAGAAATATCACGAAAAAGATATCTTATGAACGGATTTATCAATCCCAGGAATACCTCTCACCGCTAGGAGAAATTCATCATCGCGCACTGTTCGGTGGCTATACCCTGGCGATAGATGACGCGGTTTTTGCCATGGTGTCAGATGGCGAGCTGTACCTTCGCGCCTGTGAAGAAAGCGCGAAATACTGTGTAAAAAATGCCGCCTCTTTTTTGACGTTAATGAAACGAGGCCGCCCGGTACTTCTCAACTATTACCGTGTCGATGATGGACTGTGGCAAGACAGGGAACGGCTGCTTCAGCTCTCCTCTTTCGCGCTCAATGCGGCGAGGAAAGAGCGCTGTCAGCGCCATCAACGAAACCGGCTTAAAGATCTGCCAAACCTGACCTTTCAGCTTGAGGTATTACTTTTTGAAGCTGGCATTACTAACGAAGAGACGCTGCGGGCACTGGGTGCCAGGGAGTGCTGGTTAAAGATGCGGGCTAAAAATAGGGCACTCGGTATTAAAGTGCTCTTCGCCCTTGAGGGGGCTATTGAGGGTTTGCATGAGGCGGCACTCCCGGCAGGCACTCGCCGGGAGTTGACGGAGTGGTTTAATGCGCTGCCTGAGCCACAGAAGAATCACTCCTCCAGGTAGCGATTTGCTGTTGTAACCGGCAAATTTCTGGCAGCAGAGCGATAAGCAGGCCAATCTGCTGTAGCACCAGCGGCGCTTTGCTGTCGTTTCCTGGCTCAAGACGCGCGATACGTTGAGTCAGTTCATCCAGCGACTGTCTCACTTTCGGTTCATCGGCTGGCCGGTGATGCAGTGCATCATCGACGTAGCAGACCGCGTCATCCAGCAGGTTGAGTATGCCCGGGTTGACCAGTTTCTCGCGGTGTGCACCCAGCGTGGAAATATAGCTGGTGAAGGTATGGTTGAGGCAGAGCAACCGGAAAGCCGTCTCACGCATCTCGGCCGTGGCACGAGGCTCCGTTGACATGTTAGAGACAACCGAAGCCAGTTCAGCATCACTGTTGTGCGCATCGCGGCGGGCTATCCGATAAGCCAGACGGTTATCGCGTCCCTGGTGGTACTGCTCAAGGATGGCATCCAGGTATCGGCAGTTGGCGTTCAATGCCCTGTCTAACACACGCGGTAAATTACGGAAACGCCAGTCCGGCCAGATAAAGCTCACCGCTGCCCAGGCAATCGCACAGCCGATCAGGGTATCGAGCACGCGAGGCAGGGCGACCTCGAACCCTTCACCTAGCAGGTTAAAGCAGAGCAGCACCAGCAGCGTGATGAACATGGTGGCATGAGCGTACTGCACGTTGCGAAACGCGAAAAACAACACGCCGGTAATCACAATCAGCACCAGCTGCCCTTCAACAGAAGGCACGAAGTACAGCACGGGAAGTCCAATCGCGACACCGACCAGCGTACCGATAATACGCAGCGCAAGGCGGTGCCGGGTGGCGTTATAGTTTGGCTGGCAGACAAACAGGCTGGTCAGCAGGATCCAGTAGCCATGCTGCAAACCGGTTATCTGGATAAAGGCATAACCGACGCATAGCACCAGAGACATTCTCACCGCGTGGCGAAAGAGCGCCGACTCTGGCGTAAAGTTGCGGCTCAGCCGTAGCCACATATCGCTAAAGCTATGCACGCTGTCATCAGCCAGCTGATTTTCCACATCATTACCCGGTTGCGCCATCGCCTGTTCGGATTCGATGGTCGCCAGCTGAGCATCTATAGCCCGCAGGTTGTTGAGCAGAAAACCCAGCGCTTTGATATGTTCCGGTGATGTTCCGCTGGCCTGAACGCGATCGAGCGCCGCATCAAGATGGCTAAACACGCGTTCGAAACGGGGGTCATGCTGATAGGGCGTGCGCAGCAGAATGGATCGCGAGAGCTGCTGGCAGGCCAGGGACTGCATGGACAGCAGGCGCTGGAAGCGGAACATCACGTCGCTGTAGCGAAACTTTTCACGCAGGGCGGCATACTGAACATGCGAGGAACTGGCGCGTTCATGAATGTCCTGGGCGGCAAAATAGTAGTGTAAGGTTCTTCGCGTTCCACGCTGACCGCGATCGCCGCGCAGACGGGTAAGCAGCGAGGCTTTCGTCTGGTTAAGGGTAGTGACCAGCTGACCGTTTGCCAGCGCCAGATCGTAAAGCGGCGCCTGGCTTTCTTCTTCAATATCCGGGTCAAACAGCCGGGATTTCAGTTCCAGATAATGGGCCAACTGCTCAAAGCTACGGGCAAGGTTATCCTGCAGCGGGCGAACCGGGAAGATAAGATGGCCGGTTAACGTCAGCAGGTTATACCAGATGGCGCCCAGCAACAGCAGTAGAGGTTGCTGGTACCACTGGTCGTAAAGTGATACGCCCAGCATGGTATAGATGGCGATCAGTAAGGCGCCGAAGGCGATGGTGGCGTAGCGCTGCCCCAGTCCACCCAGCAAAATAAACCCGCTGGTCGAAAGCGTCAGGCCCAGCGCAAACAGCCACGGCCAGGGGAAGAGCAACTCAACGGATGCTGACGCAATAAAAAAGCAGACGAGCGTAATCACCAGATTACGCAAACGACCGGCCAGGCGATCGTCCAGATCCGCAAGCGCCCCGGCCACCACCCCCAGCGTGAGCGGGATGGTGAGTTTGACGTCATTCAACCACCACGGCAGGGCTACCGTGCCGCAAAGCGCGATAAAAATCCTGACGTTGTAAAGCCAGGAACTGTTCCAGGTATAACGGCGAAGCAGTGGGCTTAGCATAAACGCGGCCAGTCCTTATTTACTGAAAACGACGGCGTGCGTTCGCTTCACGCGCCGCCTGGGCCACTTCAACCGGAACAACTCTGCGCCCGACGGGCCAAAGGGCGATGGCGGCGATCTTAAAGTTTGCGAGCCCTACCGGAATCCCAATAATTGAGATGCACTGTGCAATACCGGCAAAAATATGCATGATGCATAGCCACCAGCCAAAGAAAATCAGCCACAGAATGTTCAGCAGGGTTCCCCCCGTGTTCATCAGGGCGTTCTTACTTTCCGGATTCAGTTCGTCAACGTGGATGGCTTCGTTACCGTAGGGGATTAACGAGAGTTTGGTGATTTCCCAGCAGGAGCGGGTCAGGGGGAGTGTGAAAATCAGGACGATGCTCACCAGTGTGGCAAAAAGCCAGGAAAGGGTGGTGGCAAAACCGCCCAGCACAAAATTCAACACATTCAGAACGGTACGCATAAACCCTCACTTCCTTTCGATAAAATTAACGCCCAATGATTGTAACGTTTTTTTAGGCTGGAGCACCTTAAAACTGGCAGTTAAACTGTCAGGTAAATTATCTCTTCGTGGATTTGGCGGGACATGGAACTGAAAGCAACTTCATTAGGCAAACGCCTGGCGCAACACCCCTATGACAGCGTTGTTTTGCTCAACGCCGGGGTGAAAGTCTCCGGAGAACGCCACGAATACCTTATTCCGTTTAATCAGCTTCTGGCCATCCACTGCAAGCGTGGGCTGGTATGGGGTGAGCTGGAGTTTGTTCTGCCAGACGATAAAGTCGTGCGTCTTCACGGCACCGAGTGGGCGGAAACCCAGCGTTTTCATCACCACCTGAACGCCCGCTGGCAGCAGTGGAGTCACGACATGAGCGTGATTGCCGCCCAGGTTCTGCACCAGGTGCTGGACGAGATCGCCCAGAGCAACGCGCAACAAACGTGGTTGACCCGCCAGCAGACTGCCGGGCTGCAGCAAAAGATTCGCCAGGCTCTCTCGGCCCTGCCGATTGCCGTAACGCGTCTTGATGAGTTCGACAACTGTCGCGACGCCTGGCGTCAGTGTCAGGCCTGGCTGAACGATAGGGATAAGAGTCGGCTGGCGCATAACCAGGCCTGGACAGATGCCATGCTGGCCCAGTACGCCGACTTTTTCAGTACGGTGGAATCTTCGCCGCTCAACCCTGCGCAGGCTCGCGCGGTGGTCAATGGCGAGCAGTCGCTGCTGGTGCTCGCGGGGGCAGGAAGCGGCAAAACGTCGGTACTGGTGGCGCGTGCAGGCTGGCTTCTGACGACCGGCGAAGCGGTTGCCGATCAGATTCTGCTGCTGGCTTTTGGCCGTAAGGCTGCTGAGGAGATGGACGAACGCATTCAGCAGCGTCTGCATACCCGGGACATTACTGCCAGAACCTTCCATGCCCTTGCGCTGCATATCATTCAGCAGGGCAGTAAAAAAGTGCCTTCCGTCAGTAAACTGGAAAATGACACGCAGGCGCGCCAGGCGCTGTTTATCAAAACGTGGCGTCAGCAGTGCAGTGAGAAAAAAGCGCAGGCGAAAGGGTGGCGTCAGTGGCTGGAAGAGGAGCTCAACTGGGCAGTGCCGGAAGGCAGTTTCTGGCAGGATGATAAACTGGCGCGTCGGCTGGGATCGCGTCTTGACCGTTGGGTCAGCCTGATGCGGATGCACGGTGGCTCACAGGCAGAAATGATTGAAGGTGCGCCAGAGGGGATCCGCGATCTATTTTCGAAGCGGGTCAAACTGATGGCACCGCTCTTAAAAGCCTGGAAAGCCGCGTTGAAGGCGGAAAATGCCGTCGATTTTTCCGGTTTGAGCCATCAGGCGATCGTCATTCTTGAGAAAGGACGTTTTGTCAGTCCGTGGAAACATATTCTGGTGGATGAGTTTCAGGATATCTCACCCCAGCGCGCAGCACTGCTCTGTGCGCTACGGGCGCAAAATAAACATACCTCGCTGTTTGCGGTGGGGGATGACTGGCAGGCCATCTATCGCTTCAGCGGCGCACAGCTTTCACTCACGACCGCGTTCCACCACTATTTTGGTGAAGGGGATCGCAGCGATCTGGACACCACGTATCGCTTCAACTCCCGGATTGGTGAAATCGCCAACCGTTTTATCCAGCAAAACCCGCATCAGCTGACCAAGCCGCTTAACAGCCTGCGGCCTGGGGATAAAAAAGCCGTCACCCTGCTGGCGGATGACCAGCTGGAACCGCTGCTGGACAAGCTCAGCGGCTATGCGAAGCCCGATGAGCGTATCCTGGTGCTGGCGCGTTATCATCACCTTAAACCCGCAGCGCTGGAAAAAGCCGCTACCCGCTGGCCGAAACTGCAGCTTGAATTTATGACCATTCACGCCAGCAAAGGGCAGCAGGCCGATTATGTGATTGTGATGGGGCTGAAAGAGGGCAGCGACGGTTTCCCGGCTCCGGCCCGTGAATCGGTGATGGAACAGGTCCTACTGCCGGTGCCGGAAGATTTCCCGGATGCCGAAGAGCGACGTTTGCTTTATGTGGCAATGACGCGCGCACGTCACCGCGTCTGGCTGCTGTTCAATAAAGCGGAGCCATCCGTGTTTGTCGATATTCTGAAGAGTATTGATGTGCCGGTAGCGAGAAAGCCGTAACGACGACGAGCAAGGATGGGTAGGCCGGGTAAGGCGAAGCCGCCACCCGGCAAAAAAGCTACTTCAGTCTCTCAGAAAGATAACGCTGATAGTCCGGAATCAGGATATCAACTGGCGAATTGAACTGCGGTGATTCGATGATGAAATCCGCCGTCGAGAGGTTTGTCGCCACCGGAATATTCCACACCGTCGCCAGACGCAGCAGGGCTTTAACATCGGGATCGTGCGGAACCGCGTTCAGCGGATCCCAGAAGAAGATCAGCACGTCAATCTTCCCTTCGGAAATCTGCGCGCCGACCTGCTGATCGCCGCCCATCGGGCCGCTCAGCATCGCATTGACCTCCAGACCCGTTTCGCGCTGGATCAGGTTTCCGGTGGTGCCGGTCGCTGAAAGGGCATGCTTTTCCAGCAAAGACTGATGGCGGCGCACCCAGTTAAGCAGCATTTGTTTACAGTGATCGTGCGCCACCAGTGCAATGTGTTTGCGTTCAGGCAGCGTGCGTGTTGTCAGTTCCATAATCATATCCATCAGGTTAACTGACTACACGATGACGGGAAGCGCCTGACGCTGCAAGCGTCAGGCGAAAAAAATGTGGCTTAGGATGAAGGTTGTTGCTTTGCCCACTGTAAAAATCGGGCCCGCGTGTCGGGATCGGCCTGCTGGAACCAGAATTTCAGGCGCTGTTCCGTCAGCGTCTGGGACTGAGGCGGGATAACATCCAGTTCTGATACGCCGGAAAGCAGCGTACTGTCGTCGGCCATCAGGGTGGCAAACTGCGGAAGGGAGGCGCGTTTACCGGCTTTGTTATAAACCTGCGTAGCCGCCTCGTAATCCGGGCCTTTCGGGGACGTGGTTAATGCCAGAATATCCAGCTTCACCGGGATCGGCATCGCATCGCCGTCCAGCAGTTCAATGCGCGGCGAGGCGTCAAAGGCCGCCGATTCCTTTTCTGTTTCAAGGCGAGGCAGGGTAATGTTCACCTGACTGATTTGCCGGGTATTAAAGCTGATAATCAGCGGCGGAGAGATGTACAGTCGTTGCTCATGGTTAGCCAGGCCGATCGATTTTTCTACCCGAAAGACCAGTTGATGGGGGCCGTTATCTAATTCGATGCTGTCAGCACCGCGTAATAATGAGCTGGACACTTTTTTTCCGTCCAGTACCAGAAGATCAATGTCGCCAGAGAGCCGAAGCGTGGTAGCAAATACGCAAACCGGCATCACTAACGCAATCAGAGCCGTGGCAATACCGGTTTTCATAGGAGGCTCCCGTCAGACATACTGTCGCCGCATTAATGTATCTAAATTTTTCGATAATCACGTTTACTAACATATAGACATATTTTGCCGTTTTGCCCTCATGCATCTGTATGGGATGGATGGTTGAGATGTGCGCTTTGGCGTACACTTTTAAAAAAGCCAGGAGAAAAACCATGAAAGAGAATGATGTTGCTGAGATTTTGACATCCACGCGGACCATTGCGCTGGTGGGCGCGAGCGATAAACCCGATCGTCCCAGCTATCGGGTGATGAAGTACCTTCTCGATCAGGGTTATCACGTCATCCCGGTCTCGCCAAAAGTGGCGGGGAAAACGTTGCTGGGCCAGCAAGGGTATGCGACGCTCGCTGACGTACCCGAAAAAATTGATATGGTCGATGTCTTCCGTAATTCCGAGGCCGCATGGGGCGTAGCGCAGGATGCTATTGCCGTCGGGGCGAAAACCCTGTGGATGCAGTTGGGTGTGATTAACGAGCAGGCGGCCGTGCTGGCGCGTGAAGCGGGTCTGAAGGTGGTCATGGACCGATGCCCGGCGATTGAGATCCCCCGTCTGGGGCTGGCGAAATAATAAAAAAAAGCCCGTTATCGGGCTTTTTTTACACACTTAGTTCCGCAGGCGCGGAGCCTGTAGCTGTTTACGGATGGTCTGAGCAAGTTCATCCATCGTAGGTTGCTCCGGATGCTCTTCCTGCAACTCACTACTCAGCTGCGCTTCGGCAAGGTAGGTATGAACGGGTTGTCCGTCGTCACCTTCCATCACCACATGGTACCAGGGCGCAGCGCGAAGCTCGGCGTTAACCGCCAGCTCGTCTGCTGACGGTTCATCAAGGGAATACTCCGGGTCGATATCGACGACCACACCCAAATACCCTAGCAAAGTGTGGCGAACCTGCTGGCCGATACCGAATTTGCTGGCAATCATAGTCACCTCCCGGGAAATACGACTTACACGTTATGTGTGGTCAATATTTCTCTTTTCAAGTTACATGACGCGACAGGCAAACCCTTTCAGATACAGCCCTTCCGGGTAGGTAGCAATCACGGGATGATCGGCTGCCTGACGGAACTGCTCTATAAATTGTACATCACGACCAGCATCTATTGCGGCATCGGCGATGATTTTCTGAAATAAATCTGTGGTCATCAGACCGGAGCAGGAGAACGTCAGCAGAACGCCACCCGGGTTCAGCAGCTGGATGGCCAGCATGTTGATATCTTTGTACCCGCGGCAGGCGCCCATCAGCTGGCTTTTATTCTCCACAAACTTAGGGGGATCCATCACGATAACGTCGAACTTCTCGCCCTGATCGCGATATTTACGCAGCAGCTTGAAAACGTCGTCGCGTACAAACTCCGCTTTGCTCAAATCCAGCTTGTTTAGCTCGACGTTTTGTTTTGCCACGTCAAGCGCTTCCTGTGACGTATCCACGCTGACGACCTGCGCACAGCCACCCATCAGCGCCGAAACGGCAAAACCGCCGGTATAGGAGAAGCAGTTAAGTACGCGCTTGTCGGCGACGTACTGGCGTGTCGCCAGACGGCTGTCGCGCTGGTCAAGGTAATAGCCCGTTTTGTGACCGCCCTGAATATCCACCAGCAGCTTCATGCCATGTTCTTCAATGGGCAGCAGGGCTGGCGGCAGTTCGCCCGTTACTGGCCCCTGAGTCAGCTCCATGCCCTCTTTTTTGCGCACTGCCACATCGCTGCGGTCGTAAATGGCACACTGCGGGAACAGCGTTTGCAGCGCGCTAATCAGCGCGGCACGCTGGTATTCCGCTCCGGCGCTCAGGAGTTGCAGCACCAGGAAGTTGCCGAAGCGATCGATGGTCACACCCGGCAGGCCGTCGGACTCACCGGCGATCAGACGATAGCTGTCCAGACCGTCACGCTTTGCCAGCCACTCACGCCACTGCTGCGCCTGCTGCAGGCGGCGAATGAAGAAGTCGATATCAATGGTTTCATCTTTGTCGAAGGTCCAGACGCGAGCGCGGATCTGGGACGCAGGCGAGTATGCGCCTCGCGCTAACCATTTCCCCTGATGGTCCACGATATCAATGGTTTCACCGAGGCTGGCTTTGCCTTCCATGCGGGCAACTGCGCCAGAAAAAACCCAGGGATGACGGCGCAGTAAGGATTTCTCGCGCCCTTTGGCTAACACTAAACGTACACTCATAATTTGCTGTTCTGTCGATTTCAGGGAAATGGCGCGTAGATTATCACATTCAGCAAGTCGCAATCATCTGTGGATGCCTTTGAGCGTTTCGGCACAAAATCAAATCGCTTAAGCACATTACGGTATGGCCGCGTGCCTTACATTGGGGCTTCCCGTTCAGCAAAGGACTCCCCCATGAAAAAGCGCAATGTAATAGTAACAACCGCTCTGGCGGCGATAAGTTTTCAGGTTTTAGCGGCAACGCCTTTCAGTATCACCAGTCAGGATATCTCCAGGGAGCACCGTTTAGCGCAACAGCAGGTGTTCAACGGTTTTGGCTGCCACGGTGATAACCAGTCTCCGCAGCTTGCATGGAAACATCCGCCAGCCGGTACGAAAAGTTTTGCCATCACGGTATATGACCCCGATGCCCCCACCGGCAGTGGCTGGTGGCACTGGACAGTCGCCAATATTCCTGCGAAAACAATGGCACTGCCCGCGGGCGCGGGTAACCCAAAGAGTGAGAAATTACCCGCTGGCGCGGTGCAGGGGCGTAATGACTTCGGTTATTCTGGATTTGGCGGCGCATGTCCACCTGAGGGAGACAAACCGCACCGTTACCAGATTACCGTCTGGGCGCTGAACGTGGACACACTGCCCCTTGATAACAATGCCAGCGGCGCGCTGGTCGGTTATATGATAAACAGTCACGTTCTCGGAAAAACGCAGTTAACCGCAACGTACAGCAGATAAGGATGACCCGGTGCAGGAGTTTTACCTTCAACATAAACAGCTGACGGCGGGCGAAGTCAGTGCCAGCAAAATGCATCGCCTGCACCAGGTTAAACTTTTTTTTCCAGCCATTTGTCACATTACTCACGGCAGTAAGGTCATTGTTCAGGATGACAAGCGCCTGGTGGCAACGAGGGATGCGCTGATTATTATCCCGGCCAATACGTCAATGGAGATTATTAATCAGCCTGCGAACGGCATGTTTCGATCGGACTTGCTGATGTTGTCGCCAGAAATCCTGGCCGAGTTTAAAGCGCATTACCTGAAATCCTGGCCGGGCACGACGTTACATTCCCTTTGTGTCCCGTTGAGCGAGGGGCTGGCGTTTATGTGGGATAACCTGCTGCACGCCGTGCGTCAGGATTTACCGGAGGCGTTACAAAAACATCAGGCCTTCGGTCTTTTGCTGGCATTGCTGCATGAAGGCGTGGCAGGTCCGCTGCTTATTGAGCGAAGCAGTAACCTGACTGAGCAGGTGCGGCAGTTCATCATGCTATCGCCGGCCAGATCCTGGACTGCGCAGGATATCGCAAGCCGTCTGGCCTTAAGCGTGCCGACGCTGCGCAGAAAGTTGCGTGAAGAGTCGCAGAGTTTTCGCCAGATCGTGGAAGAGGTGAGAATGGCCGTTGCGCTGTCACAGCTGCAATCGACCCGATTACCCATTGGCGAAATCGCATTACAATGTGGGTATCTTTCCAGTTCTCGTTTCACCGCCCGCTTTCGGCAGCACTACGGCTGTTTGCCGAAAACGCTACGTTAAGGAGAAGAAAAATGTCAAAAGTTTGCACTATTGCCTGGGTTCACGGCATCGTTCAGGGCGTCGGGTTCCGCTACAGCACCCAGCGTGAGGCTCTTCAGCTCGGGATCACGGGCTATGCGCGAAACATGGATGACGGCAGCGTTGAGGTGGTTGCCTGTGGCGACGCGGAGCAGGTAGAAAAACTGATGGTGTGGCTGAAAGCGGGTGGCCCGCGCAGCGCGCGGGTTGACAGGGTGCTAACAGAACCGCATCAACCCGGCCGGGAATACGAGAGCTTCAGTATTCGTTATTAAATGCACTTCACCGGCTTTGGCAGGCCAGCAATTTTGGTGGCCTGTTTTGCCGGGCCTTTCGGAAACAGACGATACAGATAGCGGCTGTTGCCTTTCTCTTCGCCAAACTTATTGGCCATCGCTTTCACCAGCATGCGGATCGCCGGAGAGGTATTAAATTCGAGATAAAATTCGCGCACAAAACGCACGACTTCCCAGTGTTCGGGGGAGAGGGTGATACCTTCGTTTTCGGCGATTTTTTCCGCCAGTGGCTCGCTCCATAGCGTGGTATCTTTCAGATAGCCTTCGCTATCGGTCTCAATTTCCTGGCCTGCAAAAATGAACATAGTGCTCTGTCGATAAAGTAAAAACCGCCCCTAGTCTAGCAAAGAAGGGGCGGCATGAGAAACTTCGGTCTACAGAAGAAGCTGTAGCAGATTGTTGGCATTCAGCTTTTTTAACGCGTTGCATTTGTACGTCGAGACCTGTTTTTCGCTCATCTGCGTCATTGTCGCAACATGTCTTACCGATTGCCCGTTAACCAGCCTGTCGAGAACATTGAACTCCATGCCCGTCAGGCAACAATTCAGGCTGCGGACCCGACGGGGCTCTTTTGCAAGCAGATACGCTGCATCCGCGACGGCAATTCTGTCATCAATAATATATGAGGTCAGCGTGGCAAAACGCTTTCGCAGATGCGTGGCCAGCGCCCAGCCTTTTTCATTGCACACCAGATAAAGCGTTCCTTCCCAGCGGCTGGCCTCTAGCTGAAGCAGAATCTCAACCAGCGCCTGATGCGTCCCGGCGACGGAAAAGCGGCAGCGCACAACGAGGGTGTCGCAGGCCAATAACGAATGGCGCCACGTTACCGCGCCGCTTTCAACCAGCATTTGAGCGTTACGGCGCAGAAGGGCGTAGCGTAAACCTTCGGCATAAAAGCGATTATTATCAAGAATAACGTAATTCACGGCGGCCTCCTTATAACGTACTGGGTGTGTAGATAATGCGTAGCGTGCCGGTGTAATCCCCGGCATTTTTGCTGCTGGCAGTAAATGAAGGGGTTTTCAGGATAATAGGGGCTGGCACGCACAGTACGCTCTCGCGTCCGCCGGGCAGGACGACCTGACGCAGATACTGCGGATCGTTAGTCCCTTGCCAGACCACGGTTTTACCGTTAGCGACGATGTCTGTTGCGCCTGTGATGGGATGGGTGACAAAGACCTGATAGTCGAGACGGTCTCGCGCATCGGTCTGGCTTCCTCCGCGTCGCCTGATTGAAAACGCACCTTCAGTACGGCCCGCTGAGGCGAGTCCGTCGTCCTCAAACCGAAGGTAGGTGCGGGTGCTGGTGCTGTTTTTACCATCGTACGGGCACATATCCAGCGTATTTTCTCCCTGGATCTCACTGCCACCCGGCCGCCCCGGGAAGTTAGTCAGGTTGAGGTTAACGATGGGCGTGGAGTGCGGAAATGCCGGCAGATAAATCTGCTGATTACCCGGATCGACCACCTCAATGCGAATGTTTGCCTGCCACCTGGCGATAGTGAGATAGCCAGGACAGCCCACGTTAACATCATTGGCATTTCCGCTACAGCTGCCATTCCCCCATTGACGCAGGTTTTGCTTCAGCGTTGCGGTCCAGATCCCCGGTAATGCGAGCTTGTCCAGTTCACTTTTTACAATATAGAAATCGAAGTAGGGCTCGCTGTTCCAGGCGGAGATATCAACATTCCCAGCTGTGACAAAGCTGGCAAAAATATCCACTTTATTGCTAATGAACATATGGTGATCGCCATACACCTTGATATCCACCGTCTTGCTGGTGAGGGCATGCGTAAAACGTAATGTGATGGCATAAGGCTTGGCTGGGTTCGCCTGAAACCAGACCGGTGAGTCCATGCAAGCTCCGTACGTGGCGTCGGTCCGGGACTGACAGGTCAGGGCATTACGTCCCCACTTTTGCGGGTCGGCGGTGTCAAAGCCGCCCGATTCATGCAACCAGATATCGAAACGCGCAGGCGGTGCCGTGCGATCGAAGCTGATCCCAACGCTGGTGTTTCGTCCCGCAGGGGCGCCCGCCAGCGTCTGGCCTGTCCACAGGCTTAACAACAGTAAAATAAAGAGGTACTTCATCACATCATTTCCCTTTAGTGAGGTTGTCGGCGTTCATGGCAGTTGGCCCGGCAGGTACCGATCGTCCGGCGAGCATCAGCTGTGCCTGCTGCTGGATGGCATCCGGCAGGGCCGAGAAGGTTAATTCCCGACAAGGAATTGAGCCGACATAGCGCACCACGTCGCGCATACTTTTCACGTTGAGTTCGCACTGATAAAACTGCTGCTGACGCACCAGGTAGAGGTTATGCAGCAGGGCATCGCTCTGGGCGCTGAATCCGCCGTTGCCGAGATCGCTCCAGCCGTTAACGTTCAGCGGCACACCACCGATAAACGGCGAATGACGCTCGTCGGTTAACTGGCCGAGCCAGGTGTAGCTTGCGGTGGTTTGCACATCCCGACGCAGCAGTTTGCCTGGCACCATAAACAGCGTTCTGCTGCCTGAACCTTGCGTGATCTCACTGCTGGCTCCCCGGGATACATCCAGCGATTCGTTAATCGTCAACGTGGTCTGCTGGTAGCCCGGTACGGCGAAGAGGGCGCGGCTATTACCCGGAATGTCTGCGCTCCCGCTGTTATCCAGCGACACGGCAACGCTCGGAGCCTGGGTATCAGTCGGTGTGGCAACGTTAACCGCGACGGCGGAAGCAGGGCGTCCGTCGCTCCAGCGGCCCAGCCACAGGCCAGAACGCGACAGCGCAAGTGTCGAGCTGTAGTTGCCGCTGGTGCTCAGCGTATGGCGTCTGTCCTGACGATCCCAGGCGTCGCTGACGGTCAGACTGCCGTTGCCATATCGCCCGCCCTGGCGCGTATAGGCTGAGGTATTCAGCGAGTCGCTGTTAATGCCTGATGCGCTAAGGCCGTACTCGTTTTCACCGCGTGCATCGCTGTACCAGTTATGCGCCACGTTGTAGCTCAGCTGATTTTTTTCACGCTGCTGGTGCTGCCAGGTCGCCCCCAGAGAGGTATAGCTAGACGCATCACCCTGACGGTTATGCGCCATGGACAGGCTCACGCTCAGGTAGCCGCCTTTGTCCCTGCCGTCGCGGGCATCATCGTTGCGCATGAAGAGGTTAACGCTGCTGTTAATGTTCAGACCATGGGTGCTAAAGGCATTGCTCAGGCCTCCCTGCCAGGCCCGCGAGCGCGAGCGGGTCATATAGACCGATTCCCATGGCAAACCCGCATCGTGGCGATCGTCGCTATCCGGCAGCTCCCGGCGTGAAACGTACCGTCCTTCGTTGCGGTTATCCGAATAGCCGAGGCTCGCATACCAGGCGCCGACAGGGACGGAAAACATCACCGAGAGGGTGCGATAACAGCCGTTCACGGCGTCAAACCCGGCGCTTCGGGTGTTGCAGTTTTCCGCTGATAGCGCGTTGCGATAGAGGCTCAGTGAAAAACCGTCGTTGTAGCTGATTTGCTGAATATTGCCGCGCTGGCCTTCGCTGCCGTAAAGGTAGCTAAACCGGGTACTCAGCACGCCGTCGATCGGGCCCGCGTTGAAGCCCCGGCTCCAGTCGAGCGCATTTTCCAGGAAGCGCTGGTTTTGCTTTATCGTTGCTCCGCTGGTAAGCGCTAAGGTCTCGGTGACGGGCAGGCGTACGCCCGCCTGCGCAACCGCGCTGGGTTCTTCGTTTTGATCGCTATTGTCGGTTTCACCCGCCTGCAGGAACCACTCGACGCGGTCGAATGGCGTAATGCCGGTTCGGGTAAACGGCACCTGCTCGGTACGCGTTAGCCGGTTATTTTCATAGACCGACAGCGTGACGGTGTAGCTCCCGTCCGGAAACGATCTTGTGTCGAGAGTTTGCGCCCCGGCATTCAGGTAAAAGCTGGCCAGCAGCTGACTGCCACGGCGGGCATCAATACGCGCGTCATGGGAAAGCAGCACGGTGATAGGGGTTCCCTTTGACTGCTGAACCGGATTTATCCACGCCCGTGTTGAGCCTGCGCGCAGGCCGCGAATTTTCCCCAGCGGAAGCTGGCTAAGGTTGATATTTCCACCGGCATTACTGAACAGATCGCGGGTATCCATTTCGCCCAGCTGGACATAGTACTGGCGCAAGATATCCTGGCGGAACCAGGCATTGTTAACGGTGATTTCCTGTTGCTGCTGGTGCCTTGAACGCTGTCCCAGCCAGGTCCAGTCGAGGTTAATATAGCCGTCCTGCGTGAGCGCCAGCGCGCCATTGCCCTGCACGGTGGCTGACTGATAATCCCTGTCGGCAACAAAATTAACATTCTGCTGATGGATAAGCGCATTTTCGGTGTCCTGCGTGGGCTGATACCACTGATTTTCCGCGGTGGCTTTAGGCAGGAATTTCTTGTCTAAAAACAGGCTAATACGGGCGTTATTCTCGTCATAGATAATGGCCGCGCGGTCGGTATCAATGTAATCGCAGCCCGCTGCGGAGCTGTTGCTGCTGCAGGCCAGGTTGCCGTTACGGGCAAGCGGAACGGCCAGCGTGGCAGACGCGGTGGCAACGAGAGCAGGGTCGTCGTTAAACCGTCGTTTGATGGCTGCTACAACGGTTTCAGGTGCGACAAAACTGACCGTTTCAAGCGTGATATCCGTTTCAAACAGGCCAAGTGACTCGCCATAGAGGTTTACCTCTGTCCACAGGCGCTGGGTTTTCGCCAGATCTTCAAAACCTGCCGGGACGGTCATCCCGGCACAGGCGAGTTGGATGGAAGCGGGTAACAAAGCAACAAAGAGGAGAGTATTTCTGTGAAACGCCATGAACGAGCCTCGACATCATCCTGACGTCAGAGGGTGGGCACCCTCTGACGTTATTCCTTAGGTGCTGTGGTGTTACGCACCGCCTTCCGTGGTCGTCGCTTGCGTCAGCATCAGGCTGACAACGCCGCTGTACTGACCTGTTTTCAGAATGCCTTTGGTGGTCTGAGAAATGGTCAGCGGCAGTACCGCTGAACCGTTTTCAATGCTCCCCGGGAACAGTTCGGTACCGGTATATTCAACATCGGCGGTAGAGAGGGTTTTATCGCCCAGCTTCACCGTCATTGGGATGGACTCAGCACCGTCGGCATTTGCCAGCTTCGCGGCACTCACCAGACGGACTTTCACGTTGCTGGTGGCGGAGTTAGACCATACCTTGGTATTCAGGCGGTAGCTTTCCAGACCGCGGCCTGGCAGGTACTGCATATCGATGCTTGCCGGCAGCGGCGTATTATCGGCCTGGGTCATATCCAGCTGTGAATCAACGCTGGCGTTGACGGTAATATCTTTTTGGATCGCCAGCGCGCTAACGGACGTGGTCATCGCGGCAACAATCATCAGGGGTTTAAAATACTTACGCATTGATATCTCCATATTTACAAATGAGCACCCTGGCTCTTTAAACAAACCCTTTGGGGTCTTTACGGTAACGTCGTGTTATTGCACGACGGGTAAATCAGCTTCTTCAGCGGTTTTATTCATCCAGTTGAAGTAGCGGAATTTATATTTATGGCCTTGTGTCTTTGTGAGCGTTTTTAATTTCCGTTCGGTGTCTGGATAAATCGTCGCGTCTTCTTTAATCCATTTACACGACGAATTTGCGTCACAAATACCGATCTCTCTCAGCGGCACGCGCAGCGTACCGTTGTTTTTTAACGTCCCCCTGCGAGGGTCTATCGAGAGTGAAACCACACTTTTTTCCGGGGCGAGGTGGATCAGGGCGCCCCAGATGACATTGACGCCCAATGTCGCCTTCGCCGCAGCGCTTTCTGCCTGACCTGGAATAATGCTGTCAGGTTGCTTTACCCCTTCAAAATAGACGCGCCAGGTGGTCTCTTTTTCCGGTGGCGTGAGCGATACCAGACGAACGACGCGCATTGCGCCAGCCGCCAGGGCAAATTTTTCTGGCGTCACAACAACGCCACCTTCTTTCCACGAGGCCACATCAATCTCATTTTCCTCGGCAGTGCCGGGATTAAGAATTTTCTTTTGCCTCACCCGAATGAACTGAATATCATCCGTTTTTGAAGCCACTTTTATTTGCGCCGCCCCGGACTTATCCACGTTAAGTTCCATCGGGTACACGCTCATATTGGCCATTGCCATTTCTGAGAAAAATGGTAATGACAGCGCGGCGACATAAAAGGCGGTTGTCATGTTCACTCTTTTTTTCTGTTTCACATTCTGCCTGCCTGCTCTGAGTTCATCGGTGGCGCGTTAACACCAAGACACCGTCTGCTTTCGTATCGCTTCAGGGCAGGGAAACTTTAACCAGAACAGCGATTTGTGAAAATTTGTATTAATTAACTCGTTAAATACAGTTTTTTATCCTGCTTTTCTGTCTTTAAGGTTGTATAGTTAAGCGAAAATACCGCGACCAGGGATGGGAAGAAAATTCCTTCTGATTACAAAATAAGCAGATCAGGAGGTGGTTTTCATGTCGATGTACCAGGGATTAAAAAGCATGCGGTAACAGCCGAGAATAAAAGATGTTTTTTATATGCAATAATTCGTTGTTATTCGATCCTGAAGCACATGCAATAAGTCTTGTTGGACAACCCGAGTCTGTATTAACGCTTTCGGCACCGGCCGTTCGTCTTTTACAGGAGTTTATTAAGCACAGAGGTCGTGACCTTAGCCGGGATGAATTGATCGCGCGCGTGTGGGAAGCGTTCGGCTTTACGCCATCAGGAAATAATCTCAATAAAGCGGTAAGCGAATTACGTAAAAGCTTCCAGTCGCTGGGAGAGGGGCATGAATTTATCGTGACCGTACCCCGCTATGGATTTCGTTTTGAGGCCGATGTGATTTTTCAGCCTCGGGAGAATATTCAACCCGTTGATTCTCAGTCTCCGGTTGAACAGCAAGACGTAAAGCCGCGGCGCACGTTCCTGAAAAGGGGGGCGATTACGGCGGTCGCGATCGTCGCTGCACTAGGGGGCTGCCTGTACTTTAGCCGCCCGCAGGGGATAACCGTTCCGGCGAAACTCACGCCAGTTAAGGAAAAAATTGCGCGTTGCAGTATCTGGATAATTAACGATCATGGACGGCCGTTAGTGTTATCGAAATTAGCGAAACAGCTGGAGGCGAATAACGTGGCATGCGAGCGAGAAGAGTATAATATTTATTATTTCAGCGCCCGTTTTGCTATTTCCGCCGCGGATGAGGTTTTCATTGGTGCCTGCCCGGGAAGTAAAACCAGACTGTGCAAAACCATTCGTTATAAAAGCGGGGCTGAAAAATGAAAATAAAACTTATTTTTGGGCTGAGCGGTGTACTGGTTGGTGGTGCAATAGCGCTTTTTTACTGTTCTGGCGGCCTGGGTAAAAAGGATGTGCTTGCCTGCAGTACAGAATTTAATTTCACGCGCAATGAGGGAAAAGCAAGTGAGGTGAAGGTCAATACCTTTGCTCAGTTCTATTTTCATCAGGATGGAACCGGGTTGACGACTTACAAAGGCGCGGCAAGGGCTGGCGGGCAATGTTTGATCGTTGACAGGGATGTCGACTTTACCTGGGAGCAACGGAAAGATGATAACGTCATTGTATTGAGCTACACCAAAACCCGGCGTCGACACAATGACAATACCCCGGATGCTCAATGGGGAAGCTTCGCCTATCCGACCGCACGTTACTACCTGACGATCTCTGAACTGTCGCCCGCCGTGTGGCTGATTCAGGACCGGCGTTATCCTACCTATATCTGCCGGGGAGAATAAGACAAAAAAAAGAGAATGCCATGGGCATTCTCTTTTTTCGTATCAGTGATGCAAATTAATCCCGGCTGGCGAAGCCCAGAATGCTCAGCAGGCTGACGAAGATGTTATACAGCGATACATACAGGCTCACGGTGGCGCGAATGTAGTTCGTCTCACCGCCGTGAATGATGTTGCTGGTTTCATAGAGGATCGCGCCAGATGACAGCAGGATAAACACCGCGCTAATCGCCAGATGCAGGGCAGGCAGCTGCAGGAAGATGTTAGCCACCATACCAATCAGCACCACCACGATACCCGCCATCAGCATACCGCCGAGGAAGGACATGTCCTTACGGGTGGTCAGCACGTAGGCCGAGCAGCAGAAGAACACCAGCGCGGTACCGCCCAGCGCCATGCCAATCACGTCGCCCATACCGGCAGACAGATACGCGTTCAGAATCGGCCCCAGGATATAGCCCAGGAAGCCGGTGAAGGCGAACGCTGACAGAATACCGACCGGTTTATCCGCGGTTTTGTAGGTCAGGAACATCAGCCCATACATCCCCACCAGCGTCAGGATCAGCCCCGGAGACGGCAGCATCAGCACGGTGCTGGCGGTGGCAGTGATCGCCGAAAACGCCAGCGTCAGGCTGAGCATGAAATAGGTATTGCGCAGCACCTTGTGGGTACTGAGTAGCGATGTGCGGTCGCGTGAAGAAGTAATAATACGATCCATGAGTCACTCTCTTATGACAGATGTAATTAGCGGAAAGAATAGGAAACGGCGAGCCAGTCTCAAAGTGGTTTTACCCATCTTTACTCAGCACGTTAGCGAAGGAGATGGTTATTTCTTCTGCAGAAATGCATTTCACCAGAATGAACAGCGGTTTGAGAAAATTTACCAGATCAACCTCTTATAGGTTACTGAAAAATATTGCGTTATTACCCTTAGGGCGCTAAGAGTTATCTCCGGATCGTCATAAAACAGACAATAAGGCGAAGGACATGAAACCACAAACACGCACGCGCTTTACACTCTCTTTACTTACCGCCGGGATCCTGTGCGCCAGTACGGCATCCTGGGCGGCTAACGTCCCGGCAGGAACCGCGCTGGCAGAGAAACAGGAACTGGTCAGAAATAATGGCAGTGAACCGGCTTCGCTCGATCCGCATAAAGTCGAAAGCGATGTCGAATTCAATATTATCAGCGATTTATTCGAAGGTCTGGTGAGCGTCTCCCCGACGGGTGAAATTCAGCCCCGGCTGGCGGAAAAGTGGGAGAACAAAGACAATACCGTCTGGACGTTCCATTTGCGGCCGGGCATCACCTGGAGCGACGGGACAGCGATTACCGCAGAAGACGTGGTCTGGAGCTGGCAGCGCCTGATCGATCCTAAAACGGCGTCACCGTATGCCAGCTATCCGGGCAACATGCATATTGCCAACGCGGCCGATATTGCCCAGGGGAAAAAAGCCCCCGATACGCTGGGGGTAAAAGCGATTAACGACACCACCCTGGAAGTGACGCTCACGCAGCCAAACGCGGCTTTCCTTGCGATGCTGGCGCACCCGTCGCTGGTACCGGTGGACAAAGTGCTGATTGGGCGTTTTGGCGATAAGTGGACCAAGCCGGAGCATTTCGTCAGCAGCGGGGCGTATAAACTTTCTCAGTGGGTGGTCAACGAACGCATTGTGGCGGAGCGTAACGCGCGCTACTGGGATAATGCGCATACCGTTATCAACAAAGTGACGTATTTGCCCATCACCTCTGAGGCCTCAGATGTGAACCGCTATAAAGCGGGTGAAATTGATATTGTCTACACGGTCCCCATTAACCAGTTTGCCCAGCTGAAGAAAACCCTTGGCAGCGAGCTGGACGTTTCACCGCAGCTCGCGACCTATTACTACGAGTTCAACACCACGCGCCCGCCGTTCAACGACGCGCGCGTGCGTAAGGCGCTGAATATGGCGCTGGATAAAGACATCATTGCCGGGAAAGTGTTAGGGCAGGGGCAGCGTCCGGCGTGGCTGATTAGCCAGCCGGACATCGGTGGGGTCAAGCTGCAGAACCCGGATTACGCCAGCTGGCCGCTGGACAAGCGCATCGCGGAGGCGAAAAAACTGCTCAGTGAAGCGGGGTATAACGAAAGCCATCCTCTGCGCTTCAACCTGCTCTATAACACCTCTGAATCGCACCAGCGTATCGCGATTGCCGCCAGCTCCATGTGGAAGAAAAACCTCGGCGTGGACGCGAAGCTGCAAAATCAGGAGTGGAAAACCATGCTGGATACCATGCACACTCACAACTTTGACGCGGTGCGTTACGCATGGATTGCGGACTACGACGATGCAGCAACCTTCCTGAACAACTTCCGTACCGGCGACAGCGAAAATACCAGCCAGTACAGCAATCCGGAGTACGACCAGGCCCTGATCAACGCCGCGAAAGCGAAAACAGCCGGGGAACGGGGTAAATTCTACCAGCAGGCGGAGGATCTGCTTGGCCGTGATGTGCCAGCCATTCCGGTTTATCACTACGTTCGTACCCACCTGGTCAAACCGTGGGTAGGGGGATTCACACCGGATAAGCTCGGGTACTATTTCACAAAAGATATGTACATCAAAAAGCACTAAGAGGGCGGGCTGAATGTTATGCTGTTAAAATCGCCGATATGTCGTCAGTTCAACCGATTAAACGCGTTTTGGCTATTTTTACAGCGAACGATTGCAGCCACTCTTTACAGCACGCGGTGAGGTGTTTATAGTTCGCCTCACTTAGGAAGTGTGGCCGAGCGGTTGAAGGCACCGGTCTTGAAAACCGGCGACCCGAAAGGGTTCCAGAGTTCGAATCTCTGCGCTTCCGCCAGATATAAACCCCAGCTTACTCGTTAAGCTGGGGTTTTTCTTTTGGCGTGAATTTAAAACCTGACGTTTATGAACGGATAAACGCAAGAATGTCCGCGTTGATGGTCTCCGCATGCGTGGTGTGCATCCCGTGCGGGAAGCCTGGATAAATTTTCAGCACGCTGTTCGCCAGCAGCTTGTCCTGCAGAAGGGCGGCATTCTTATACGGTACGACCTGATCGTCATCGCCCTGCATTACCAGAACGGGAACCGTGATGGCTTTTAAGTCCTCCGTCTGGTCAGTCTCTGAAAACGCCTTAATCCCCTCATAGTGCGCTTTGGCACTGCCAATCATTCCCTGACGCCACCAGTTCTGAATCGTACCCTGTGAAACCTCCGCGCCATCCCGGTTAAAACCGTAAAAAGGGCCGCTGGCTACGTCGAGGTAAAACTGCGCGCGATTGGCTGCCAGCGCACTACGGAAGCCGTCAAACACCTCGATGGGTGTCCCGCCGGGGTTATCCTCTGTTTTGACCATCAGCGGGGGAACGGCGCTGACGAGCACCGCTTTGGCGACGCGCCCCTGCGGCTGGCCGTATTTCGCTACATAGCGGGCGACCTGGCCGCCGCCGGTAGAGTGACCGACATGCACGGCATTGTGCAGATCCAGGCTTTCAACCACGGCCGACGCGTCGGCCGCATAATGATCCATATCGTGACCTTCACTGACCTGATCCGAACGTCCATGACCACGACGATCGATAGCGATAACGCGATAGCCCTCTGCAAGGAAGAAGAGCATCTGGTTATCCCAGTCATCGGCACTCAATGGCCAGCCGTGATGGAAAACAATGGGTTGAGCTTCTTTCGGACCCCAGTCTTTGTAGTAAATGTTGACGCCGTCTTTCGTTGTTACGAATGCCATACCGCAGACTCCTCTGTTAAAAACAACACGACCCCTAAAGTGTAGGAGAAATCATATCAGCGGTGGGTTTCATTCCCGTGAAAGGTATTCATTTTGGATTCAGGGCTCTGGCGCGGTGCGCCAGAGCCCCCAGGGCGGGGTCATACAGAGGGGCTTAGCGGTTCTCTTCAATATAGCGGGCGAGATCTGCCGGGGTCTTCAACACCGTCGCTACGTCAGTTGGCGGGATCATACAGCCGTAAACGTCCTGCACTTCCAGCACCATATCGACTGCCAGAATAGAGTCGAGAATATCAGATTCAATCAGTTCATCGTGAAAGCCCACTTTACGGGATAATACTTTTTCGAACAGAGCGAGAATTTCGTTTTCCATTATGTTTCCTGGATAATTAATGAGTGCGGGCGTAAGCGTCCAGCAATTTGCGGTCAATTTTGCCGTTAGGGTTCAGCGGCAACGCGTCTTTTACGATAATTTGTGAAGGCACCATATAGTGGGGAACCACTTTCGACAGCGAGGTTTTGATCGTATCCGGTGCCATTTCCGTCACGCAGAACGCGGCAATACGCAGCACGCTGCCGCAGGGTTTCATCAGCGGCATCACTACCGCTTCATTAATGCCGGACATGGCCAGCAGACGGTTTTCGATCTCGTTGATTTCAATACGGTAGCCATTCAGTTTGACCTGACTATCGTTGCGACCCTGGCAATAGATCATCCCCGCTGCATAACCCAGATCGCCGGTCCGGTAGCCGCGACACGCGTCATCTTCCCGATGCAGTAATTTTGCCGCGTTCTCCTGCGGCAGGCCGAGGTAGCCGCGCATGACGTTTTTACCCCAGATAATCAGCTCGCCCTCGGCGGAAATGTCCATTCTGCTCTCCGGCATCATGACCCCCACCGGCAGCACGGCGCTGTCCTGGTTAAGGATCTCATCCGTAATTTCAACCACCGTCGTCGCGATGGTCGCTTCCGTTGGGCCATAGGAGTTGATGATTTTGGCCTGCGGGAAACGGCGGCGCAGCTGTTTAACCAGCGCTTTATTGAGCACTTCACCAATGAAGATAAAGACGCCGAGTTCAGGCAAATACTCGCTGTTAAACTGCGGGGACAGCAGCTGCTGGTAGGCAAAAGAGGGCGTGGACACCCAGGCGGAGACCGCGTTGCTTTTGAGTCGCGCCAGCCAGTTCTCTTTCTGAATATCCTCTTTGGCGTTGAGCACGATGTGTCCGCCCATCGCCAGGTTCGCCAGCAAAGGGATCAGGGAGAGGTCAAAGCTGAACACCGCGTGGTTCATCAGCACCGGTTTTGCCGGCAGGGAAAAGTCCTGGCTGACCCATTTCATGAAGTGCCAGACGCTCTCACGTCCAATCTGCACGCCTTTCGGTTTGCCGGTGCTGCCTGAGGTAAACATGATATAGGCCAGATCCTGCTCTTCCAGGACCTTGCCCGCTTCACCGGTGGCAATAAACTGCCGGGTTGCCACGTCGTAATAGTAAGGGACACTGGCCAGGCTACAAATCTCCCGGAGCCGCTCCTGCGGGTAGATGCAATCCACCGGGATGTACGGAATGTTGTGCAACAGGCAGCTATAAATCGCCACGGCGAACTCGGCCTGCTGATGACCATATAATACGACCGATGTGCCTTCGATAGGCTTGCAGCGTTGATAGCGTTCCGCCCAGTCCATCACGGCGGCGGAAAGCTGTAGCCAGCTGAGGGTTTCGTCGCTACCCGTGATGGCCAGCTGCTGCGGGGAGGCGGGATCGCGCAATGCCGCACGTAAGAAATCCTGCAGTTCCTGCAGATCGGTGTGATTTTTCATAGAGGAGACATTCCACTAAAGATGTAAAGGGATCCTGCGGCGCTGCCCAGCGTCAGAATTCGCCCCAAAAACGCCACTGCCGGATACTGCAAACCGCGGTGTAATGCCGGGCTGCGTTTGGCTGACCACAGCAGCATGTTGTGTGCGACAGAAATGGCGCCAAACAGCGCGCCGCTGATGACATAATGGCGTTCCAGGCCATTCCATGCCCCCATGCAGAACAGGGTGCAAAAAATACCGATATTTTGCGCCAGCGTTTTGTTCTGACGGAAAAAGTTGAACTTCATCAGGTTCATATAGACGGGCATAAACACCACATCGCGCAGCCATTCAGACAGGCTGATGTGGAAGCGCCGCCAGAAGTCCTGAGGGTTCTTTGCAAGCAGCGGCATATTGAAGTTTGCCGGAATATTCAGCCCGAATAAGCGCCCGGCACCGATGGCCATATTGCTGTAACCCGCAAAATCAAAGTACAGATAGGCGCTGTAAGCAATCGACATCACCACGCCGACGGTCAGCGAAAACGGCTTATGGCTCCAGGGCTGCACCACAAGCGAATCGATCAGCATGGCAAACAGGAACTTCTGGATGATGCCGGTGACGATCTGCTCTAACGCTGTTAAACATTGTTCACGGTTAAGGGTGAATGCGGGTTTATTCACATCGCTCATCCATGTCCGCCAGCGGTACATCGGCCCGGCCAGAATAATAAAGGGCATAAAGAGGTAGCAGAAATAGTGCAGAATATTCTGGCCCTCTTTTTTACTGCGATACAACAGCACATCCACCGCGCGAAAGGTCATAAAAGAGAGACCGATCATGCCGAGATGGTGATTAAAATGTAATTTCACCAAAAACAGTGGCAGCAGCGTTAACACGATCGCCTGCCAGGTTTTTAACCATCCTTTTTCTTTTAACGTGGCGAAAAGATAAAAACAGCCAAAAACGATCGCCGGAATACGATAATCGCCCTGAAAAATATAGCCCCAGCCCAATGCTGTCAGGACGGCCAAGGACGATAACCAGGTCAGGCGATGGCGCAGCAGGCGATTAATCAGCGCAAATACCCCTGCCGATGAAAATAAACAGACAAAAAACAGTCCTGAGCTGTACATCATTCGGCCTCAGAATTTCTGATATTCAAAATGAAGTTGCATACTCATGCTGTCATCGACAGCGGTCCACGCGACGATGGTGATCCCAAGCAGGAGATAAAGGAAAAACAGACGGATCGCGATTTTCATTATTTAAAACTCTGTGCAATAAAGCGAAGCATAGGCACCCAGGCCAGTTCAGTCGGGTGCAGTCGGTCCCAGTTCCAGCCATTCTGATAAGGCATAGCGTACATATCTAAATAAGGGATCTGGTTCTCTTTCAGAATGGATTGAATTTGCTTATCGTACGGGCGGAACGTGTCGGTATGGTAAAGCGCCCACGGGTTAACCGGGTCGACGATAGCAATGACCTGCACGTGATGTGCCTTCAGCAGCTGGACGGTTTTCCTGAACGCAGCGAATTGGCCGGGCACCACCGGCGTGTCATCCCACTGCTGCGGCTTACCGTCCTCTTCGTAAATCGTTTTGTCCATCCACAGGGTCGCCGCGCTTTGCTGGCGAACTTTATTTAATTCACGGGCATTCGCCAGCTCTTTATTCCAGTCCGGAGTCATGTGGGTGGTTGGCTGTTGCGGCCAGGGTTGCGCCGTCTCAGGCCTGATATTGAGCAGCGACAGCCAGTCGTTTTTTATCAGGGTACAAAAATTAGCGAACTGGAAACCGATCTCATCCCAAATCAGATCGGGGTGCCAGCCGAAGACACGCATTTGCCCAAAGGTTAAATGGCTTATCTCTTTAGCATCAATATGTTTTAAATAATTCACGAGGATCGGACGTGCCTGCGGATCCTTCATCAGGGGATCAAAAACAGAGCCCGGAAAATTATCCGCATAGATAGCGGGTGGCAGACCTTTTGAGTAAAAGCTGTCAGGTGCCAACAATAAAACCACTTTACTGTTTGCGTTAAGGCTATTTTTAAAACGTGAAAACAGTAAAAATTGTGTTTCATCATCGACAAACGCATCGCCATACGCCACGACGGGTTGGTGTAATTGCTGATTAAAATAATGATAGACCGCGTAATGTTCATCTTCGGAGGTGGCAACTTCAGAGGCACCAATGAAGAAAATGGCATTCCCCTCCAGGGCATGGGAAATGGTGGCAATTTTTTCCGCTTGTTCTTTCGGTGTGCCCGCCATGGATTTGATCAGCGGCTGGAATTTAAGCGGCGGATCAAAGCTGGTCACCAGCGGGTGAATGCTGAGGAATAAAATGGCCAGGGCTGCCATCAGGATATGTAAGCAAAACGTATTTTTGATTTTCATCATTAACCAGTAAGACTACATGGCGGCAATTTTCTAAAATCCGTTAATAACCGGCTTTATAACAATTACACAACAAATGGCCGTCTATTTTGGGGCATTCTATACCAGAGCGATTTAGAAGGATGAGCGTTGCCGTGTAACGGTATGTACAAGTGGGAGAGAGCGACGCGGGGATCGTGGAATGAGCGATTTTTTGCGCAGTTAAACGCCAGGGCGTAGAAATAGAAAAATTCCTGCTTTACAAGGCGCTAATAGATGTTTATAGTGCGCCTCACTTTGGAAGCGTGGCCGAGCGGTTGAAG
This sequence comes from Enterobacter kobei, assembly GCF_001729765.1. Taxonomy (NCBI): domain Bacteria; kingdom Pseudomonadati; phylum Pseudomonadota; class Gammaproteobacteria; order Enterobacterales; family Enterobacteriaceae; genus Enterobacter; species Enterobacter kobei. The sequence goes on from NZ_CP017181.1 coordinate 1,669,627, forward strand.
GCACCGGTCTTGAAAACCGGCGACCCGAAAGGGTTCTAGAGTTCGAATCTCTACGCTTCCGCCAAATTCGAAACCCAGGTCGTTATGCGACCTGGGTTTTTTGTTTGTTAAAACCGCCTTAACCGGGAATTCTGGTGCCGGAGTTACTCCGTCGATACTGCAGCGGCGTCTGACGCATCATCTTTTTAAAGCAGGTAATGAAATAGGTCACCTCGCTAAACCCCACTGCCAGTGCAATGGCGTCAACAGGCTCATCGCTGTACCGTAACAGATCGCAGCTGCTTTTAATCCGCCGGGTCAGCAAATATTCGTGGATGCTACCGCCGGTCTGCTGGCGGAAAATGCGTGAGGTATAGCTTCGCGAGAGCCCCAGGTCGTGCGCTAACCGATCGAGCGAAAACTTGCTGCCATAGTGGGCTTCGACCCAGCTCATTATCCGCGAGGCGACGGTCTGCTGGCGCGGCGGGTAGGGCTGCGGCTGCTCGGGCAGACATGTCATGAGCTGCATCACCAGAAATGCCACCTCGCAGGCCTCGGTCTGCGCGTTGTCCTCCAGGCGCTGAAACTGTTCAAGTATTCTCTCAATAAACGCCGCGTGCGTGCTGAGATCGTAAATTTGTGCCGGGAGATTGCTGGCGGCCAGCGAGGCGAAGCGGGCCTGATGGCGCGGAAAGGTGCTGAGCGCACTTTCGACGACCGATTGCGCAATGTGCATGGTGGTGCGGTGGTAGGGGTTCTTATCGCTATGATCAACCTGCACTTTGTGCAAACGGAAGGGCGGGAAGACAAATAAACGCCCCGGACGGGCGGTGTAGTGCTGATTGTCCACCACCACGATGCCATAACCGCTGGAAATATAGAGCAATTCAACGCACTGATGCCAGTGGTAGTAAACCGCGCTGGTGGTGTACATGCGGTTAAATGAAATGGCCTGCCGATCGAGCGTAATGCGTTCCAGCAGTTGCGTTTCACCCATTTGACCTCCAGGACAACAGATTTAAATTTTTAGACCATCATTTGTAATTTATCCCTCTCTCGATCGACAAAATCCAGCAAAAATGAAATGCCGGTTTAATTTTGTGAGTCTGCTCACTCAGCACCGGGAATAAAAGCGGTTACTCTTCATTCAGACGTCGCACTCGTGGCTTTAAAAAGCCAAATAACAATAACTTATCTCTACCCTCGTGTTATGCGGGAGGACCCTGTGCAACCTGAAAATATTCATGTGGATAACCCACTGACGAGCCGTGATGAGGTACTGCGGCTGGTTAACGATATGCTGAACGCGGTGACGCCTTATTTTAAAAAAGACGCCAGCCGCATTGATTTAGCGAACTTTACCGCTCACTACGGCCAGCAGGTCGCGAGCATGGAAACCTTTTCCCGCCTGCTGTGGGGCATCACGCCATTGTTGGCTGGCGGCAGCGAGCCGCAACACTTCTCTTTCTATTTACAGGCGATAAAAAACGGCACCAATCCGCAGCATGCTGATTACTGGGGCGATGTCGGCCCTTTCGATCAGCGAATCGTCGAAATGGCGGCTTACGGGTTACTGCTGGCGCTGGCGGGCGAAACCGTCTTGGCACATTTCACTGAGACGGAGAAAGAGAATCTATGGCGCTGGCTAAAGCAGTGCGAGACCCAGGATATCCCCGATAACAACTGGCACTTCTTTCCGATTCTGGTGCAGGTTGGCTTCCATTATTGTGGCATGCCGACCCATCCGCAGGCGCTGGAAAATCATTTCGCTGCCATGGAGCACTACTATCTTGGCGATGGCTGGTACTCCGATGGTCCGGGCCGGCCGCGCGACTATTACATCTCGATGGGCTTCCATTTCTATGGACTGATTTACGCGAAGCTAATGGCCGATGTTGATCCAACGCGGTGTGCAACCCTGCGCGATCGCGCCGCGCGTTTCTCCTCTGACTTTATCCATTTCTTTGCCGAAGACGGCGCGGCGATCCCGTTTGGCCGTAGCCTGACCTACCGCTTTGCCGAGGCGGCGTTCTGGAGTGCGGCGGCTTTCGCCGGGCTGGAGGTCTTTTCGCCTGGCGTGATTAAGGGCATCGTGCTGCGCCATCTGCGCTGGTGGCTGAAGCAGCCGATATTCGACCGCGACGGCATACTGAGCGTCGGCTACAGCTACCCGAATCTGGCGATGGCGGAAGACTACAACGCGCCGGGTTCACCGTACTGGGGCCTGAAGACCCTGCTGGTACTGGCATTAGATGAGGGCGACGCCTTCTGGCAGGCGGCCGAGCTGCCGCTGCCGCCATTGCCCGCGCAGCACACGATAGCCCACGCGGATCAGGTGGTGGTGCATCAGGCCGATCACCTGTGGATGCTGACGTCCGGCCAGCTGGAGCTGAACAACTTCGTGAATACCGAAGCGAAATACTGCAAATTTGCCTATTCCACCCGCTTTGGCTTCACCCTCGAACGCGGGCGCTACGGCCTGAACCATGCCGCACCCGATTCGATGCTGCTGCTGGCCGAAAAAGATAACTACTGGCGTGGTCGCCGTGAATGCCAGCACGTGGTCACCGCTGACGGCACCATTTACAGCCGCTGGCTGCCGTGGCGCGACGTGGTGATTGAGAGCTGGCTGCTGGCGCTGGGCGACTGGCAACTGCGCGTCCATCGTATCAATACTCAACGCGCGCTGGATTGCGCGGAAGGGGGCTTTAGCCTCGCGAACCGCCCACAGCCGCAGGCGCAGGAGATGGAAAGCGCCTGCTGGTTACGCAATGCCCAGGATGCCTCAGCCATTTTCTGTTTACATCCGCACGCCCGCCGCGGCGAAACGGTGGTGACGCCGCCAAACAGTAATCTGTTGTTTGCCGAGCGCGCGGCAGTGCCGCTGCTGCGCGGTGAACTCGACCCCGGCACGCATTTGCTGACAAGCGCGGTGTGGGCGGGAAATGCCGCAGGCTTCGATCCGCAACACTGCCCGCAGGCCTTCATTAGCGATGACGCGGTACGCTTCGTGATGGCACGACAAGAAACGACGCTCGTTCTGGCCCCGGAGACATCGCTATGAGCACATCATCGTCCGTACGCGCCGCACAGTACAAAATGAGTACCTTTATTTTTCTCTACTTCTTCACCTGGTCATCCAGCTTTGGCCTGTACGCCTTGTGGCTGAGCCAGAAAGTGGGCCTCGATAGCATCACTATCGGCAGCGTGTTCGCCATCAATGGCGTCTTCGCGGTTGTCCTGAAGCCGGTGTATGGCTACATCATGGACAAAATCGGCATGAGCAAGTGGCTGCTCTATTTTGTCTGCGCCATTTCTGCGCTGATGGCACCGTTTTTTGCGCTGGTATACCAGCCGCTGCTGGAAAGCCATGCGATGGCCGGGATTATCATCGGCGCGCTGTATCTGAGCCTGGGCTGGTACGCTGGCGTGGCGGCGTCTGAATCTTACGCTGACCGCTTTAGCCGCCTGTACGGGCTGGAGTTTGGCCGCATCAGAATGTGGGGTTCGCTGGGCTGGGCGATGGCGGCTTCGGTCTCCGGGCTGTTGTTTAACGTCACGCCGCTGGCCAACTTTCTGCTCAGCAGCGGTACCTCGGTACTGATGCTGCTGGTGCTGATTAGCCTCAAAATCGGCGATGAGCAGCTGCGTAATAACAGCGTTATTTCCGCCAATAAGATTGTCTTCGCCGATGTGCTGATGCTCCTGAAAAACCGCAAATTCTGGATGTTCAGCCTCTACGTCGCCGGGGTGGCGTGGATGATGTTTATCGCCGAACAGCAATTCCCGCGCTACTTCGTATCATTCTTCGCCACCAAAGAGCAGGGAAATGCCTGGTACGGCTACCTGAGCACCGTCCAGTCGGGTATGGAATTCCTGATGATGATGTGTATCCCGTGGCTGGTGAATCACTACGGCGCCAAGCGCGGCCTGGTGTTCTGCGGCTGCGTGGTCGGGGCTCGGCTGATCGCCTCCGGACTCACCAGTGACCCGATAGTGATCTCTATCATCAAACCGTTTTATGGCGTCGAGATCGCGCTGCTGCTGATCTCGGTCTTTAAATACATCGCCGAACACTTCCATCGTCGGATTAACGCCACGATGTACCTGCTGGGCTACCAGGCGATGATTTACGTGGGGTCGATTGTGGTCGCCCCACCTGCTGGCTATCTGTACGACAAGATAGGCTTTGAGCATACCTATCTGCTGATGGGCTGCTGCGCCCTGATATTTACGCTGATTTCCGCCTTTACGCTGTCGCGCTGCCAGTCTAAGTGCGATGTCTCACGCCCCTTTGCTCCGGCATTAGATTCCGCCCCGGTTGAACCGGCCAAACATTAATTCAGGAGTTGTTATGACCAAATCTGTTATCACCGAAGCGCTGCGGCCGATCGAACTGCATCAGGTCGATCGCCTGGCCCTGAGCCAGAAGCTGGAAGCGGCGTTAACCCGCGTAACGCGCAAGCTCGACAAAAATATTGTTGCCTTCGGCGATAAATTCCCCGGCGAAGCCTGTGAGAAGGGCGTCTGGCCGCGCACCGATAACGTGGAATGGACCACCAGTTTTTGGCCAGGCCAGCTGTGGCTGGCGTGGGAGATGACGGGCAAAGCGCATTATCGTGACGCCGCCGAGCGCTATTTATCGTCGTTCGCCCGGCGTATTGAGCAGCGTATCGACACGGCAACGCACGATCTTGGTTTTCTCTATTCGCTCTCCTGCATCAGCGCCTGGCGCCTCACCGGCAACGAAGCCGCTCGCCGGTCGGCGCTGCTGGCAGCCGAGCGCCTGATGGAGCGTTTTAACCCAACGGCCAGGATTATCCAGGCATGGGGTGATTTAAACGACCCGGAGCAGCAGGGGCGAATGATCATCGACTGCAACATGAACCTGCCGCTGCTGTACTGGGCCAGCGAACAGACCGGGGATCCGCGCTATGCGCAAGCGGCGACGGCTCACGCCGGACAGGCTGCGAACTTTATCGTGCGGGAAGATGCCTCGACGTATCACACATACTATATGGATGTGCAGACGGGTGAGCCGCGCTTTGGTAATACCCATCAGGGCTACAGCGACACCTCGTGCTGGTCGCGCGGGCAGGCATGGGGCATTTACGGCTTCCTGCTCAGCTATCAGCACACCGGCGATAAGCAGATGGTTGAGCTGTCACGCAGTCTGGCACATTACTTCCTCAACCGTTTGCCGGAAGATGATGTGTGCCACTGGGATCTGGCGCTGCTCGGCACCGACGCCGTGCGCGACAGTTCAGCGGCGGCGATTGCCGCTTGCGGTCTGCTGGAGCTGGTCAAGGCGCTGCCGACGCTCGACGCAAACCGTGCGTATTACGAAGAGATGGCGCTGCGTATTGCGCTGTCGCTGACCGATAACTACCTTGCCCACGACGACGATCCGACCGAAGGGCTGCTGTAACACTCGGTTTATCATATGGGCAGCGGCAAGGGGGTCGATCAGTGCTGTAGCTGGGGAGACTATTTCTATCTCGAGCTGCTGGCGCGGCTGCGACAGATTTGGCACCCGTACTGGTAACCCTGAAGCCATGGAGAGCAAAATGAAAAGCGTAGCCGTGCTATTGGCCCCCGGTTTTGAAGAGGGGGAAGCGATCGTCACCATTGATATCCTGCGTCGCCTGAATATTACGGTGCAGACGATTGCCTGCGGCGAGAGCCGCGAAGTGGTGAGCTATCACGCCATCTCAATGGTGGCGGACAGCACCCTCAAAGCCAGTTTCGATTGCACCTTTGACGCCGTGGTGTTACCGGGCGGCCCGGAGGGCAGCGTTAACCTGGCGAAAAGCGCGGAGGTCATCGCCTTCGTCCGCCGCCACGATGAAATGGGCAAATATATCTGCCCGATTTGTTCCGCCGCCGCCCGTGTGCTGGGCGGTAACGGGCTGCTGAAGGGGCGCCGCTACGTCTGTTCCGGCGATCTGTGGAAAACAGTCAGCGAGGGCAGGTACGTCGATGCCGAGGTGGTGGAAGACGGCAATCTGCTGAGCGGTCGCGGCCTGGGTAACGTATTTGATTTCGCCTTTACCCTGGCGGCGCGATTACAGGGCGATGATGCCCTGGCGCGCGAGCAGGCCAGCCATATTGAGTACGCGTGGCAGGATAGCGATCCCGTTTACGGGCTGGCAAAAAGCGATGTGTGAGTTTCGCCCGGCGGCGCTACGCTTGCACGGACCTACAATGAATAGTGCAATATATTGATATTGTTACGGATTGTAGGCCGGGTAAGCACAGCGCCACCCGGCAAGAAGGGCCGCTAAAATGTTGATGTCGTTTTACAGCCCAATCACCAGCTCCCCCGAATGGCTCCGCGAGCAGCAGAGCGCCACCTGCTGGTTTGTTGCGCCTTTTTCCGCCTCCGACTGCACGCTGTCCCGGTGATCCACCACGCCGTCAATCACCGGCGTCAGGCAGGCGCCGCAGATCCCCATTTCACAGGACAGCGGTACGTCTACGCCGTTTGCCTGTAAGACCTGGGCAATGGTCTTATCCGCAGGCACCGGCCAGCGCTCCCCGGTGGAGGCCAGTTTAACGGTAAAGATCTCGCCGGTTTCATGACCAGCGGCAGGCGCAGCAGGCTGAAACGCCTCGCTGTGAATGTGGGCGTTATCCCATCCCTTCGTCTTTGCCACATTGCGGACTTTCTCCATAAAACCCGCAGGTCCGCACACCCAGGCATGCAGTCCCGCTTCCGGTATGGGGAGATGTTCTGCCAGCGCTGAGCGGGGGCTGAGGGTATGAATGATGCACTCACCGTACTTTGAGAGTTCCTGAACAAACGCCGCGCTTTCGCGATTTTTAACGTAATAATGCAGCGTAAACGGCGTTCCGGCCGCCTTCAGCTGCAGGGCCATCGCAAACAGCGGCGTAATGCCAATGCCCGCAGCCAGGAGTAAAACCCGCTCTGCCTGAACGAGCGGGAACAGATTGCGTGGGGTGGAGATCGTGAGTTTCTGTCCAGGCCGCAGCGTCTCGTGAACGTAGCGCGACCCGCCGCGCGAGGCGGTTTCGCGCCCCACGCAGATAAGATACCCTTCGTCCTCACAGGCTCCGGTCAGGGAATACTGGCGCACCAGGCCGCAGGGCAGGTGTACATCAATATGCGCGCCGGGCTGCCACGCCGGTAGCGCGGCGCCGTTTTCCGCCACCAGCCTGACGGCGAGGCTTTTATCCCCCTCACGCCACAGCCCATCAACGATAACGCTCAACATATTGGCCTCCGTCATACCAGGAAAAATTCGCCGAATCCCATCTTTTTCAGTCCCCGACGGTAGGCAATCGAGCTTTTATCCGCCGGGATATGGGCTTCGAGCGTCAGATCCAGCGGCAGGCTTTCCGGGCGCTGGGTTTCGACCATCAGACGGTCTTCTTCAAAAATACGCAGATTGAAGGCATGCACATCTTCCACCGGAATATGCAGATCGAAGTTGCGCGCGATAGGGGCGAACATCCGGGTCACCCGCGATGATACCGGCGACGCGGCGTTCATAATCACCAGTCGGGATTCCCCCGGGAAATGGATCGTCAGCGTGGCGGTAAACGGCAGATGCATTTCAAAATGACGCAGCCACTGGAAGCCCTCCGGAGCCTGGACGTCTGAACTGGCGGGATAGTTGCTCACGGAACTCCAGTAATCGGCCACGAAACCGAACGGCGTCTCCTGCGGCTGATAGGTGGGAACCAGCTGATTATTGGGATCGGCAAAGGTATCGGTGTGGATCCAGGCAAAGTGCGCTACGTCCAGAAATCCTTCCACCTGGCGACCGGCGAAGCCATTCACCTCGAACGCCGGGCAGTTAATCTGCTGGAATCCGTCGTCATCCCAGTGCGGCATGGCGGGCAGCGGTACCGGATTATCCGGGTCAAAGGCCAGACAGGTCCAGATCAGGCCAAAGCGCTCCTCCACGGCGTAGTTAATCAGGTTCAGCTTCGCCGGAACGGGCTGGTCGGGGCTGGACGGGATACGGTTGCAGCGCCCGTCCTCTCCGAAGCGTAAGCCGTGGTACGGACAAATAATGCCGTGCTCATCGTGAAAGCCCAGCGTCAGCGGCACGCCACGGTGCGGACAGACATCCCGGGCGACCACGACCTGGTCGTTAATCCGGTAAATGACCAGCTGTTCATCCAGCAGGGTTGCTTTAACCGGTGCCGGGCCGATGTCGCAGGCGCGTGCAACCGGATGCCAGCATTTCGCCAGGCGCAGCCAGTCCTCTGGCTCAAAAGTACAGTGGGCGGGTGGAGTCGGTTCTCTTTTCATCGTTGTCCCTCTTGTTCAGCCTAACGGGCCGCCCTGAATGGTTTCGCACAGACCGTTGATGATGCGCTCCCCGGTCTCCTCTTTCAGCTCCTGATACCAGGCCTGCGTCAACGTCATGTCTTTGCCGTGGGTGACGTCGCAGCGTTTGCGCGCCTTCAGCACCAGGTCACGCACCCGGTCGCAGCGCAGCGCTTCGTACTGTCGCAGCGCCAGCGTAATGTTGTGGTTCTCTCGCAGGCATTCGCCCAGCACCACGGCATCTTCCATCGCTGCACAGCCGCCCTGGCCGATATCCGGCGTGGTGCTGTGCCCGGCATCGCCGAGCAGCGCGACGTTGCCGCGCACCAGGGTATCGAACGGTTCGATGTCGTGGATTTCAATCCGGTTAGTGGTGTCAGGATCGAGCGCGGCGATAAGCTTTTGCACCGGCGGCGCCCAGCCGCGGAAGTAGCCCGTAAGATCGGCACGCAGGGTAGTGCGATCTTCTGCCAGACCCGCAGGGAGCGGCACGTCAAAGAAGAAGTAGAAGCGTCCGCCGGAGACGGGCATCAGCGATACGCGTTTGCCCTCACCAACGAAGGTGGTCCACTGGTGCGCCGGGGCAATCTCTTCATCAATCTTCACCAGCCCGTTCCAGTTCACGTAACCGGCGTAGCGGCGCTCCGGCGTATACCCCAGCACATACGGACGAACCGCCGAGTGGCTGCCGTCGGCGGCAATCAGAAAATCCCCGGTTGCCGCGGTGCCATCGGTGAAGGTGACGCTCACGCCCGCGTCATCTTCCCGGACACGTTCGACGCGCTTGCCAAACTGCACGTTATCGCGCCCCCAGAAGTCCAGCATTTCGCGCTGAAGTTCCGCGCGCGAGACGGGGCAGGGACGCCCGCCGGTGCGCTCGACCAGCGGCGCGAGGCTAAAGCGGGTCAGGGTATCGCCGCGCCGGTAATCTTTGTAGGCCATAAAACGCATCGGCCCGCCGTACGTCTCGATGATGTCGCCCATGCCGAGGTGCTGCATGCATTTCACGCCGTTAGGCCAGATGGAGATGGCCGCTCCGACGGGCTTGATCGCTTTGACGGCTTCAAACACGGTACAGTCGATGCCCGCTTTCTTCAGCGCAACAGCGGCGCTCAGGCCGCCAATTCCCGCACCAATAACGATTGCTTTCATGCTTCTCTCCTTTTGCAGGGTGTAAAGCCATTCAGCAATTTGCGTACCAGGCTGCAACGGGGTGAAAACGGCGTTGTGAAGGGCAGGTTTGCACTGCTAAGGTGCGCAGACGCGGTGAGCTTGCCTTTTTTTGAATCAAAAATTTCCAGTTAAGCTATACGGAATCAACTGTTTCACACTCAGGCAAGGAGTGGCGTGGTTTGTGCAATGACCTGAAAGAGGATAATCAAGGAGATACTATGATCGCACTGCACGACTTTAATAGGCTTCCTGAGAAAGAGGCTCTCGCGCGGCTCCACCCCTGCGTGGCGATCCCCGGCTGGGCTGAAGCCCTGGTACGCGGGCGGCCCTATTCCCGCCGGGAAGACGTGTTCAGTACGGCACTGGCGCTGACGCAATGCTGGGATGAGACGGCGTTAACGCTAGCCCTGAGCGCCCATCCGCGTATCGGGGAAAAGCCCGCGGGTTCCCAGGCGGAGGCAGCACTGTCGCGGCAGGAACAGGGCGCGGTGAATGACCGCGATGCTGCCCTGACGCAGGCGTTACGGGAGGGAAACGCCCGCTATGAAGCCCGTTTCGGACGGGTCTTTCTTATCCGCGCGAAGGGCCGCAGCGGAGAAGAGATCTTACAGGCGCTGAACGCGCGGCTGGAAAACAACGATACGCAGGAAGTATTGACCGCGCTGGAACAGCTGCGGGAAATTACGCTGCTGCGGCTGGAAGGAGTCATTAGCGAATGAGCACACTCAGCACCCATATTCTCGATATTTCAACGGGGAAACCCGCCGAGGGCGTGACGGTTCATCTTGAGCGGGACGGGGAGATCATGGCGACTGGCGTCACGAACGCCAGTGGGCGCATCACAGAATTCGTCCCGAACCTGGCAAAAGGCCGCTACCGGCTGGTGGCCGAAATCGGTAAGTGGTTTAGCGACACAGGCCGTGAGACGATCTATCCCTGCGCGCAGATTGAGTTTGTGACGGGAGAATCGGCAGACGAGCATTTCCATCTGCCGTTTGTGATTGCGCCCGGTGGCTGGTCAACCTACCGGGGCAGCTGACCACACCTGCACGCCGTTGACCCAGGTTTCGCTGATGTTGCGCTCATCGCCCAGGGTCATCAGCACAAAGAGCTGCTCGTAAATGTCCTGGCAGCGGCGATTGCGCAGGCGCTGCAGCGGCGTTACGTCCGGGTCGATGACGACGAAATCCGCCTCTTTGCCGGGCGTGAAGTTGCCAATCTTCTCGTCAAGCCGGAGGGCGTGCGCGCCGCCCAGCGTGGCGTGATAAAACGCCTCGCTGGCGCGGAGACGGTAGCTCTGGAGCTGACCCACCTTGTACGCTTCCCCCAGGGTACGCAGCATGCTGAAGGTGGTGCCCGCGCCCACGTCAGTGCCGATGCCCATCCGCACTCTGTGCTGCCAGCAGGCGGGCAGGCGAAACAGCCCGCTACCGAGAAACAGGTTCGAGGTGGGGCAAAACGCCACCGCCGAACCGGTGTCATGCAGGCATTGCCACTCGCTGTGGTGCAGGTGGATGGCGTGGGCAAACACGCTGCGCTCGCCGGTCAGGCCGTAGTGGTGATACACGTCCAGATAGCGTTCATGCTCCGGCCAGAGGTCGTTCACCCAGGCCACTTCGTTTGGGTTTTCGCTCAGATGGGTTTGCAGCCAGGTATCCGGAAACTCCTCTCTCAGCAGGCTGACCGCGGCGAGCAACTCGGGGGATGACGTCGGGGCAAAGCGTGGCGTAATGGCATAGCCCAGCCGCCCCCGGTGATGCCAGCGCTGGATCAGCTCGCGCGTCTGCCGGTAGCTCTGTTTCGCGTCCTCGCTCAGGTAGTCCGGCGCGTGTCTGTCCATCATCACCTTCCCGGCGATAAGGCGCATGTTGAGGCGCAGCGCCTCAGTAAACAGCGCCTCGACCGATTCCGGATGCAGCGTGCAGAACACCAGCGCGGTGGTGGTGCCATTGCTCACCAGCTGGTTAATGAAAAATTCGGCGATCTCTTTCGCGTAGGCTTCATCGGCAAACTGGCTCTCCACCGGGAAGGTATAGGTGGTCAGCCACTCCAGCAGCTGCTCGCCAAAGGCGCCGATCATCTCCGTTTGCGGATAATGCACATGGGTATCGATAAAACCGGGCAGCAGCAGCTTACCGCGCAGGTCGGTGTAGCCCTTGTGGGGGTCAAGATACTGCTCGCCCTCCTGCCAGGGCATGTGCGCCAGAATGTGACCATTCTGAATAAACAGCAGCCCGTCCTCAAGGTAGCGCGCGTGTTCGGCAATGGTGTCTGCGCTGTCGCAGACCTGGGCAATGTCAAAAAATGTACCGCGTATCGCAGTCTGGTATTCCATCATGGTTCCTGCCTTCGTGTTTGCGTAGCGGGGTGAGAAAGCGCAGCAAGAACAGTGCCAGAATGAACGGGCCGCAGTTACGCTGCGGCCAGAGGAGGAGGGAAGGGTTACTCTTTTTGCGTTGCCACGCGGGAGCTGAACGTCGTCGCGCCTGCTGTCTCGCGATCTTCCCGCGCCAGCCAGCGGTAGGTCACGCCGCCGAGGAAGACGCCGATGAACCAGCTGAAGTTCGCCACCTCATGCAGGGCCGGGATAAAGCTAATCACCAGGCCCACGGCAACGGACGGGATCAGCGCGCCGATGGCTTTCGGGTTAAAGCCGTTGCGATACCAGTATTTGCCCTTTGGCGTGTCATCGAACAGGTCGTCAACCGACACCTTGCCGCGTTTAATCAGGTAGAAATCGGCAATCAGTATGCCGAACAGCGGGCCGATAAACGCCCCGAGCACGTCCAGGGTGTAGTGGATTAACTCCGGTGAGTTGAACAGGTTCCACGGGGTGAGCAGGATCGAGCCGACGGCAGCAATCATTCCCCCGGTGCGGAAGCTGATCTTCTGCGGCGAGCAGTTAGAGAAATCAAAGGCTGGCGAGACAAAGTTCGCCACAATGTTAATCCCGATGGTGGCGGTGATCATCGTCAGCAGGCCAATCGCCACGGCCAGATCGTTACCCACACGGCTGACGGTTTCAATCGGGTCGGTGATCATGCGGCCAAACAGCGACTGGGTACCGGAGACAATCACCACGGTGACGATGGAGAACAGCAGGAAGTTAAACGGCAGACCCCAGCGGTTACCGCGGCGGATCTCCCCCATGCTTTTCCCGTAGCGGGAGAAGTCACCAAAGTTGAGCAGCGGGCCGGAGAAGTAGGAGACCACCAGCGCGGTCGCGGTGATCATCTGCCAGGTTTGCTCGCCCGCGGTCAGGGATTTGCTGGCGAGGGTAAAGGAGATCCCGTCAAAACCGGTCTTGTATACAATCCAGCCCGCAAGGGCCAGCATCACTACGTAGACCGCCGGACCGGCGATATCAATGAAGCGCTTGATGGCGCTCATCCCGTGCCAGAAAACCATCGCCTGCAATACCCACATGATGGCGAAGCAGATCCAGCCCAGATGTGACAGGCCGAGGAACGCGCCGGTGGTGAGTGAAGAGAGCGACGGCCAGAACTTCAGTGCCACCAGCATCAGGGCGTTGGCGGCCAGGTAGGTCTGGATGCCATACCACGCAAAGGCGATAAGCCCGCGGATCACCGCCGGAATGTTCGCCCCAAAGACGCCGAACGCCTGACGGCTGATCACGGCATAGGGCACGCCCGCCATCTGGCTCGGTTTTGCGACCAGGTTGGCGCACAGTTGCACAATACAAATCCCCACCAGCAGGCAGAGTAACACCTGCCAGCTTGCCAGCCCGAGCGTAAAGAAGCTCGCGGCGACCACATATCCCCCCATGCTGTGAACGTCCGACATCCAGAATGAAAAGATGTTGTACCAGCTCCAGTTCTGGTCACGCGTGGGTGCCAGATCCTCATTGCAAAGACGTGGGCTGTAAACCGCACCGGAATCAGCGGCCGTACCCTGCTGCGCGTTTTGACTGTTTGGCATGAAACCTGCTCCTGTGAATGAAAACCCGTTGAGTGGGAGTGCAAACGGTGTTGCAGGATCCAGGCCAAAATAATAAATCTTGTATGCAATATTTTATTTTTATGTATACGATTCGATAACGAAAGGTAAAGCACGGAGTGGTGAATGAACAACGTAAATGGCCTGCAGACCGCGCCAGACCTGCATGACAAAGACGAATCCATCTTTCAGGCGCTGATGACCGCAATTGTCGAACATCAGTTGCTGCCGGGGAGCAAATTGCCGGAAGAGGCGCTGGCCGAGGTGTTTGGCGTGAGCCGTACCGGCATCCGAAAGGTGCTGCAACGACTCGCCGCTGTGCAAATGGTCACCTTAACGCCCAAACGTGGTGCACACGTCGCCAGCCCGACGGTAGAAGAGGCGCGGCACATCTTCCGCACCCGCGCGCTGCTGGAGGTCGCTAATCTGCCGGACGTGCTGGCCCACTGCCAGCCGCCGCATCTGGCAGCACTGGAGGCCATTATTCGTCAGGAGCAGCAGGCGCACGAGGCCTATGACGGCCCGGCGGCGATCCGCCACTCCGCCAATTTTCACATTCAGCTACAGGCCATCTCCGGCAACCAGGTGCTGACGGAGATGGTGACCGGCCTGAGCCAGCGTTCATCGCTGGTGATTGCCACCTGGGGCGCGCCGTGGCGGCAGGGCTGTCGCTGCAACGATCACGAACAGCTGGTGGATCTGCTGCGCCAGAAGGCGCTCCAGCCGCTTAGCGAGGCCTTAATGCACCATTTTGAACATATCGTCGCCAGCCTCAGCTTCGAGCGGGCGGGCGAGTGTCTGCCTGATTTTGCCCGGCTGTTTGCCGGCCACAAGGAGTCGTAATGTCGTCTGTCTGTATACAAGTGATCAACCCCAACACCAGCCTCGCCATGACGGAAACCATCGGTGCGGCAGCCCGTGCGGTGGCTGCACCGGGAACGGAAATCCTCGCGGTCTGCCCGACCGCAGGCGTGCCGTCCATCGAAGGCCACTTTGACGAGGCCATTGCTGCCGTGGGCGTTCTCGAACAGGTCAAACTCGGCAGACAGCAGGGCGTGGATGGTCACGTTATTGCCTGCTTTGGCGACCCGGGTCTGCTGGCGGCGCGCGAGCTGGCCCAGGGGCCGGTGGTAGGGATTGCTGAAGCCGCCATGCATATGGCGACGCTGGTGGCGACGCGCTTTTCGGTGGTCACCACGCTGCCGCGCACGTTGATTATCGCCCGCCATCTGCTGCATCAGTATGGCTTTCAGGACCACTGCGCGGCGCTGCATGCCATCGATCTCCCGGTGCTGGCGCTGGAAGACGGCAGCGGCCTGGCGCAGGAAAAGGTGCGCGCGCGCTGTATACAGGCGCTGAAAGAGGATGGCTGCGGGGCCATCGTGCTGGGCTGCGGCGGCATGGCGACGCTGGCGCAGGAGCTGACGCGCGAACTGCGCGTGCCGGTTATCGACGGCGTCAGCGCGGCGGTGAAGATGGTGGAGTCGCTGGTGGCGCTGGGGCTGTCGACCAGCAAGAACGGGGATCTGGCCTTCCCGGAAAATAAAGCGTTAAGCGGACAATTTCAGGCACTGAATCCATTTTAATTTTTGGGGGTGGCAATGGGGACTTTTGAACAGGATTACCCGCGCGATCTGCGCGGTTACGCAGGCAACCCACCGCACGCGCGGTGGCCGAATCAGGCGCGCATCGCCGTGCAGTTTATACTCAATTACGAGGAAGGAGCGGAAAACCACGTTCTGCACGGCGATGCCGGATCCGAGCAGTTCCTGTCGGACATCATCGGTGCCGCAAGCTACCCGGACAGGCACATGTCGATGGACTCGCTCTACGAATACGGCAGCCGCGCCGGGTTCTGGCGCATCCACACTGAATTTCAAAAACGCGGTCTGCCGCTGACGGTCTTTGGCGTAGCGATGGCGCTGGCGCGTCATCCGGAAATCGTCGAAGCGATTAAAGCGGCGGATTATGACGTGGTCAGCCACGGCTGGCGCTGGATCCACTATCAGCATATGGACATCGCCCAGGAACGCGAGCATCTGCATAAAGCGGTGCACGTGCTGACCGATCTGTTTGGCAAACCGCCCACAGGCTGGTACACCGGGCGCGATAGCCCCAACACGCGCCAGCTGGTCGTGGAGCATGGCGGCTTCGACTACGACAGCGACTACTATGGCGATGACTTACCCTTCTGGACGGAAGTGGCCTGTAGCGACGGGACCCGTAAACCGCACCTGATTGTGCCCTATACGCTGGATGCTAACGATATGCGCTTTGCCACCGCGCAGGGGTTTAACACCGCCGAGCAGTTTTATACGTATCTGAAGGACAGTTTTGACGTGCTGTACGAGGAGGGGGAGCGCGCGCCGAAAATGATGTCTATTGGCATGCACTGCCGCCTGCTGGGGCGGCCGGGGCGTTTTCGCGCGCTGCAGCGGTTCCTGGATTACGTGCAGCAGCATGAGCAGGTGTGGGTCTGTACCCGCCAGCAGATTGCCGACCACTGGCGGGAGGTGCATCCGTTTCTGAAATAATTGTGCGATGTTTTGCCGGGTGGCGGCTGCGCCTTACCCGGCCTACAGGACGTCGCCTGCCCGGTCGCGTTATGACATCAAACTCACCTGCGCCGCCACGATCCGCCACCCACAGGCAAACCGCACCCATGTTTGCTGCTGGCGGCCGATGCGTTCGCTGCCTTCACGGGTAAACTCGGTACTGCACACGGCATAATTCTCCCCGAAGGTGGTGATGACGGTGTGACGCAACGTTCGCGCCAGCCCGGCTGACGGGCGCGCCGCACGAAAGGCGCGGATTTCATCAATGCCGTACAGGTTTTCACCTGCCCCCAGACGCACCGTATTTTTGTCGTGCCAGAACAGTTCATCCAGCACGGCAATGTTGTTGCTCACCAGCGCATCTTCATAGCGGTAAAACACCGCCGTCACTTCGGCTACCACCCACGGCAGGTTAATATCATCGTGATTGATCATGCCGCCACCTCCGCCGGGCGGGCATCGGTGATGCCACTCTCTTCCAGCACGCGCGCGACGCGCAGGCAGGCCTGCTCGTTAAACGGCGCGGCAATCAGCTGCAGGCCAATCGGCATACCCCGGGCGGTGCGTAGCGGAACGGTGGTCACCGGCAAACCCAGGAACGAAATCGGTTGAGTGAGCATGCCCATGCTGGCGCGAATGGGCAGCGGCTGACCGTTAATCTCCATGGTTTGCTCACCGATCCGCGTGGCGCTACGCGGCGTTGCGGGGGCGATCAGGACATCGGCTTGTTCAAACAAGGCGTTGAACGCCTGACGCGCCTGAGCGCGAAACCGCTGGGCCTGAATATACCAGGCGGAAGGGATCATCGCGCCTGCCAGAAGCCGTTCGCGGGAATGGGGTTCAAAACGCTCAGGCTCGCGGCGAAGCGCGGGCAGGTACTGGTTACCCCCTTCCGAGGCGCTGGTGATAAACGCCGCGGAGCGCGCCAGCCCGGCGTCGGGGAACTGCAGCTCGTCCTGCACGTCGAGGGCCTTCGCCACCCGCGCCACGGCGTCCCGGGCCTCCGCGTCGCACCAGGTGGTGAAGTAGCCGCCAAGCACCGCACAGCGCAGGCCGTCCAGACCGCGTTCGAGCAGGGGACGCGTCTCCTCGCGCGAGCGTTCTGCCTGAAAACCGTCGCGGGTATCGCGCCCCTGAAGCGCGTCGTACACCGACGCCAGATCGCACACGCGGCGCGCAAAGGGTCCGATATGATCCAGACTCGCGACAAACGGATGGCTACCGGATCGCGACAGGCGGCCAAAGGTGGGTTTCAGGCCATAAATCCCGCACAGGGATGCCGGAACGCGAATGGAGCCGTTGGTGTCGGTGCCGAGCGAAAAATGCACCAGCCCGGCGGCCACGGCGGCGGCTGAACCGCCGGACGAACCGCCCGCGATGCGCGTCAGGTCGTGCGGGTTATGCGTCGCGCCGTAGTGGCTGTTTTCGGTGGTAAAGCCGTAGGCGTAGGCATCCATATTCACCATCCCGGTCAGTAACCCGCCCGCGCTACGCAGCTGACGTACGGCAAAACTGTCAGTGGCCGCGGGAGGGCGCTGGCTGAACAGCTCGGCCCCGGCGAGGGTAGTATGCCCGGCAACGTCAAACAGGTTTTTCACCGCATAGGGCACGCCCGCCAGCGGTGGCAGGGGGCGCTTTTCGCGGCGCAGGGTGTCGATATTCGCGGCCTCGGCGAGCATGCGCGCTTCCGTCACGGCGGTCCAGGCGTTGATCTGCGGGTTCACGCGCGCTATCGCCTCCAGCGTCTGACGGGCAATCTCATGGGCGCTCAGCTCGCCCGCACTCAGCGCCTGCTGGATTGCGCTGATACTCATCTCGTGTAGCGTCATGCTTTATACACTCCTGCAATCTCCAGACGGTCATCGAGCGGCAGCGCCATCAATGGAGCGGCCATGCTGGCAATGCGGCTGAACTGTACCTGCAGCTCGGCGCGGCGGGCATCATCCAGCGTCACGCCAAGAACGGTCTCCATTTGCGCGAGATAGGCATGCCAGTCGGGTTGTTGTGTCGTCATTATTCTCTCCTCAAAATCCGGCGGCCGCGCCGTTGCTGCGCGGATCAAACGCCCCTTCAAACAGCCCGTTGGGGTGGCGAACAATCGCCCCCGCGTGGCCCATGGCTTCACTGAAGTCCGGGCAGATCTCCACGTCGTGTCCACGCGCCCTGAGCTGTGACACGGTCTCATCCGAAAAGCGTCCTTCCAGTTTTAACGTGTCCGACGTTTGTCCCCAGGTACGCCCCAGCAGCCAGCGCGGGCGAGCGATGCTCTCCTGCAGGGGCGCACCCTGGACCACATAGCGGGTAAACAGCGTGGCCTGCGTTTGCGGCTGTCCATCGCCGCCCATCGAGCCATAGACCATCACGCGCCCGTCCTTGAGGCGCGCCGCCGCCGGGTTCAGGGTGTGGAAAGGCTGTTTGCCCGGCGCGAGGGCCAGAAGATGACTGGGGTCGAGACTGAACGATGCGCCCCGGTTCTGCCAGACGATGCCGGTATCGGGCAGTACCACGCCGCTGCCAAATTCGTGATAAATACTCTGGATAAACGACACGGCAAGCCCGCTGTTATCCATCACGCCCATCCACACCGTATCGCCGGGACCTTTGCCGGTGCCCCACGGCGCGGCACGGCTGTCGTCAACCCTGTCGGCAAGCGCCTGAAGGGCGGTGGGTGCCAGCAGTGCCTGAATATCCGTTTTCAGCTCGCGCGGATCGGTAATGTGCGCATCGCGCAGGCCAAAGGCCAGCTTGGTGGCTTCAACAATGCGGTGAATCGTCCCCGCATCGTCAGCCTCCGCCATATTCAGGCGGTCTGTGATGCCGAGTATCGCCAGCGACACCAGCCCCTGGGTCGGCGGGGCGTGGTTATAAATTTCTCCCTGCTGATGCTGCAACTTCAGCGGCGAGGTACGCCGGGCGACGTGGGCGTGTAGATCGGCCAGCGTGACCGGCAGGCCCAGCGTCTCCATACCCTGCGCCAGCACCTCCGCCAGCGGGCCGCGATAAAAACTGTCCAGACCGTCTTCCACCAGGCGCGAAAGGGTCGTGGCCATGGCGGGCTGGTAAAAACGGCTCCCGACCGGCGGTGGCTTGCCGTCCACCAGCCAGGTTTCGGCAAAGCCGGGAACGTCCTTTAGCTCGTCAAATTTACTGGCGGTGGCATGCGCCTGTGACGCCGTGACCGGGGTACCGTTTTGCGCGTACTCAATGGCGTCGGCCAGCAGGCGGGACAGCGGCAGCGCCTTGCCCGTCATCTCGCGCGAGACCTTCAGCGCCTCGTCCCAGCCGCTCACCGTGCCGGCAACGGTCAGCGCCGCCTGAGGGCCGCGATGGGGGATATGCGGGAGCCCGTCGTAGGCCGCGAGCGTCGCGCGCGATCCCGCCGCACCGCTGGCATCAATGGCGATCGGATCCCCTTCCGGCGGCACGATAAGCCAGAAGCCATCGCCACCCAGCCCGTTCATGTGCGGGTAAACTACGGCAATGGTGGCCGCCGCCGCGACCATGGCTTCTATCGCGCTGCCGCCTTCGCGCAGGACGGCCAGCGCACTCTGGCTGGCAAGGTGGTGGGGGGCAACAGCCATCCCGTGTGTGGAGACATTACTTTGCATGAAGCGTCCTCATAACCCTTAAAGTCACAAGGTGCTGCAAAAGCTGTTCCAGTTCTGAATAAAAAGTTTCATGCCAGTTGCCGCAGAAGCTGGCATGCTTAATGAATAGTGAGTATGAGATGAAACAAACGTTACAGAGGCGTTATGGAACAGCTTGATGAACGACTGAAAGCGCAATACCCGTCACTGTCGCCGCAGGAGCAGCGGGTGGCGGATTTCATTTTCGATCATTTTGACGACCTTATTAGCTATAACAGTGCCGAGCTGGCGCAGCTGAGCGGGGTATCGAAAGCCACGGTGAGCCGTCTGTTCAAGCGTCTGGGCTATGAGAAGTATAAAGAGATGCGTGACGAGCTGCGCACCCTGCGTCAGAGCGGGATGCCGCTTACCGATAACCGCGACGCGGTGCAGGGCAATACGCTACTGGCGCGCCATTATAAGCAGGAGATGGCGAACCTGACCCAGTGTGTCAATGCTCTCGATGCTCAGCAGTTTGCCGACGCCATGGCCTGTATGGTGAAGGCGCGGCGCATTGTCATTATTGGCATGCGTAACGCCTATCCCGCGGCGCTCCACCTGCGCCAGCAGCTGCTGCAGGCGCGGGGTCAGGTGCTGGTGCTCCCTCAGCCAGGCCAGAGCCTGAGCGAAGAACTGGTGGATTTAACCCCTCACGATCTGGTGGTGATGATGGCCTTTCGCCGCCGTCCGCGCATTATCCGCCCGCTGATGCAGCAGCTTCAGAGTAGCGGTATTCCGGTGCTGCTGATGTGCGAGCCGCAGGCGCACAGCCTGTTTCCGCTGGCGAGCTGGCAGCTCTGCGCCCCGCTGGACAGCGTTTCGGCCTATGACAGCTATTCCTCGGTCAACAGCCTCATCAACCTGCTGGCGAATGCCTTCCTGCATGACAGTCTCGATAAAGGCCGTCCGCGCATTCACGAGATTGCTTCCCTTTATCAGCAGCTGGACGAACTCGAACAACGATAATGGGGCGTCAGACTGGTGCTTTGCATTGAAATGGTGCAACGTGGCGGGGCGTGAACATCCTCAATTTTTCGCTCCGTCCGCATTTTATCAGGCTTTATAAGAATATCCCCCGTTTCGCCTCACCTGGCACATTAGTTGCAAAATCACATTCAAAGAATCTTTTGTTTCATGTTAACGTTACGGGGAAGCACCATGAAAAAACTGTTGATTGCACTCGCCGGGGCCGCATGCCTCTTCACACAACTGCCTGCAAAGGCTGACCAGCTTCAGGATATCGAGAAGCGCGGCACCCTCCGCATTGCCGTGCCGCAGGACTTCCCGCCGTTTGGCTCGGTGGGGACCGACCTGCAGCCGCAGGGCTACGACATTGACATGGCACGCTATCTGGCGAAACAGATGAAGCTCAAGCTGCAGCTCGTGCCGGTGACCAGCGCCAACCGTGTGCCGTATCTGCAAACCGATAAGGTGGATCTGGTCATCTCCAGCCTCGGGAAAAACCCGGAGCGCGAGAAGGTGATTGATTTTAGCCGCGCCTACGCGCCGTTCTTCCTTGGCGTGTTTGGCCCGAAAGGGGCCGAGCTGAAAGATGCCGCCGGGCTGAGCGGAAAAACTATCGGCGTGACGCGCGGGGCGGTGGAGGACATGGTACTCACCAGCCTGGCGCCGAAAGATGCCAACGTGAAACGTTACGAAGACAATAACACCACGCTCTCTGCATACCTTTCCGGACAGGTGCAGTACGTGGCGACTGGCAACCTCGTGGTGGCGGCGATTTCCCGCCAGAACGCCGATAAGGCCCCGGTGCCGAGCTTTATGCTGAAAGATTCACCGTGCTTTATCGGCCTGAAGAAAAACGAACCGGCTCTGAAGGCAAAAGTGGATGTGCTGATTGAGCAGGGCATTAAGGACGGCACGCTGAACGGTCTGTCTGAGCAATGGCTGAAGGCCCCACTGCCGGCAAACCTTGGCGCCTGAGCCGATGACTGAGCAACTTCATTTCTCTGAACTGTGGCCGCACTGGCCGGCGCTGCTGGCGGGATTGTGGGTCACCATCCAACTGACGGTGATGGCGACCGTCGGCGGGCTGGCGATAGGGATTTTCGGGGCGGCGATCCGCAGCGGACGCCCAACGTGGTACAGCCGGATCTGGGGCGGTTACGTGGAGATTATCCGCAACACGCCGTTTGTGGTGCAGCTATTTTTCATCGTCTTCGGCCTGCCGAATCTGGGCCTGAAGATGACGGCGGGGGAAGCGGCGCTGCTGGCGATGGTGGTGAACCTTGGCGCCTATAGCACTGAGATTATCCGCGCGGGCATTCAGGTAACGCCGAGAGGGCAGTGGGAGGCCGGACGCGTGCTGGGGCTGACCCGCCTGCAGACCTTTATTCGCGTGGTGCTGCCGCCCGCGCTGCAACGTATTTATCCGGCACTGGTGAGCCAGTGCATCATCGTGATGCTCGGCTCGTCGGTGGTGTCGCAGGTCTCGTATGAAGAGCTGACCTTTGCCGCCAACCTGATCCAGTCCAGAACGTTTTTGAGCTTTGAGGTCTATCTGGTGACAACCGGTATTTACTTAGCGCTGTCGATTACCCTGCGCCAGCTGATGATGGCGGCAGGACGCAAATGGCTGGGGGTGCAGGCATGATGACCACCTTTACCGACTGGGACATTATTCGCAACCTGCTGCTGGCCGGACGCTGGACGGTGCTGCTGTCGCTGGTGGCGTTTGTCGGCGGGGCGGTGGTAACGCTGCCGCTCCTGCTGCTGCGCCTGACGGGCGGGCGCACGGTGAAGCGCATTATCCGCGGCTATATCGAGCTGTTTCAGGGCACCCCGCTGCTGATGCAGCTGTTCCTGGCCTTCTTCGGCGTGGCGCTGTTCGGCATCGACGTTTCGCCGTGGACCGCCGCCTCGCTGGCGTTAACCTTTTACACCAGCGCATTTCTGCTCGATATCTGGTACGGCAGCATTCGCGCCCTGCCGAAGGGGCAGTGGGAAGCCTCGCGCTGCCTGGGCCTGACCTTCGGCCAGACCCTGTTTCGCGTGGTCGCTCCGCAGGCATTGCGCATCGGCATCGCCCCGACGGTCGGCTTTGCCGTACAGGTGATCAAAGGTACCGCACTGGCGTCGATTATCGGCTTTATCGAGCTGACCAAGGCTGGGACCATGCTGACCAACGTGACCTATCAGCCGTTCAAAGTCTTTGCGCTGGTGGCGCTGGGCTACTTCATTCTGTGTTATCCGCTGTCGCGCTACAGCCGCTATCTGGAGACGAAATTCAATGCCTCTCATCACCATTAATCAGGTGCAGAAGTACTACGGTAATAACCACGTGCTCAAGGGCGTCGATCTGGATATCGACATGGGCCAGGTGATCTCCATTATCGGGCGCAGCGGATCGGGAAAAAGCACGCTGCTGCGCTGTATCAACGGCCTGGAAGGCTATCAGGACGGCAGCATTAAGCTCGGTGGCATGACGATTACCGACCGGGATTCCCAGGCGCGTGAAATCAGCCGCTCGGTGGGGATGGTGTTCCAGAGCTTCAACCTGTTCCCGCACATGACGGCGCTGGAAAACGTCATGCTCGCCCCGCGTCGGGTGCTGAAGAAAAGTGCTGCCGAATGCCGGGAGCTGGCGCAGCGCATGCTGGAGAAAGTGGGCTTAGGCGATCGTCTGGATTACTACCCGTCGAGCCTCTCCGGCGGCCAGCAGCAGCGCGTGGCGATTGCCCGCGCGCTGGCGATGTCGCCTAAAGTTTTACTCTGTGACGAGATCACCTCCGCGCTTGACCCGGAGCTGGTGGGCGAAGTGCTCAAGGTACTGGAGCAGCTGGCCGCCGAGGGGATGACCCTGATTCTCGTGACGCACGAAATGAATTTTGCCCGCGAAGTGGGCGACCGCGTGGTGTTTATGCACCAGGGGAAAGTCTGGGAGCAGGGCGACAGCAAAACGCTGTTCGCCAACCCGCAGACCACGGAACTGAAGCAGTTCATCTCCTCCGTGCGCGGCCTCAACTGATAAGGACTGACTCATGGATATTGCACATTTTCCGCAAATTAACCCGCCGCAACGTCTGCTGATGGGGCCGGGGCCGATCAACGCCGACCCGCGCGTGCTGCGCGCTATGTCGAGCCAGCTGATTGGCCAGTACGATCCGGCCATGACCCACTACATGAACGAGGTGATGGCGCTCTATCGCGGCGTATTCCGCACTGAAAATCGCTGGACGATGCTGGTCGACGGTACCTCCCGGGCGGGGATTGAAGCGATACTGGTTTCCGCCATTCGCCCGGGGGATAAAGTGCTGGTTCCGGTCTTTGGCCGCTTTGGTCACCTGCTGTGCGAAATTGCCCGCCGCTGTCGGGCGGAGGTACATACCATCGAGGTGCCGTGGGGCGAGGTGTTCACCCCGGACCAGGTGGAGGATGCAATTAAGCGTATTCGTCCTCGCCTGCTGCTCACCGTACAGGGCGACACCTCCACCACCATGCTGCAGCCGCTCGCGGAGCTTGGCGCTATCTGCCGCCGCTACGACGTGCTGTTTTACACCGACGCCACCGCGTCGCTCGGCGGCAACGCGCTGGAGACCGACGCCTGGGGGCTGGATGCCGTTTCGGCCGGGATGCAGAAGTGTCTCGGTGGGCCATCGGGTACTTCGCCAGTCACCCTGAGTACGCGGATGGAGGAGGCGATCCGCCGCCGCAAGTGCGTTGAGGCGGGCATTCGCACCGACGCCCACCGCGACGGCGACGAGGAGATGATCTACTCCAACTACTTCGATCTTGGCATGGTGATGGACTACTGGGGGCCGGAACGGCTGAATCACCATACCGAAGCCACCACCGCGCTGTTTGGTGCCCGCGAATGCGCGCGGCTGATCCTGCAGGAAGGGCTGGATAACGGCATTGCCCGCCACAAGCTGCACGGCGATGCGCTCCTGAAGGGCATTCAGGCGATGGGGCTGGAGACCTTCGGCGACCTGAAGCACAAGATGAATAACGTGCTGGGCGTGGTGATTCCACAGGGCGTCAACGGCGACGAGGTGCGTAAGCTGATGCTGGAGGATTTCGGGATTGAAATCGGCACCTCGTTTGGCCCGCTGCACGGTAAAGTGTGGCGCATTGGCACCATGGGTTATAACGCGCGTAAGGATTGCGTGATGACAACCCTGAGCGCGCTGGAGTCGGTGCTGAACTACCTGAAATTCACCACCACGCAGGGGGCCGCCATGCAGGCCGCGTGGGACCACTATCGCCGCGAGACGCCGCAATGAGCCCGGCGGCAGAACGGGTGATGGCGCGCGCCGATGCGCTGGCCGCCATCAGCGAAACGCCGGATGCGCTGACCCGGGTCTACCTCTCGGCGCAGCATCTGCAGGCCAACCAGCTGGTCGGGCAGTGGATGAGCCAGGCGGGGATGACCGTCTGGCAGGACAGCGTGGGCAATATCTGTGGACGCTATGAAGGTGCTCAGGAAGGGGCGCAGGCGGTGCTGCTCGGTTCGCATCTGGATACCGTGCGCAATGCGGGGCGCTACGACGGTATGCTCGGGGTGCTCACCGCGATTGAAGTGGTGGACAGCCTGCACCAGCAGGGCCTGCACCTGGCGCAGGCCATTGAGATTGTCGGTTTTTGCGATGAAGAGGGCACCCGTTTCGGCATTACGCTGTTAGGCAGCCGGGGGCTGACGGGCACCTGGTCGCAGGACTGGCTGGAAAAAACCGACGCCAGCGGCATCAGCGTGGCGCAGGCAATGGTGCAGGTGGGGCTCGATCCCGGCCGCGTGTCGCATGCCGCACGCCGTCCCGAGGATTTCAGCGCCTACCTGGAGCTGCACATTGAACAGGGGCCGTGCCTTGAGCAGGACGGTCTCGCGCTCGGCGTGGTGGAAGCCATCAACGGCGCGCGTCGCCTGAATTGCCGTTTCACCGGCGAAGCCGGGCACGCGGGAACCGTGCCGATGAACCATCGTAAGGACGCGCTGGCCGCCGCTGCCGAATGGATGGTTCTCATCGAAAATACCACCCGGCAGCAGGGCGGTAATCGGGTGGCGACGGTCGGGGAGCTGCGCTGCCTGCCCGGTGCGGTAAACGTGATCCCCGGTGAGGTGCATCTCTCGCTGGATATCCGCGGTCCGCAGGATGCGCCGCTGGATCGATTGCTGGCCGAATTGCTGGAAAATGCGCAGGCAATCGCGTCGCGACGCGGACTGCAGTTCAGCGCCGAGGAGTTTTACCGCATCGCCGCCACGCCGTGCGATATCCACCTGCAAAACGTGTTAGGGGAGGCCGTCGAATCGGTGCAGGGGCGTTCACTGTCGCTGCCCAGCGGCGCGGGCCATGATGCGATTGCCATCGCGGAACGCTGGCCGGTAGGGATGCTGTTTGTGCGCTGCAAGGGGGGCGTCAGCCACCACCCGGCAGAGTCGGTGATGGCTGAGGATGTCGCGCTGGCGATTGAGGCGTTTTCGCGAGCGGTGATCCAGCTGGCGGACCGTGTTACTCCAGCCCCAGCGTATATTGCGCGATCTTGAAGTAGATAATCAGCCCGGTACCGTCGATAAGCGTCGCGATAAACGGCGCGGAGACGACCGCCGGGTCAATGCCGCAGCGTTTGAGCACCATCGGAATCACGGACGATACAATCGCGCTCCACAGCGTTATGCACACCAGCGTCAGGCTGACGATAAGCGTGATTTCCAGCCCAATCCCCATCATCCACGCGCGGATACACCCGGCAATCCCGAGCGTCACGGCAATCATCAGCGAGGTGGTCATCTCTTTTCGCAGCACGCGCCCGACGTCGCGAAGATGCACCTCTCCCAGCGCCATGGCGCGCACCAGCGTGGAGGTGATCTGCGTTCCGCTGTTGCCGCCCGTGCCGATCAGCAGCGGAATAAAGAACGCCAGCGCAATGGCGGACTCCAGCGCCTCTTCGAAGTGCTGGATCACCGAACTGGTATAGGCTTCTGCGACAAACAGCAGCAGGAGCCAGACGGAGCGTTTCTTCCACAGGCTGAAGGCGCTGGTTTCCAGATAGGGCTTCTCCAGCGGCAGCGTCGCCCCCTGAAGCTGAGCGTCTTCGGTGACGTCATCTTCCAGCAGATGGGCGATTTCGCGCTCGGTCAGGCAGCCGACGAGCTTGCCGTGGGTGACCACCGGCACCACGTCCGCGCCGCCGTGCGCCAGCTGGCCGGCAACATCGGCACGTTCATCCTCCGGTTTGACCTGTAAAAACTGCGAGATCATCAGCGATTTCACCGGCTGTAGCGTATCGGCGGTTTGCAGCAATTTACGCACCGCAATCATGCCCGCCAGGCGGCCATTGTCTTCAATAAAAATATGCGATGGAATATCGTCGTCTTTTAATTTTGCGAAGAATTGCTCGCGCGCCAGCGCCACGCATAATGCAATATCAAGGACGATAAAATCGGTATTCATATATTGCGCGATGGCGCTGTCATTGAATGCCGGGTTTTGATTGTGAATAGCGTAAGACATAGTGAATTCCCTTTGAATAAAAATATCTCTCAGGGGCGAGCAAGACAGGGCATGTCGAAGAGGAGATCCCCACGTCCTGGGTTCAGCACTGTACACCGTATCCCGCAAGGGAAGTTATACTGACAAAGCCTTGATTCGACAGTGCCTGTTTTACCCTGTGTTGGTTCTCTCGAACCCACCAGAGCGATAACGTGTATTTGTACAGGAGCCTCGCCATAACGAGATCGTTGTAAAACGTGAGGGATAATACGCATATTTAATTTTACCGCTCAGGATTTTAAATAATGTTTAAGAACGGTTTAGAAGAATTTTATTAATACGATGTTGAGGGTTTATTTAAGGTTATTCATTTTAAATAAAAGATTAAATCATCACGAGGATGGGGTAAATGGCGTGGTTTGATCATCTGCTTACTCATTTTGCGCTCTATCCGGCACATCTGTTTGCGTTGTTATTCGTGATGGCGCTGGGTAAATCGACGGTACTGATCTCCTCCGTGCTGCCACCCGCCTCGGTGATGCTGCTGGCGGGCATCGGCGTCAGCCAGGGGAGCATGCATCCTGGGCTCGCATGGCTTGCCGTGGTAATGGGGGCAACGGTGGGGTCGGTGCTAAATTACCATGTTGGCCAGCTGATGGGACACACCCGGCTGGTCACGCGTTTCACGTCTAAGCATGCCGACAGGTTTTTGCGAGTGCAGCATCAGCTGCAAAAGAACGGTGAAATTGCGCTGTTTACGTCGCGCTTTCTGGCGGTATTGCGTTATATCGTGCCGCTGGCAGCGGGGATGCTCAGGCTAAGCGCCGTGAAGGTCTACGCCGTCAGCCTGCTTTCTGCCTGCGCGTGGGCGGCGCTGTATGTTGGCATCGTCGCTGGCATCAGCGTCTGAATCGGCGAGTAAGGTATTCATCAGATTGAGAAATGCTTCCCGGAAAATTGTCACGAATCTGTCACACTGAATGCGACATTTTAAAACGAGTGAGGAATTAGGGATGAGAAAAGCACTACTCGCGCTGGCAGTCGCCGGTTCCATTTCAGCAACGTTTGGCGTGCAGGCACAAGAGACGCCGGAAGGGTATCAGCTGGAGCAAGTTTTAATCATGAGTCGCCATAACCTGCGCGCACCGCTCGCCAACAACGGCAGCGTGCTGGAGCAGTCCACGCCGAAACAGTGGCCAGAGTGGGAGGTACCGGGTGGTCAGCTCACCACTAAAGGCGGCGTGCTGGAGGTCTATATGGGTCATTACATGCGCGAGTGGCTGGCGCAGCAGGGGATGATAAAGACTGGAGAGTGCCCGCCAGCGGACACCGTTTATGCATATGCCAATAGCCTGCAGCGTACCGTTGCGACCGCACAATTCTTCATTACCGGCGCGTTCCCGGGGTGCGATGTGCCTGTGCATCATCAGGAAAAAATGGGCACGATGGATCCCACCTTTAATCCGGTCATTACCGATAACTCGCCTGAGTTCCGCGAAAAAGCGCTGAAGGCGATGGAGACCGAGCGGCAGAAAATGCAGCTTTCAGAAAGCTATAAGCTGCTGGAGCAGATGACGAACTACGCCGATTCGCCGTCCTGCAAAGAGAAAAAAGTCTGCTCGCTGGCGGACGCGAAAGATACGTTCAGTGCCGACTATGAAAAAGAGCCAGGCGTGTCCGGTCCGCTGAAAGTGGGTAACTCGCTGGTGGATGCGTTCACGCTGCAATATTACGAAGGTTTCCCGGCTGACCAGGTGGCCTGGGGTGAGATCAAGACTGACCAGCAGTGGCGTGTGCTGTCGAAGCTGAAAAACGGCTATCAGGACTCGCTGTTTACCTCCACCGAGGTGGCGCAAAACGTCGCCAAACCCCTGGTGAAATATATTGATAACGCGCTGGTCACCGATCAGGCGAAAGCGCCTAAAATCACCCTTCTGGTGGGGCATGATTCGAACATTGCGTCGCTGCTGGCCGCGCTGGATTTCAAACCGTATCAACTCCACGATCAGCACGAGCGCACGCCAATTGGCGGCAAAATAGTCTTCCAGCGCTGGCATGACAAAAACGCTAACCAGGAACTGATGAAAATTGAGTATGTCTACCAGAGCTCAGAGCAGCTGCGAAACGCCAGCGTGCTGTCGCTGGAATCCCCCGCGCAGCGTGTGACGCTGGAGCTGAAAGGCTGCCCGGTGGATGCTAACGGCTTCTGCCCGGTTGATAAGTTTAATGCGGTGATGAACAACGCGGCAAAATAGAGGATACCCCCCCGCAAAGGCGGGGGGAAACGTTCAGACGTTTTTACGTTCGATGGTCTGTTCGCCCCAGAAGAGCGAGTCTTTGTCCGTCTTTTCGAAGGCGCGAACCAGCACTTCGTCGCTACCTTCTTCCCAAATCTGCTCTGCCAGTTTCTCGTCATATTTCGCGACTTCAAAAATGGCTTCGGCAATCTCCGGAGAGGTATTGCGTAAACTTGCCCATTCACCCACGCGGTGGGCTTTTGATTCCTGAGTTGGCATGCTTGTCCTCCTGTTGAGTTAGCCGTTCAGTTTTTTGGCGAGGCCCGCGACATGCTCACCCTGATAACGGGCGATGGCGAGCTCTTCGTCGCTCGGCTGTCGGGAACCATCGCCGCCGGCAATGGTGGTTGCACCGTAGGGAGTACCGCCACGTACCTGAGAAACATCAAAGAGTTCCTGCGCGCCGTAGCCAATCGGCACAATCACCATCCCATGATGAGCAAGGGTAGTCCAGGTTGAGGTAATCGTCTGCTCCTGACCGCCACCGGTGCCGGTAGAGCTGAAGACGCTGGCGAGTTTGCCGTATAAAGCGCCTGAGGCCCATAGCCCGCCCGTCTGATCGAGGAAGGTGCGCATCTGGCCGGACATATTGCCGAAACGGGTTGGCGTCCCGAAAATAATCGCATCGTAATCTGCCAGCTCCTGAGGCGTGGCGACCGGGGCATTCTGTGTTTTTCCCCCGGCTTTGGCGAAGGCTTCCGCCTGCATGGTTTCCGGTACGCGCTTCACCACAACCTCAACGCCGTCCACCCTGTTTGCACCTTCTGCGACTGCGTGAGCCATGGTTTCAATGTGTCCATACATGGAATAATAGAGCACCAGAACTTTTGCCATTTTGCATCACTCCTCGTTTGTGTTTTCTGACAGCGGATCGCTGCGTTCATTTAAAGATATGCCATCACGGCCAGACTGCAAAAATGAACATCATTTCTTTGATTTATAACAATATGATTGGGGAAGCGTGCTGTAGCAAAATGAAACAACTTTCTCGCCTCCGTTTTTTGAAATGATAAGAAAGAGTTATGAATCTCCGTCACGTTATCTCACCCGAAAGACTGAGATCCTGTTGCAGGATATTACCAGCGGCTTGCCGGACAGCCTTAGTCCACTAAGCTTAGTTTCACGCGGCACAAATAAAGGCACTGTCCTCATGCCGCGAGGTGAAAGAATCCTCTTTTACTGAATGCAATATGATGTCTAATGTTTCACACTCTGGAGGTTAGAGATGGCAAACCATCGTGGTGGTTCAGGTAATTTCGCTGAAGACCGTGAAAGAGCATCAGAAGCAGGTCGTAAAGGTGGCCAGCATAGCGGGGGCAACTTCAAAAATGACCCTCAGCGCGCATCAGAGGCTGGCAAGAAAGGGGGTAAAAACAGCCACGGCAGCAATAAGTAACGCGCCAGGCTGAACCCTGCCGCCGGGCGTTCCCGGCGGTTTTTTTATTTCTGCAACATTGAACTGTAACCAAAGGCGACGCACACTACAGAATTGTTCTCATTTGCTGGTGTCGCATGTCTGTCTCACGCTTTAAATTCTCCGTAAAACCGCAGGAAGCCATCCTTATTCTCATCACCATGTTCTGGGGCGGGACGTTTCTGGCCGTCCAGTACGCGGTAACGCTGAGCGATCCGTTCTTTTTTGTTGGTTTGCGCTTTGCGACGGCGGCGATAGCCGTAGCGCTCGTATCGCTAAAATCCCTGCGCGGATTAACCCTCAAAGAGCTGAAGGCCGGGGTGGCGATCGGGGTGGCGATTGCAATGGGCTACAGCCTGCAGACATGGGGATTACAGACTATCTCCAGCAGCAAATCGGCATTTATCACCGCCATGTATGTACCGCTGGTACCGCTCCTGCAGTGGCTTTGCCTGGGACGGCTGCCGGGGATGATGTCCTGCATCGGTATCGTGCTGGCGTTTATCGGCCTGATTTTGCTGGCCGGGCCGGAAAATAACCTGCTGGCACTGGGACCGGGCGAGATCATTACCCTCGTCGGGGCGATTGCCATTGCGGCGGAAATTATTTTGATTAGCGCCTGGGCGGGCAAGGTGGACGTCAAGCGCGTGACGGTGGTCCAGCTCGCCACGGCCTCGCTGGTGGCGTTTGCGACGATGGTACCGGCCGGGGAGTCTGTGCCGCCGATGTCTACCGGTCTGATCGTGGTCGCGTTGGGGCTGGGCATCTTCAGCGCCATTATTCAGGTCACCATGAACTGGGCGCAGCGCAGCGTCTCCCCGACGCGGGCGACGGTGATCTACACCGGCGAACCGGTATGGGCGGGGATTTTTGGTCGCCTCGCCGGAGAGCGCTTGCCGCTGCTGGCCCTGGTCGGTGCGGCATTTATTGTCGCCGGGGTGCTGGTGAGCGAGCTGAAGCTAAAAAACCGACGCAAGGCGATTACCGGGGTGGGGGCTGAACAAGGGGCAGATAGCTAACAACGTGCACTCTGCCCGTTTTGCCCGGCGGCGCTACGCTTGCGCGGGCCTACATGCTCATTGTAGGCAGGGTAAGCGTAGCGTCACCCGGCAAGAAAGCAGCACTCATTTCAGGTTGAGGGGGTGATGGCTTCAGCCTGCGCTTCATCCCCTTTCCGGCGGCTCAGCAGGGCGTTAAGCAGAATTGCCCCGAACGTTGCCGTGCCGATCCCACCAATCGTAAATCCGCCCAGCGTTAGCGCGAAATCGCCCGCGCCCAGCACCAGCGTGACCGCCACCATAATCAGGTTGCTGTTCTGGCTCAGATCGACCCGATGCTGCACCCAGATTCGCGCGCCAGCCACGGCGATCAGCCCAAATACCACAATCGATGCCCCGCCGATGACCGGCGACGGAATGGTGTGGATCAGCGCGCCGAACTTCGGAGAGAAACCAAGCAGTATCGCCATCGCCGCTGCCGCGACGAAGACCAGCGTCGAGTAGACTTTGGTCACCGCCATCACGCCGATATTTTCGGCATAGGTGGTGACGCCGCTGCCGCCCACGGAGCCGGAGATCATGGTTGCCAGACCGTCACCGACAAATGCCCGGCCCATGTACGGGTCCATACTGCGGCCGGTCATTCCCGCGACCGCCTTCAGGTGACCTAAGTTCTCCGCCACCAGGATCACCGCCACCGGTGCGATAAGCATCATTGCCTGGGTGTTAAAGGTGGGGGAAGTGACCTGCGGCAGGCCAAACCAGGCAGCCTGATGGAGCAGGGTAAAATCGACCGGCTTGCCGAGACCGAAAACGTTCGCCAGCAGAGCGTAAACCAGACAGGCGACAATCAGCCCGACCAGAATCAGCAGACGCTGGATCATCCCGCGCGTAAACACCGCCACCAGGCCGATACACAGCACGGTGATCACCGCCATCCAGCTTTCAAACGGCGAGCCGGAGACGCTTTTCACCGCGATCGGCGCCAGGTTCAGGCCAATCGCCATGACGACGGCACCGGTCACCACGGGAGGCATCATGCGTTCGATCCAGCGCGTGCCAATCTTCATCACCACCAGACCAATCAGGGTATAGACCAGGCCGCAGGCGATGATGCCGCCGAGCGCCACGCTCAGGTTAGGGTTGATCCCCTGGCCGTTAAATCCGGTTGTGGCGATAACCACCCCGACAAACGCGGCGCTGGAGCCCAGATAGCTGGGCACGCGCCCACCGGTGACAAAAAAGAACAGCAGGGTGCCGATACCCGACATCAGAATCGACAGGTTGGGATCAAGCCCCATTAGCATCGGCATGAGTACGGTCGCACCAAACATCGCGACTGCATGCTGGACGCCCATCACCATCGTTTGTCCGAGCGGGAGTCGTTCATCCGGCGCGATCACGCCTGCTTCTGTGGTGGTCGATTTCAACTGCCAGTGGGGAAATCCGAACATGGTCTGTCTCCTTAAAGCGCCTTAGCAGGCGGGTCGCATAAGCGCGTGGTAGCCGCGGTCAAACCACACCAGCCCTTGCGGCGCGGGGTGGCGAGCAATCGAAACAATGTCGCAAAACAGAATGTCGTGGGTACCGACGCTCACCACCTGGCTGATGCGGCAGTCAAACGAGGCCAGCGCATCCTCCAGACGCGGACACCCCGTGTCGCCCGTTTGCCAGCGGGCGGCGGCAAAGCGCGTCTCCATTGGCGTTTTGCCGCCAAACAGGTTGGATAGCGGCTCTTGTCCGGCGCTCAGGGTGTTCACGCACAGCGTGCGGTTTTCGCTAAACGTCGGCCAGACGGACGCGCCGCGGTTCAGGCATACCAGCAGGGTGGGAGGCGAATCCGTGACGCTGCACACCGCGCTGGCAGTGAATCCCGCCATTCCCGCCGGGCCGTCGGTGGTGATGATGTTGACTGCCGCGCCGACGCAGGCCATGGCGTCGCGAAAGGTTTGTTTATCCGGTGTCGTCATGATTGCTCCTTACGCCAGCCCGCAGGCATCTTCGAACGCCAGACGCGGCAGGCGTCCGTAAAGTTTGTTCGTATCACCATAGCCAATGTTGATCAGCAGATTGCTTTTAAGCAGCGTGCCGGTGAAAAAGGCCTCGTCGACCTTTTGTCGGTCAAAGCCTGACATCGGGCCGGTGTCCAGCCCGAGGGCGCGACAGGCGAAAATCAGGTAAGCAGCCTGCATTGAGCTGTTGCGAAATGCCGTCTCTTCGGCGAGCGCCGGGCTGGTGGTAAACCAGCTTCTGGCATCGCCGTGCGGGAACAGTTCCGGCAGGCGCTCATAAAACTCGCTGTCCCAGGCAACAATCGCCGTGACCGGCGCGGTGAGCGTTTTTTCCAGATTGCCGCTGGAGAGCGCCGGGCGCAGCTTCTCTTTTCCCTCTGCGCTGCGCACAAACACGATTCGCGCCGGGGAGCAGTTGGCGGAGGTTGGGCCCCATTTCATCAGGTCGTAGATTTCGCGCAGCGTCTCGTCGCTGACGGGCAGATTCTGCCAGCCGTTGTGGGTACGGGCGCCGGTGAATAGCGTTTCGCGCGCCGCAGGATTAATGGCTTCGCTCATTAAAGTTCCTTATAAAGCGGGTTCATGACTGTGCAGCAGGCTGGCAAGCCCGTTCAGCAGCAGGGTGTTAAAGGTGTTCGGTTCGGTGACGTTGCAGGCATGCCCGCCCTGGCGCATGACCACGCTGTGGCTGCGTGGGAGAGCCGCCTGTAGCTCAGTCGAGCAGACAGAGGGTACCAGCATGTCGTCGGCGGAACAGATGAGGTGTACCGGACAATGAATACGCGCGGCGTGGCGGGTGAAATCCGCTTTCTTCAGGGCGCTGAGCCTGTGCAGCAGGTTGCTTTTGCCCTGGAAATGGGCCAGCGCCAGCGCTTCTTCGGCCTCCAGGCGGGGCGCACGAGCAGCCATCCAGTCTGCCGGGTAGAGAAACAGCGGCTGCGCCTCTACCCACGCCTGCGCGCCGCCGGAATGCAGCAAACGCTCGCGGATCTGAAAACAGCGTCGGGTATGGGCGTTGAGGGTTAGCCAGCCGTTGACGCACACCAGCGCGGTGAGCGCATCAGGTCTGTCGAGGGCCAGCTGTAGCCCGATCAGCGCGCCCAGCGCATGACCGACCACGCAGTAGCGGGCAATTCCGGCTTCAGCCAGCGCTATGGCCAGTTCGTCCGCCATTTGCGCCAGGCTATAGCCTTCCGGCAGGGTGTCGCGGTTATTACCCGTCCCCCGCTGGTCATAGCACACCACCTGATACTCCGGCTCCAGCGCGGCCAGCTGGGGCAGCCAGTAGCTGCCGCTGCCGCCGAGACCGGCAATGAGGACTACCACGGGTGCCCCCTCATACGGGGGCGGTGAGACGGAGAGTTTCATGGCCGCCTCACTTCGCAATGTGCGCAACGGTGGCAATTTCAACCAGCGCGTCAGGCTTCACCAGCCCGCACTGTATACAGAACCGGGCCGGCTTATCGCCGGGGAAGAACTCGGCGTAGATCTCGTTAATCGCGGCGTAGTTTTTCCAGTCGGTGATAAAGATGCTGTTGAAGGTCACATCCTCCATCGTGCCACCCGCCGTTTCGATCACGCTTTTGATCGTCTCCAGCACGTGGCGGGTTTGTGCCTTTGGGTCGTTGATAAACACCACGTTGTTGTCTTTATCAAACGGCAGCGTACCGGAGACATACACCACGCCGTCGGCGAGCGTTCCGGGGACAAACGGGGCAATCGGTGTGCTGGTGCCCGGCGGAATAATCACGGATTTCGGCATCGTCGTTCTCCTCAGGCGATACGGGCGAGCGGCGGATTCAGGGCATCGCAGAACGCTGCGACGTTACTCACCCAGCCAAAAAAGGTTTCGATATTGAACAGGGCCGCTTTCTGCGCGAATTCCGGCCCGGCCTGATGGGTCGCGTCTTCCAGCACCACGCCAAAATACTCAAGGAAAAAGCCGTCGCGCAGGGTCGACTCCACACAAACGTTGGTGGCGATGCCGGTAAAGACCAGGTGACGAATGCCCCGGCTGCGCAGCAGGCTGTCGAGCGGGGTGTTGAAAAAGCCGCTGTAGCGCGGTTTGGGCAAGACAATATCACCTGCCTGCGGGACCAGCTCGTCCACCAGCTGATAATCCCAGCCGCCTTTTGCCAGCAGCTTGCCCTGCAGTTCAGGGTTTTTGCGCATCGTTTTCAGGGCGTTGGACTTGTGGAAGTTGGGCGAGCCGGGGCCACCGGCCTCCACGTACTGGTCGTCCCAGCCGTTCTGGAACCAGACGATGAGCATGCCGGCTTCCCGTGCGGCGCTGACGGCGGTGTTGATGTTCGCAATGACCGGCTGCGTGGCGGAGACGTCGAACCCCGCCAGATCCAGATAACCCCCTTTACTGGCGTAGGCGTTTTGCATGTCCACCACGATCAGCGCGCTCTGCTGCGGCGCAAAGGTGATGGCTTCCGGGCGAGCGTTTAAGGTCGTCATTACGCAACCTCCTTCGTGACGGCAGGAATGTGGGCGCGGCATTGCATCAGCGGCTGGATGCGCTCGCCGAAGGTTTCCACACCGGTGAGGAAATCATCGAAGGTCAGCAGAACGCCCTCTGCGCCGGGTACGGCGGCGACTTCGTCGAGCATTCTGGCAACGCTGGCATAGGATCCAACCAGCGTGCCCATATTGATATTGACGGCGGAGGTGGGGTCAGCCATCTGGCGGACGTTGGTGTCTGCGCCGGAACGGGTATCTTTCTGGCTCTGCTCGGTAAGCCAGCTCAGGGCCTCCTCGTCGGCACCGTCCTTGTAACACTCCCATTTCGCGCGTGCGGCCTCGTCGGTTTCGTCGGCAATCACCATAAAC
Organism: Enterobacter kobei; assembly: GCF_001729765.1. NCBI lineage: Bacteria > Pseudomonadati > Pseudomonadota > Gammaproteobacteria > Enterobacterales > Enterobacteriaceae > Enterobacter > Enterobacter kobei. Next base: position 1,706,217 of record NZ_CP017181.1, read on the forward strand.
AGCACGTAGGAGCCCACGTCGCGCCCGGTTTTGTCGGCAGCCTCTTTCATGCGCGCCGCGGTGGGGGCGAAAGCGGCAGGGGTGTTAACGCCTTTCCCGAAGCAGAAGTTAAAGTCGGCGTATTTGGCGGAGAATTCCATCCCCGCGTCGCTCTGCCCGGCGCAGATCACCTTCATCGGCACCGACGGTTGCGGGCTGACGCGGCAGTCGTTCATGGTGAAGAAGTCACCTTTGAAATCGCTTTTGCCGGTGCCCCAGAGATCGCGCAGGACCTGCACGTATTCGGTCAGGTAGTCGTAGCGACGCGAGAAGTAATCGTCACCCGGCCAGAGCCCCATCTGCTCGTACTCCGGCTTTTGCCAGCCGGTCACCAGGTTCACGCCAAAGCGTCCTCCGGAGATCGAGTCGATGGTGGAGGCCATGCGCGCGACGATCGCCGGGGGCAGGGTGAGCGTGGCGGCGGTAGCGTAGATCTGAATCCGCGAGGTGACAGCGGCCAGTCCTGCCATCAGGGTGAAGGACTCCAGGTTGTGATCCCAGAATTCGGTTTTGCCGCCAAAGCCGCGCAGCTTGATCATCGAAAGTGCAAAGTCGAAATGGTAGTGCTCCGCTTTTTGCACGATGGCTTTATTCAGCTCAAAGGTCGGCATGTATTGCGGGGCAGTGGTCGAGATAAGCCAGCCGTTGTTGCCGATAGGTACAAATACGCCAATTTTCATCACGAACCTCTCTTCACTACGTTGCAGTTACTGGCGTTTTTGCAAAGGGAGTGCCAGTTTTGAAAATGACTTTGTTATTAATGTGTTAATCGAAGGTTGGCGTATTGATGTGGTTAAAAGTGGACTAACTGGTCAAAAACATTGCACAGAAAACAGGCATTCATGCGCGATGGAAGTGCAGAATGTCGTGGCGAGACGGGGGTTTTGCTATGCTGAGGGCAACGCAGAATAAGGAGAGCGGGAATGACACAAGGCGCAGTGAAAACACCAGGTAAACGGTCACAGGCAGTCAGCGTCAAGAAGCAGGCTATTCTCAGCGCGGCGCTGGAGACGTTTTCACAGTTTGGCATTCACGGCACGCGGCTGGAGCAGGTAGCGGAGCAGTCCGGGGTTTCCAAAACCAATCTGCTCTACTACTACCCGTCGAAAGAGGCGCTCTATGTGGCGGTGATGCAGCAGATCCTCGATATCTGGCTGGCGCCCCTGAAAGCGTTCCGCGCAGAGCTGGCCCCGCTGGTGGCGATCAAAGAGTACATCCGCCTGAAGCTGGAGGTGTCACGCGATTACCCGCAGGCGTCGCGCCTGTTTTGTCTTGAGATGCTGCAGGGCGCGCCGCTATTGCAGGCTGAGCTGACGGGGGATTTAAAGCAGCTGGTGGACGATAAGTCGGCGATTATTGCCGGCTGGGTCGCCAGCGGAAAGCTGGCGCCGGTCGATCCGCAGCATTTGATCTTTATGATTTGGGCCGCCACCCAGCATTACGCTGACTTTGCGGCCCAGGTCGAGGCGGTGACCGGGAAAACGCTCCAGGATGAAGCGTTTTTCCACAGCACCCTGGAAAACGTACAGCGGATGATTATCGAAGGGATCCGCGTGCGTTAGTTTCCCGGCGGGAGAGGGCAGCTTAAATCGCCCTCTTCACATTGCATCAGCGAGGCCAGAAACGCTTCTCGCTCCGCGGTTTTCTCTGCCAGGCACTGATTGACAATCATCGGCTGAATGCTTCCACCTTCCGTACCCGAACCGATAAACGTGCAGTCTGCATCCCGCAGGGTAATCCACGCCTGCTGCGCTTTTTTTAGCAGGTCACGCTGGGGGGCTGCCGCACGTTTGATAGCGGCCTGATACGTCGCGTTGAGCTTCTTATCCGCCGCCTGGTACTGCTGCGCGCTACAGGTGTTCAGTTCAAGCTGGGTGGTGGCGTTGTCGCACTCGTTGGCCAGCGCGCTGGTGCTCAACAGCAGTGCGGCACCTGCGAGAAATACTCTTTTCATCATCCCCTCCGTGTAAAAAAAAGCCGGATGCGCTATGCATATCCGGCCTACGATTCTTTGTAGCCCCGGTAAGCGTAGCGCCACCGGGGAGAGTTTACACGATTAACCGATGGTCATCAGGCTGGCGTTACCGCCCGCCGCCGCGGTGTTGACGCTGAGCGAACGCTCCACGTACAGACGCTCCAGCAGCAGGTTGGTTTCCCCACGCGCAAAGCCCTGTACCGAAACAATCGCCCCGCTGCGGGCCGCCACCTGTTCGCACAGTTCGCGCAGCTGGTCGGAATCACCGTGATAAATCACGGCGTCAAACGGCTGCGTCAGCAGCGCATCGGCCTTCGCGAAGCGAATGCGGGCTGAAACGGCTTTTGGCAGCTGTTTTGCCAGGTCGCGATGCAGCGCATCTTCCGGCCACAGCACTTCACATCCGGTTGCCATCGCGGCAGCCAGCTGTACCAGCGCATCCTGCTCGTTATCCGCTACGCAGAGTACGTGCTCGCGCGGCATCAGCGTCCAGGTGTTGCGCTCGCCGGTTGGCCCCGGAAGCAGACGCTGCGTGCCAGCCTGCGCCAGCTCGCCGTACTGCTGCGCAATGGCACGCAGTTCAGGTCGTTTTTCCGCCCAGGCGATCAGCGCTTCAAGCGGCTGCGTCAGCACGGTTTTCAGCTGCGCGTCGACCGGATAGTCTGCGTCCTGACGTGCCAGCGTCACGCCCAGCGCGTTCTCTGGACGGTTCGCCAGCAGACGGTACAGGTAAAGCGGACCGCCCGCTTTCGGACCGGTGCCGGACAAACCTTCACCGCCGAACGGCTGTACGCCCACGACCGCGCCGACCATGTTGCGGTTAACGTACAGGTTGCCCACTTTGGCACTGCCGGTCACCTGCGCGATGGTTTCGTCGATACGGGTGTGTACGCCTAGCGTCAGGCCATAGCCGGAGGCGTTGATCTGATCGATCAGTTCATTAAGGTTGTTACGGTTGTAACGCACCACGTGCAGCACCGGACCGAAGACCTCTTTTTTCAGCTCGTCGAAGCTTGCCAGCTCAATCAGCGTTGGCGGCACGAAGGTGCCGGTCTGCCACTCGCGGGCATCTTCGCTGTTCTCACGCACCGCCTGGAACACCGGACGGCCTTTGGCGCGCATGGTCTGGATGTGGTTTTCGATATTGGCTTTAGCTTCCGCGTCAATCACCGGGCCGATGTCGGTGGTGAGACGCCCCGGGTTGCCCATACGGCATTCGGCCATCGCGCCGCGCAGCATCTTCAGCGTGTGGTCGGCCACGTCATCCTGCAGGCACAGTACGCGCAGGGCGGAGCAGCGTTGACCGGCGCTGTCGAACGCGGAGGCCAGCACGTCGACCACCACCTGTTCGGTGAGGGCAGAGGAGTCAACGATCATGGCGTTCATGCCGCCGGTTTCCGCGATGAGCGGGGTAGGACGACCCTGCGCATCCAGACGGGTAGCAATGTTGCGCTGTAGCAGAGAGGCAACTTCGGTCGAGCCGGTAAACATCACGCCGCGTACGCGGTTATCGGAGGTCAGTTTAGCGCCGACCGTTTCGCCGCGGCCTGGCAGCAGCTGGACCACGCCCGCAGGTACGCCGGCTTCCAGAAGAATGTTGATGCCCTGCGCGGCAATCAGCGGGGTCTGCTCTGCCGGTTTGGCCAGCACGCTGTTACCTGCGGCAAGGGCGGCGGCAATCTGACCGGTAAAAATAGCCAGCGGGAAGTTCCACGGGCTGATACACACGACCGGTCCGAGCGGACGGTGGGTTTCGTTATCGAAATCATCGCGCACCTGACCCGCGTAGTAGTGCAGGAAGTCCACGGCCTCACGCACTTCGGCGATAGCGTTGCTGAAGGTTTTACCTGCTTCACGCACCAGAATGCCGATAAGCGACTGCATCTGATCTTCCATCAGCACGGCAGCACGCTCCAGAATGGCGGCACGCTCCTGCGGCGGGGTGGCAAACCAGATTGGCGCGTTGTTGACCGCACTGTCCAGCGCCTGATCCACTTCCGCTTCGGTGGCTTCGCGTACATAGCCGACGATATCTTTTGGCTCTGCCGGGTTGATAACCGGCTGCATTTCACCGTCCTCGACGGACTGCTCAAGGATCGGTTTCGCCTGCCATTTCTGCAGCGCGCTGTTGAGCAGGGCAGAGGAGAGGGACGCCAGACGATGTTCGTTCGCCAAGTCCAGACCCGCAGAGTTGACGCGGCCTGCGCCATACAGCTCGCGCGGCAGGGCAATCTTCGGATGCGGCAGACCAATCTGACCTTCCTGGGCCGCCATCTTCTCAACGGCCTGCACCGGATCGGCCACCAGCTCGTCGAGCGGCAGCGTGGTGTCGGCGATGCGGTTTACGAAGGAGGTATTCGCGCCGTTTTCCAGCAGACGACGCACCAGGTACGCCAGCAGCGTTTCGTGCGTACCTACCGGCGCATAAATGCGGCATGGGCGGTTCAGCTTGCCATCCGCTACCTTACCGGTCACCTGCTCGTACAGCGGTTCACCCATGCCGTGCAGGCACTGGAACTCGTACTGGCCAGGATAATAGTTTTGACCCGCCAGGCTGTAGATTGCCGCCAGGGTGTGGGCGTTATGGGTAGCGAACTGCGGGTAGATCAGGTTCGGCACGCCGAGCAGTTTTTTCGCACAGGCGAGGTAAGAGACGTCGGTGTAGACCTTACGGGTATAGACCGGATAGCCTTCCAGACCTTCCATCTGGGCGCGTTTGATTTCGCTGTCCCAGTAGGCGCCTTTCACGAGGCGGATCATCAGGCGGCGACGGCTGCGGCTTGCCAGGTCAATCAGATAATCAATGACGAACGGGCAGCGCTTCTGGTACGCCTGGATAACGAAGCCAATGCCGTTCCAGCCCGCCAGCTCTGGCTCGAAGCACAGTTTTTCCAGCAGATCGAGGGAGATCTCCAGACGGTCGGCCTCTTCGGCGTCGATATTGATGCCGATGTCATACTGGCGCGCCAGCAGGGTCAGGGATTTCAGGCGCGGGTAAAGTTCCTCCATCACGCGGTCGTACTGCGCGCGGCTGTAGCGCGGGTGCAGGGCGGACAGTTTGATAGAGATACCCGGACCTTCATAAATACCGCGGCCGTTAGAGGCTTTACCGATGGCGTGGATCGCCTGCTGATAAGAGACCATGTAGGCCTGCGCGTCGGCGGCAGTCAGGGCCGCTTCACCGAGCATGTCATACGAGTAGCGGAAACCTTTGTCTTCCAGCTTGCGGGCGTTCGCCAGCGCTTCGGCAATGGTTTCGCCGGTCACGAACTGCTCGCCCATCAGGCGCATCGCCATGTCCACGCCTTTGCGGATCAGCGGCTCGCCGCTCTTACCGATGATGCGGTTCAAAGAGCGTGACAGGTTGGCTTCGTTATGGGTTGAGACCAGTTTTCCGGTAAACAGCAGGCCCCAGGTGGCGGCGTTAACGAACAGGGACGGGCTGCGGCCAATGTGCGAATGCCAGTTGCCGTTGCTGATCTTGTCGCGGATCAACGCGTCGCGGGTGGCTTTATCCGGAATACGCAGCAGCGCTTCCGCCAGACACATCAGCGCCACGCCTTCCTGTGAAGAGAGGGAAAACTCCTGCAGCAGACCCTGCACCATCCCGGCGCGGCCGGTGGCGGTTTTTTGGTTGCGCAGCTTGTCGGCCAGCTGATACGCCAGGCTGTGCGCCTGGGCGGCAATGGCTTCCGGCAGACGGGCCTGCTCCAGCAGCATCGGCACGGCGTCGGTTTCGGCACGACGGTAAGCGCCGGTAATGGCGGCACGGCTGACGGACTGCGGCAGGATCTGCTCGGCGAATTCGAGGAACGGCTGGTGGCTTTCGTCGCCAGCAGCGGGTGCATCCTCACTTTCATTGGCGGCACCCGCCAGCAGGGCAGGCAGTTCTGGCAGGCCTTCGTCGCTCTCCAGTCTTTCCAGATAGTTAAAAATCGCCTGCTTGATTAACCAGTGCGGTGTGCGGTCAATGCGGGTCGCTGCGGTTTTAATCCGTTCGCGGGTAGCGTCATCCAGCTTAACCCCCATGGTGGTCATCCCCATGCCAAAACTCCTGTTGTTCTGTAATCGCGTTTTGTAGATGGCATGAAATATCCACCATGTTGCAACTTTGTGCAACCGTGTTAAATGTGACCTGGTTTGCAACCCAGAAAATGAATGGATTGTTAATGATTGGTTAGCTGGAAAAAAGCACTGGCTTCTGCATGAGAAGCCTGTTTTTATGCGGTACTTAACACTTTTGAAAGGTGCAACCCGTATAAGTGTGAGCGAGTGCAACCTATAGGAAACTCGTATCAAACCGGGGATGAATTTGATGTAAATGCAGTGTTAAATCGTTTGTCAGCGGGATGCGCATACGGCAGGATAGCGCGCCCAATGGAAACACATACACACATCACTACGTTCCGGTGATGACATAACAAGGCAACCCGGACGGTTGTCGCTCGACATTTTGGAGAATTTGAATGGCTATTAGCACACCGATGCTGGTGACATTTCTCGTTTATATTTTTGGCATGATACTGATAGGGTTTTTGGCATGGCGTTCAACAAAGAACTTTGACGACTACATTCTCGGCGGCCGCAGTTTAGGCCCGATGGTGACCGCGCTGTCTGCGGGCGCATCCGATATGAGCGGCTGGCTGCTGATGGGGTTACCGGGCGCGATTTTCATCTCCGGTATCTCTGAAAGCTGGATTGCCATCGGCCTGACCCTTGGGGCGTGGATCAACTGGAAGCTGGTAGCAGGCCGTCTGCGCGTGCATACCGAAGCGAACAACAATGCCCTGACGCTGCCGGATTACTTCACCGGACGTTTTGAAGATAACAGCCGCATTCTGCGCATTATCTCCGCGGTGGTGATTCTGCTGTTCTTCACCATCTACTGTGCTTCCGGCATCGTGGCGGGCGCGCGTCTGTTTGAGAGCACCTTCGGCATGAGCTATGAAACCGCGCTGTGGGCAGGTGCCGCGGCGACCATTCTCTATACCTTCGTGGGCGGATTCCTGGCGGTAAGCTGGACCGACACCGTGCAGGCGAGCCTGATGATCTTCGCCCTGATCCTGACCCCGGTGATTGTGATTTTCACCGTTGGCGGCTTCGGTGAATCGCTGGAAGTGATCAAGCAGAAGAGCATTGAAAACGTCGACATGCTGAAAGGGCTGAACTTCGTGGCCATCGTCTCTCTGATGGGCTGGGGTCTGGGCTACTTTGGTCAGCCGCACATTCTGGCGCGCTTTATGGCCGCTGACTCTCACCACACGATTGTTCATGCCCGTCGTATCAGTATGACGTGGATGATCCTGTGTCTGGCAGGGGCGTGTGCCGTCGGTTTCTTCGGCATCGCTTACTTCAACAATAACCCGGCGCAGGCAGGTGCAGTAAACCAGAATGCCGAGCGTGTGTTCATCGAACTGGCGGGCATTCTGTTCAACCCGTGGATTGCCGGTATTCTGCTCTCCGCAATTCTGGCGGCGGTGATGTCGACTCTGAGCTGCCAGCTGCTGGTCTGCTCCAGTGCGATTACCGAAGATCTCTACAAAGCTTTCCTGCGTAAAGGTGCGAGCCAGAAAGAGCTGGTATGGGTCGGGCGCTTTATGGTGCTGTTAGTGGCGCTGATTGCCATCGCGCTGGCGGCCAATCCTGATAACCGCGTTCTGGGTCTTGTGAGCTATGCGTGGGCGGGCTTTGGTGCGGCGTTTGGTCCGGTGGTTCTCTTCTCCGTTCTGTGGTCACGCATGACCCGCAACGGCGCGCTGGCGGGGATGATCATCGGAGCGGTGACCGTTATCGTCTGGAAGCAGTTCGCGTGGCTGGGTCTGTACGAAATCATCCCGGGCTTCATCTTCGGCAGCATCGGTATTGTGGTGTTCAGCCTGCTGGGTAAAGCACCGTCTGCCTCCATGCAGAAACGCTTTGCGGAAGCGGACGCGCACTACCACACTGCACCACCGACGAAGCTTCAGGCTGAGTAAAAAAACCTATTCCCTCCTGTAAGCCGGGTAAGCGCTAGCGCGACCCGGCTTTTTTCTTGCCAAAATGCGTAAATTACGTTGATATCGCTGCACTTATAACAATGAGGATAGCGAACAATGACCATCAAAACAGGGCTTATGGCGGCGGCATTATTGATGCTCGCAGGCTGCAACGCACCCGCGCAACACGCGGCAATGGAGACCTGCAAAGCAGATAACCAGATGCAGCAAACCACGCTTTATTTCGGACTGAATCGTCCGGCCGGAGCGCAGATCACCGGCAACGAGTGGCAGCAGTTTGTTGACCAGGACGTGACGCCGCGCTTTCGGGACGGCTTAACGGTGTTTGATGCACGTGGCCAGTGGCTGGGGAATGACGGGAAAGTGGCGCGCGAGCCGAGCAAAGCGTTGATGCTGATCCACGGTAAAGACGCGCAGAGCGAGAAGAATATCGAAGCGTTGCGCGGGATTTATAAATCTCGCTTCGCGCAGGAGTCGGTGATGCGTGTCGATCAGCCGGTGTGCGTGCAGTTTTAAGCAAAATGGCGGGATAGTTTTGTAGGCCCGGTAAGGCGTAGCCGCCACCGGGCACAAACCGCACAAAACTTACAACACTAATCCCGCAAAGCTCGCCGACAGCAGGCTCACCAGCGTCGCGCCGTACACCAGGCGCAGACCAAACCGCGAAACCACGTTCCCCTGCCGCTCGTTCAGGCCCTTGATGGCGCCTGCGACGATACCAATAGACGCGAAGTTAGCGAACGACACCAGGAAGACGGATAAAATGCCCAGCCCGCGCGGTGACATCTGATGGGCAATTTTTTGCAGCTCAATCATCGCCACAAATTCATTTGCCACCAGCTTGGTTGCCATAATACTGCCGGCGTTGAGCGCATCACTCAGCGGAATACCGATGAGCCACGCCAGCGGATAAAACACATAACCTAAAATCTGCTGGAAGCTCATGCCGAATACGCTGGAGAAGAGGGCGTTAACGGCGCTAATAAGCGCGATAAAGCCAATCAGCATCGCCAGAATAATCATCGCTACCTTAAAACCGGCCAGAATATACTCCCCGAGCATTTCGAAGAAGCTCTGGGATTCATGCAGTTTTTCCAGCTTGATATCCGGCTCCGCTTCCGGACGCACCGGATTGATGACGGAGAGAATAATGAAGGTGCTGAACATGTTCAGGATCAGCGCCGCAACGACAAATTTGGCGTCGAGCATGGTCATATAAGCGCCGACAATCGACAGGGAAACGGTCGACATGGCGGTCGCAGCCATGGTGAACAGACGGCGCGAGGAGAGATCCCCCAGCACGCCTTTGTAGGCAATGAAGTTTTCCGACTGGCCGAGGATCAGCGAGCTCACCGCGTTAAACGATTCCAGCTTGCCCATACCGTTCAGTTTTGACAGCAGCGTCCCGATAACCCGAATAAAAATCGGCAGGATCCGCCAGTGCTGGAGAATACCAATCAATGCGGAAATAAAAATAATCGGGCAAAGCACGCCAAGGAAAATGAACGCCAGCCCTTTTTCACCCATTCCGCCAAAGACAAAATTGGTACCTTCGCCAGCAAATTTCAGCAGGGATTCAAAGAAGCCGGAAACGTATTTAATCAGGAATAACCCGCTTTCGGCGTGCAGGAAAAAGAACGCCAGGGCAATTTCAATAACAATCAGCTGTAAAACATAACGAATGCGAATTTTTCGGCGGTCGAAACTCACCAGCCAGGCGAGCGCAAGAATAATCACCAGCGCCAGCAGGAAATGGATAATCTTAAACATGGTTTATTTTCACTTGGTTTTCGAGGCAGATATTTAGCCACAGCGCTGATTAACCGTAAACGGGCATTTTCGTTATAACTTATAAACGTAATGATTACGTTGACAACTATTATCAGGCTTCGCGTTTACAACTCGTCATCAAAACATCCCACATTTCGCTTGTTTTTCTTCTCGGCGTAATGATAATCACTATCACAAGAATTTACCTTTCTTTGCATCAGTTGACCGCGATAAACATTTAAGGTGTCGGCATGTTTGTTCCATTTCTCATTATGTTACGTGAAGGGCTCGAAGCGGCTCTGATTGTCAGCCTTATCGCCAGTTATCTGAAGCGAACCCAGCGCGGACGCTGGATTGGCGTCATGTGGATTGGCGTGTTCCTCGCCGCGGCGCTCTGCCTGGGCCTGGGTATCCTGATCAACGAAACCACCGGCGAGTTCCCGCAGAAAGAGCAAGAGCTGTTTGAGGGGATCGTCGCCGTCATTGCGGTGGTGATTCTGACCTGGATGGTGTTCTGGATGCGTAAGGTCTCCCGCAATGTGAAAGTCCAGCTGGAGCAGGCGGTGGATAACGCCCTGCAAAAAGGCAACCATCACGGCTGGGCGCTGATCATGATGGTCTTTTTTGCGGTGGCGCGTGAAGGGCTGGAATCGGTCTTCTTCCTGCTCGCCGCCTTCCAGCAGGACGTAGGCATCTGGCCGCCGCTGGGGGCAGTGCTGGGGCTGGCAACGGCCGTCGTGCTGGGTTTCCTGCTCTACTGGGGCGGTATTCGCCTTAACCTGGGGGCGTTCTTCAAATGGACCAGCCTGTTTATTCTGCTGGTCGCCGCGGGGCTGGCGGCTGGGGCGATCCGCGCCTTTCATGAAGCGGGCCTGTGGAACCACTTCCAGGACGTGGCGTTTGATCTCAGCAATGTCCTCTCCACACACTCTCTGACCGGCACTCTGCTCGAAGGTATCTTCGGTTACCAGGAGACACCGAGCGTCAGCGAAGTGGCGATGTACTTTATTTATCTGGTGCCGGCGCTGGTGTTGTTTGCGATGCCGCCGCGTACCGGCACACAGGCGACGCGCGTCGCGCCGTAATAGTTGATTTAGTTACAACATACTTTTAAAGGGAAGAGTCATGGCAATTCAGTTCCGTCGTAGTGCGTTATGCGCAGGCATTGCCGCGCTGTTCGCTTCCGCATTTTCCGCCTGGGGGGCCGATGTTCCTCAGGTCAAAGTGACCGTCAATGACAAGCAGTGCGAGCCGATGACCCTCACGGTGAACAGCGGTAAAACCCAGTTCATTATTCAGAACCACAGCCAGAAGGCGCTGGAGTGGGAAATCCTGAAAGGGGTACTGGTCGTCGAAGAGCGTGAAAATATCGCCCCTGGCTTCAGCCAGAAGATGACCGCCAACCTGCAGCCGGGCGAGTATGAAATGACCTGCGGTCTGCTGACCAATCCTAAGGGTAAGCTGATCGTTAAAGGTGAAGCGACGGCGGATGCGGCGAAAGGCGCTGCGGTGCTGAGCCTGGGTGACGCGATTACCGCTTATAAAGCATACGTTACCAAAGAGACGGCGGATCTGGTGGCGGGCACGAAAGCCTTTACCGATGCGGTGAAAGCCGGTGATATCGAAAAAGCCAAATCCCTTTATGCACCAACCCGTCAGCACTACGAGCGCATCGAGCCGATTGCCGAGCTGTTCTCTGACCTTGATGGCAGCATTGACGCCCGCGAAGATGATTTCGAGCAGAAGGCCGCCGATCCGAAATTCACCGGCTTCCACCGTCTGGAGAAAGCCCTGTTTGGCGACAACACCACCAAAGGGATGGAAAAATACGCCGAACAGCTGAACGGCGACGTGCTGGAACTGCAAAAGCGCATCAGCGAGCTGGCTTTCCCACCGTCAAAAGTGGTGGGCGGCGCGGCGGGTCTGATTGAAGAAGTGGCCGCAAGCAAAATCAGCGGTGAAGAAGATCGCTACAGCCACACCGACCTCTGGGACTTCCAGGCCAACGTCGACGGTGCGCAGAAAATTGTCGATCTGCTGCGTCCTCAGCTGCAGAAAGAGAACAGCGAACTGCTGGCAAAAGTGGATGCCAACTTCAAAAAAGTCGACACCATTCTGGCGAAATACCGTACCAAAGACGGATTTGAAACGTACGATAAGCTGACCGACGCCGACCGTAATGCGCTGAAAGGCCCGATTACCGCCCTGGCGGAAGATCTCTCTCTGCTGCGCGGCGTACTGGGTCTGGACTAAGCACGATGAACAAGAATGGTAAGTTCGACGAGGTAGAACCTTCCCGTCGTCGGTTGTTAAAAGGGGTAGGGGCGCTGGGCGGCGCGCTTGCCCTTGCAGGCGGCTGCCCGGTGGCGCATGCGGCGAAACCGCAAAGCGCACCCGGCACGCTGTCCCCCAATGCCCGCATGGAGACGCAGCCTTTTTACGGCGATCATCAGTCGGGCATTCTGACGCCGCAGCAGGCCTCCATGATGCTGGTGGCGTTTGATTCGCTGGCCAGCGATAAAGCCGATCTGAAACGTCTGTTCCGCCTGCTGACGGCACGCATTGCGTTTCTTACCGCAGGTGGACCGGCGCCGGACACGCCTAATCCGCGCCTGCCGCCAATGGACTCCGGTATTCTCGGGGCGTTTATCGCGCCCGATAACCTGACCATTACCGTGTCGGTCGGAGAGTCGCTGTTTGATGGCCGCTACGGCCTGACAAAGCAGAAGCCGAAAGCGCTGCAAAAAATGACGCGTTTTCCAAACGATTCCCTCGACGCGGGGTTGTGTCATGGCGACCTGCTCCTGCAGATTTGCGCCAATACCCAGGACACGGTGATCCACGCCCTGCGCGATATCATCAAGCACACCCCGGATCTGCTCAGCGTGCGCTGGAAGCGGGAAGGGTTTATCTCTGACCACGCTGCGCGCAGTAAAGGGAAAGAGACGCCGGTTAACCTGCTGGGCTTTAAGGACGGCACGGCCAACCCGGACAGCAGCAATGCTGCGCTCATGAAAGAGGTGGTGTGGGTGACGGCGGATCAGGGCGAACCGGCGTGGGCCGTCGGCGGCAGCTACCAGGCGGTGCGCATTATCCAGTTCCATGTGGAGTTCTGGGACCGCACGCCGCTGAAAGAGCAGCAGACCATTTTCGGCCGCGACAAGCAGAGCGGAGCGCCGCTCGGTATGACGCATGAGCATGATGTGCCCGACTATGCCCGCGATCCCAATGGCGATGTGATTGCGCTGGACAGCCATATTCGCCTCGCCAATCCGCGCACCAAAGAGACGCAGTCCAGCCTGATGATGCGTCGTGGCTACAGCTACTCGCTCGGCGTGACCAACGCAGGCCAGCTCGATATGGGCCTGCTGTTCGTCTGCTATCAGCATGACCTTGAAAAGGGCTTCCTGACCGTGCAGAAGCGCTTAAACGGCGAAGCGCTGGAAGAGTATGTAAAACCCATCGGCGGCGGCTACTTCTTTGCCCTGCCTGGCGTGCGCGACCGGAACGCGTATCTCGCGCAAGATCTGATTGAAGCCTGATAATTGTCCCTGCGAGAGTTCGCGGGGACATTATTTTTTCCTATGACAAACATATTGTTATATTTCTGTAATATTTCTATATAAGACTAAATCCGCTGCAGGAGCAGTCTGAAAAGTTGCAATCAGGTAAAATAAATGTTGCATTTATGATAATTCCTGATGTACTTAAGATAAGACAGCGGTAGTTCCCGGCAGTGATGCTGAATCACTATGGAGATCGCGAATGGTTGCGTCCTGTACTGGACAAGGTAAACATAACAACCGCAGCACCCGGCGCGGAGGCTCAGACTCCGGCAGCGATTTCCTCACCACTAAATTCTCCCCCTCTCCTCAAGAATCTGATTCGACCGACGTGCAGACTGGTGCGCGTAGCCGTTCTGTATCGTCATCTGATAAAGCAAGCAATGGCTTACAAGGAAGCCAACCCTCTGATGTTCGTGCGCATAATCGTGCCGACGCTGGCACGTGTGATGAATACCAACAACTCAAGGTGCTATCCATGGGAAGACAAAAAGCAGTGATCAAAGCTCGTCGCGAGGCAAAACGTGTGCTGAGACGGGACTCACGTAGCCATAAACAGCGTGAAGAAGAATCGGTCACCTCGCTTGTGCAGATGAGTGGCGTAGAAGCAATTGGCATGGCCCGAGACAGCCGTGATCATTCTCCAATTGTGGCGCGCAATGAGGCTCAGGCGCACTACCTGAATGCTATCGAGAGTAAACAGCTCATCTTTGCAACCGGTGAAGCCGGATGCGGGAAAACCTGGATCAGTGCAGCCAAAGCGGCGGAAGCGCTGATCCATAAGGACGTGGAGCGTATTATTGTTACCCGTCCGGTACTGCAAGCGGATGAAGATCTCGGCTTCCTGCCCGGCGATATTTCGGAGAAGTTTGCCCCGTACTTCAGACCCGTCTATGACGTGCTGGTGAAGCGTTTGGGTGCATCCTTTATGCAGTACTGCCTGCGACCAGAGATTGGCAAGGTGGAAATCGCGCCGTTCGCCTATATGCGCGGACGTACATTTGAAAATGCGGTCGTCATTCTTGACGAGGCTCAGAACGTGACCGCTGCGCAAATGAAGATGTTCTTAACGCGCCTCGGGGAGAACGTGACGGTCATCGTTAACGGCGACATTACCCAGTGTGACCTGCCATCCGGCGTGAAATCCGGGCTGAGCGACGCGATGTCACGTTTTGAGGAAGATGAGATGATTGGGGTGGTACGCTTCACGAAAGAGGATTGCGTGCGTTCGGCACTGTGTCAGCGGACGTTGCAAGTCTATTCCGACTGAAGGTAAAACATTACCGTTTTATCCTTCTTAAGTAATCCCTTCCCGGCATCATGCCGGGAAGCTTCTTTTATTCCTGTGCTCTACTCGCGCCTGGTTATCTTTTAATAGATCGCCTGTCGTACGGAATTCATCATTTCGGTATTCATTTCAGCGGTGGGTTTTTATCACGCCTGGCGAAATGTGATGCGTATTTATAATATCCACAAAATACCCATGAATATCATGATCGCGCTAATTGTTCGTTCAAATTTAAACGTGAATGTTGTCACATAATGTTACTAAGTTGTAAAAATTAAGTTGGTGTATTGAGGGTAATTATCTATGTTTCGTACTGATTCAAACAACATTCTAACAAGAAAATCCCATGGGGAACCGTTTCCCTGGAACATCACGTTGAGGGTCATACATGAACGAACTGGTTGGTGCAATTAACGGTGTTATCTGGAGCCCGGCGTTAATATTCTTATGTCTGGGTGTCGGTCTCTATTTCTCATTACGTAGTCGTTTTTTGCAGTTACGTCATATAAAACATATGATTACCTTGATGTTCCAGGGGCGTCCTACCGATGCAGGGGTATCGTCTTTCCAGGCACTGACGATGACGCTGGCAGGGCGAGTAGGGACCGGAAACATTGCTGGTGTCGCCACCGCAATCACCTTCGGTGGACCGGGCGCACTTTTCTGGATGTGGATGGTGGCGTTTTTGGGTGCCAGCTCAGCGTTTGTGGAATCTACGTTGGGCCAGGTTTATAAAGAAAAAATCAACGGTGAATATCGTGGCGGTCCTGCCTTTTATATCGAAAAAGGATTAGGGGTCAAATGGTATGCATGGTTATTTGCAGTCGTCACCATTTTCTCCTGCGGTTTATTAATGCCAGGGGTTCAAGCAAACTCGATTGGCGCCAGCCTGGAGATAGCTTTTGGGCTTGATCCCAATGTCACGGCGGCATTACTTGCCGTACTGTTAAGCTTTATTATTTTCGGTGGTGTGAAAAGGATCGCCAGTTTTAGCAGTATGGTCGTTCCGTTTATGGCACTCGGCTATATTATTGTGGCTTGCGTTATTATCGCGATTAATATTGCCGAGCTTCCTGGTGTTATTCTGCTGATCTGGAAAAGTGCTTTTGGCTTTGAAGCGGGCTTTGGCGCGATTCTGGGTCAGGCGATTATGTGGGGCGTTAAGCGCGGCGTCTATTCCAATGAAGCGGCACAGGGGACCGGACCGCATGCTTCATCTGCGGCAGCGGTGAGCCATCCGGTGAAACAGGGGCTGGTGCAGGCATTCTCAGTTTATATCGATACGCTGTTTGTCTGCTCCGCGACCGGGTTTATGCTGCTGATCACCGGGCTGTATAATGTTCAGGGCGTCGACGGCGCTGCACTCTATACGGGGATTGCAGGCGTGGCCGCAGGTCCTGGCTATGTTCAGACGGCGATGGAAAGTATGATGCCGGGCTTTGGTAATCACTTTGTTGCCATTGCGCTGTTCTTCTTCGCCTTTACCACCATTATTGCGTACTACTATATCGCCGAAACCAATATCGCCTACATCAACCGTAAAATTCACCGTCCCTGGCTGACATTCCTGCTCAAATTATGTTTGATGGCTTCCACCGTGTACGGGACCGTCCGCACCGCGGATCTGGCGTGGGGACTGGGGGATATTGGGGTTGGGATGATGGCATGGCTTAACATTATTGCCATTGTACTTTTACATAAAAAAGCCTTTGTAAGCCTTAAGGATTATGAAACCCAGAATGCACAGGGACTGGATCCACAGTTTGATCCGGTTCGACTGGGAATTAAAAATGCCGATTACTGGCTGGGAGAGCGTAAGGATGAACCGGCTGCGAATCCGGGGCAGACGACTTCTGTCGTGAGAGAGCAAAGCGCAGGGAAACTGAACAATTAATCGTGACAGCCCGTATCGCAATACGGGCTCAGACTGCTGACAACGTTTCGCCCGGCGGCGCTACGCTTGCACGGGCCTACGGGTTTTGTCGAACCCCGGTCGGGGATTCTCATCCCCCCTGTTGGAGAATATAAAAGAAAAAAGCCCGTACTTTCGTACGAGCTCTCATCTTGAATATGGCGGTGAGGGGGGATTCGAACCCCCGATACGTTGCCGTATACACACTTTCCAGGCGTGCTCCTTCAGCCACTCGGACACCTCACCATATTGTTTTGCTGCCTGACCGCGTGGGGGGCAACGGGGCGCTACTATAGGGAGTTGCGCTTACACGGTCAAGCAGATTTTCTGTATTCGTGCTTGTTCGGTTAAGCCTTAATCAGCACATGCCGCTGAGGGCTGAATTAACGCTGTGAATCGAGCACTTCGCTGTTTTTAACCACTTCCTGAGCTTTGCTATAGCTTTCGATCAGCAGCTGGTACGCCGGGAAGATATGGGTGTACACCTCAGCCCACTCCGCAGCATCTTCGCGGTTCCAGGTTCGCTGGATCTCAGACGCCACCGCCGCGGTGTCCATCGGTACCACACCGGCCTGCATCACACGCGCGAGGGTGATCTCCTGCGCCATTTTGCTGTAGGTCCCGGAGGCGTCAATTACCGCAAAGACTTTATACCCATCCGCAACCGCGCTGATCGACGGGAAGGCCATGCAGACGCTGGTGATCGTGCCCGCAATGATCAACGTGTTGCGCCCGGTGGCTTTTACTGCCGCGACAAACTCCGGGTTATCCCAGGCGTTGATCTCACCTTTGCGGGCCACGTACTGAGCATGCGGCGCATTGGCGTGGATCTCCGGGATAAGCGGGCCGTTCGGTCCTTGTGGGACGGAAGCGGTGGTGATCACCGGGATCTTCGCCAGGGTGGCGATTTTTGCCAGCGCCGCCGCACGGGCGCGCAGTTCTGGCATCGGCATATCGCCGACGGTCTGGAACAGCCCGCTCTGGTGGTCGATAAGCAGCATGACTGCATCGTTTACGTCAATGACGGGACGTGTACCGTTGAAGTTTGCAGGGGTAGACATTTTGCGCTCCTTATTACGTTTAGATCTGGCCGAAGCGGCCGGAGTTGAAATCACGAATGGCTTCCGCAATTTCGGTTTTACTGTTCATCACAAACGGGCCATAGCCCACAATCGGTTCATTCAGCGGCTCGCCGGCCATCAGCAGTACTTTTGCGTCGCCGTTTGCTTCCAGATGAAGCTTGTCGCCTTGCTGACTGAATACGATCAGCTGTGCCTCACCCGCTGGCGTGGTGCCGTTCACCGTTACGCTGCCCTCAAGTACCACCAGCGCCGTGCTCCAGCCTTCAGGCTGATTGAGCGTCAGGTGGCTGCCCTGGCGTAGTGTCAGATCCCACACATTCAGCGGTGAGAAGGTATGAGCCGGGCCAGTCACCTCGTCAAAGCGGCCGGCGATGACGCGCAACGTTCCGCTGCTATCCGGCAGCGTGACGACAGGGATATCCGCCTTCGTGATGCTCTGGTAACCGGGCGCTGCCATCTTGTCTTTGGCGGGCAGGTTGACCCACAGCTGCATCATTTTCAGTTCGCCGCCTTTCTGCGAGAACGCGCTGGAGTGGAACTCCTCGTGCAAAATGCCTGCGCCCGCCGTCATCCACTGCACGTCGCCCGGTCCGATGACCCCGCCTTTGCCGCTGGAGTCACGATGCTCCACTTCGCCGGAGTAGACGATGGTGACCGTTTCAAAGCCACGGTGAGGGTGCTCGCCCACGCCACGCTTCGCGCCATCCGCCGGGAAGGTGTAGGGACCGGCATAGTCCAGCAGCAGGAACGGACTGAGTGATTCACCGTGTGTCTGATAGGAAAACATCGAACGAACCGGGAAACCGTCTCCGACCCAATGGGGACGAGGTGCGGTATAGACGCCTGTTACGTTTTTCATGATTAACTCCTGATGTGCTGTTGATGTAATTAGCTTATATTCAGAGCTAATATCCCGGTAGAGAGTGAAAATGACATTCACTGTTCTTAAAATGGAACAATGGGGGCATATGCAGGATCTCAATGATTTCGTGTGGTTTGTGAAAGTGGTGGACCACGGTGGGTTTGCAGCGGCAGGTCGGGCGCTCGATCAGCCTAAATCGAAACTGAGCCGCCGGATTGCGCAACTGGAAGAGCGACTGGGTGTGCGGTTGATACAGCGTACCACGCGGCAGTTTACGGTGACGGAGGTGGGGCAAACGTTCTATCAGCACTGTAAAGCCATGCTGGTCGAGGCTGAAGCGGCGGAGGAGGCGGTGGCTGCCTTACAGGCTGAACCGCGCGGTGTTGTCAGGATAACGTGTCCTGTCACGTTGCTGCACGTTCATGTGGGGCCCATGCTGGCGCGGTTTATGGCGCGCTACCCGGGAATCAATCTTCAGCTGGAGGCCACCAACCGGCGGGTTGACCTGGTAGGTGAAGGCATTGACGTGGCGATCCGCGTTCGTCCGCGTCCGTTTGATGACAGCGATCTGGTGTTAAGGGTGCTGGCTGACAGAGGACACTGCCTGGTGGCGAGCCCGGCGTTGATTGAGCGGATGGGCAACCCGGTGATGCCTGCTGAACTCAGTGACTGGCCGGGTTTAAGTATGGGGGCGGGCAAGCAACTGCATAAATGGGATCTGAGCGGTTCGGAGGGGGCGAAAGCCGAAATCCACTACACGCCGCGCTTTATAACTACCGATATGCTGGCGCTGCGGGAAGCGGCGATGGCGGGCGTAGGCGTGGTGCAGTTGCCGATTTTAATGGTTAAAGATCAGTTGGCGAAAGGGGAATTGGTGCGGGTTCTGGATGCCTGGGAGCCCAGACGGGAAGTGATCCACGCGGTGTATCCTTCGCGGCGCGGTCTACTGCCATCGGTCAGGGCGCTGGTCGATTTTCTAACCGAAGAGTATGCGCGGATGGTTGAGGAGTAAATTCTTTGTAGGTCGGGTAAGCGAAGCGCCACCCGACACCATCACCGCAGAGGAAGCAAAGTTCTCATCCCCCCCGCTGGAGAATATAAAAGAAAAAAGCCCGTACTTTCGTACGAGCTCTCATCTTGAATATGGCGGTGAGGGGGGGATTCGAACCCCCGATACGTTGCCGTATACACACTTTCCAGGCGTGCTCCTTCAGCCACTCGGACACCTCACCATATTGTCATCCCGTTGTTACCGGGACGGGCGCTAATGTAAGGAAAAGCCGAACTGCCGTCAACTCACTTTTTCAGTAATTTAGCGTGTTTAGACAAACTTCAGGCAACCTGATTCCTAAATGTGCGAAAAGCGTCTTTTTTATCAGCAATAACATAGCGCCATAAATTTGTTATGCTGACAATCCATTTGAAAATGAAAACAAAACAGCGCGAAAAAAGGCAGGAATGACTATGGATATACTCTTCTATCACCCCACTTTTGATACGGCTTATTGGATTAAAGCACTGTCGGCAGCACTGCCGGGCGCGCGCGTTCGTGAGTGGAAGCGGGGCGATAACGAACATGCTGACTATGCGCTGGTCTGGCATCCACCCGTTGAGATGCTTCAGGGCCGCAAACTGAAGGCCGTGTTTGCGCTTGGCGCTGGCGTGGATTCCATTCTGAGCAAACTGAAGGCACACCCGGAGATGCTGCCGGAAGATATCCCCCTGTTCCGCCTGGAAGATACCGGTATGGGCCAGCAAATGCAGGAATATGCCGTCAGCCAGGTCCTGCACTGGTTCCGTCGATTTGATGATTATCAGGCCTTTAAGCAGCAATCCCACTGGGAGCCGCTGCCGGAATATCAACGTGAAGCGTTTACCGTCGGTATCCTCGGAGCGGGACTGTTGGGCTCAAAGGTGGCTGAAGCCCTTGCCCCGTGGGGCTTCCCGTTACGCTGCTGGAGCCGTAGCCGTAAAGCGTATCCGGGCGTTGAGAGTTTTGCCGGAACGGATGAACTCCCGGCGTTTCTGAAAGGCACACGCGTGCTGATCAACCTGCTGCCGAATACGGCGGAAACGGTGGGGATTATCAACGAAGCCTTGCTCAATCAGCTGGCCGATCGGAGCTACCTGATGAACCTTGCGCGCGGGGTGCATCTGGTGGAGCCGGATCTGCTGAAGGCGCTGGATAGCGGAAAGCTTAAAGGTGCCATGCTGGATGTTTACAGCCGTGAGCCGCTGCCTGAAGAAAGCCCTCTATGGCGACACCCTCGCGTGGCAATGACCCCGCATGTCGCCGCCGTGACGCGACCGGCTGAGGCGGTGGCTTATATCTCGCATACTATCGGTGAAATAGAGAAGGGGAACGCGGTTACCGGTCAGGTCGACCGACAGCGCGGCTACTGAGAGAAACCCGGCGTTGGCCGGGTTTTTGCTAATATTCGCCGCTGATAACTGCTATCCTTTGGAAAAACCGCAGAGGAGAGAAAGATGTATCCCGTTGACCTGCATATGCACACCGTCGCCAGCACCCACGCGTATAGCAACCTCCATGATTATATCGCCCAGGCAAAGCTAAAAGGTATTAAGCTCTTTGCGATAACCGATCACGGCCCGGATATGGCGGATGCGCCGCACTACTGGCATTTTGTGAATATGCGGATCTGGCCACGTCTGGTGGATGGCATTGGGATACTGCGCGGCATTGAGGCGAACATCAAAAACACCGACGGTGAAATCGACTGCACCGGCCCGATGCTGACCTCCTTAGATCTGATCCTTGCCGGTTTCCATGAGCCGGTTTTCCCGCCGCAGGATAAAGAGACCAATACCGCGGCGATGATTGCCACCATTGCCAGCGGCAATGTGCATATCATCAGCCATCCGGGTAATCCTAAATACCCTATTGATATTCAGGCAGTGGCGCAGGCCGCCGCGAAACACCGTGTGGCGCTGGAGATTAACAACTCCTCGTTCGTGCACTCGCGTAAAGGCAGTGAAGCCAACTGTCGCGAAGTGGCAGCCGCCGTGCGTGATGCCGGAGGGATGGTGGCGCTGGGCTCTGATTCGCACACGGCCTTCACGCTGGGGGATTTTGGCGAGTGCATGAAAGTGCTGCAGGACGTCAATTTCCCGGAAGCACAGATCCTGAACGTCACGCCACGCCGTATGCTCGACTTCCTGGAGTCGCGCGGCATGACGCCCGTTGATGAATTTGCCGACCTTTAATTGAATAACGGAATAACACAATGAATGAATTCTCCATCCTTTGCCGCGTGCTGGGCTCCCTGTATTATCGCCAGCCGCAGGACCCGCTGTTGGTTCCGCTGTTTACGCTCATTCGCGAGGGTAAGCTGGCGCAGAACTGGCCGCTGGAACAGGATGAGTTACTGGAACGTCTGCAGAAAAGCTGTGATATGCAGCAGATCTCAACGGACTACAACGCATTGTTCGTGGGGGAAGAGTGCCGCGTTTCGCCTTACCGTTCTGCCTGGCAGGAAGGGGCGACCGAAGCGGAAGTGCGGGCATTCCTCTCTGAGCGCGGTATGCCGCTGAGCGATACGCCAGCCGATCATATTGGTACTCTGCTGCTGGCGGCCTCCTGGATCGAAGACAACGCGGGTGATGATGAAAATGAAGCCATCGAAATCCTCTTCGAGACGTATCTGCTGCCGTGGGTTGGAACCTTCCTGGGGAAAGTTGAAGCCCACGCCACCTCTCCGTTCTGGAGAACGCTGGCTCCGCTGACGCGCGACGCCATCGCAGCAATGTGGGATGAGCTGGAAGAAGAGAGTGAAGAGTGATTTAAATCACAAAAATTCTGCAACGATACATTTCAACTTGCACGTAATGTGCTTCTGATCTCATTTCCATGGTGCGCATCTGCTAAGATGCGCACCATGAACATATTACTTTGTATTGCAATCACGACGGGCATTCTCTCCGGTATCTGGGGATGGGTGGCGGTGTCTCTCGGTTTATTAAGCTGGGCTGGCTTCCTTGGCTGCACGGCCTATTTCGCCTGCCCGCAGGGAGGGCTGAAAGGGCTCTTTATCTCTGGTTGCACGCTGATGAGCGGCGTTATATGGGCGCTGGTTATCATGAAAGGCAGCGCGCTTGCGCCGCATCTGGAGATCCTGGGCTACGTCATGACGGGGGTCGTTGCCTTCCTGATGTGTATTCAGGCGAAGCATCTGCTGCTGTCGTTTGTACCGGGCACCTTTATGGGGGCGTGCGCGACCTTTGCCGGACAGGGGGAGTGGAAGCTGGTCGTCCCTTCACTGGCGCTGGGGTTGCTGTTTGGCTATGCCATGAAGAACAGCGGTCTCTGGCTGGCGGCGCGACGGGAAAAAACGCAAAACATCACCGCGGTGAGTGAATAAAAAAAGGCGAGATAATCATCTCGCCTTTTTTATGCGCTTCCTGTCAGGATTCCGGAGGCACGGACATATCACGGTATTTCACCAGGATCGGGTTCTGCACGTCTGATTTGTTTTGCAGATCCCACAGCCCGCGATCGATACCATCGTTAATCAGGAAGATCACGCCGGTTTCAATGGCTGACATCAGACACATCATGACCGGTTCATTCGAGGTATAACCAATTTCACCTTCCAGTAAACGCTGGTAGTCGATGAAGCGGAATACCCCCGCCTGGACTTCATAAGACAATATCGTTTTGCTGGTGTTTACCGAGGAGAGCACTTCACCGGTACTGACGTTGACGACACGCAGGTTAACGGCAATTTGGTCGAGCTGATACTGGGTATCCGCGCCAATCCCAAAGTAACGTGCTCCCACACCACCCGATTTAACGTTGCTCTCATATCCGATAATCGAGCCTTCGATCATGACGTTTGCCGCAGCCAGAGACTGCAGAGGCATTCGGTTATTGTCCGCGACGGTGCCATTCTCCTGTGCCGCACGAATAATTTTTCGTTCATTTAACAGGTTCTGTAGCCCCTGGCGTTCCAGCGGTATAAACCAGTGCGAATCCTTGAGTGCGGTAACCAGCATGGCGGTGGCGCTTTGCGGCACTGCCGTGGAGAAGTTACTGGCCGGGTAGGGCTTAAATTGCCCTGTTTCATCCTGAATGTTGTATACCGAGACAAATATTTTGCCCGTTGGAGAAGGCAAATGGGTTAAATCACGATAACTCTGAGCCCGAGGCATTAATGTTGGTTTTGCAGCTTCTTTAGGCGGAGCAGTTAAACAACCGCTCAATAAGCACACTGCAACAAATATCAGGAAGCGCTGCATGATCGTTGTCCTTATTTAGCTATTGTTTAAAAGTCAGTTGAATTGCTTTGTAGGCCAGAAACCTCAATAGTGGAGGTTTTTCCGGTTTTACGATCGGTTACGTTCAACTGAAGTTGTCCGTCTCTGTTGGCGATATCGACAATAAAATCGTTGGTCACCATTCGGCCGGGCTTGCCGGTGTTAATGTTTGTCAGCAATCCCCCTAAAATTTGCGACTGGATAGCCTGGGTGAAGTTATCCAGTGCGGAAGGGGTATCAACGGTAAAGTCCTTATAACTGGGATCTTTATAGGAGTTTTGCGCCTGAGCTTCATTCAGCAGGAACGCACCGTTGTTAGGGTTACCGCCAAAGTTGGGGTTACGGAACTGGAACGTCATATTTCCGCCCCAGCAAAGAGGGGTAATAAGCATTATCGAAACAACTGCATATGCAATACGCATGACAGCCTCCGCATATCGGTTCGCTAGAACTCATCTTTTGCTAAATCGCTGGTGCTTAATAGCGCTTTGTCTATTTGCAGGCGATTAATAGCATCTTCAGTTTGAGCCAGTGCTAAGGCCACGTTTTTATCGAAGTCTGTTTTCGAGGGGAATAAAAACGTTTGATAAATAACGTCCTGATTAGCCGTGATGGTTATCCAGCTTCCCCAACGTGCACTGGGCCGCTCGTTGATTGTTAAATTACCCGTGTAAGTACTGTCCCATTTATCACTGAAGGCCCGGTAAAAACTGTGCCCGATCGATGAGACTGTGTGGTCAGTTAACAATCCGGGAACTTCGACCTCGACGGCCTGCAGGTTCCCTGCAGCGAGCAAGAAACTCGCTGCGGCGATCCAACTCAACGTGCGCTTCATGTGATTAACGCCTGAGGTTATCGTTTGCCCATGAAACAGCCTGAGTTCGATTTTTAACAGCTATCTTCTTGAAAAGATTATAAAGGTGCGTCTTTACCGTATTTTCGCTGATAAATAACGAACGGGCGATTTCAATATTTGAAGCACCAATGCGTAATTTGTTCAGGATCTCTTTTTCACGGTGCGTGAGCAGCGCGGATTCCGAACTGTTATAGCGGTAGTTACCGGAGTGCGTGATGAGGTAGCTGGCCAGCTTTTGCGAGAAATAACACTCTCCGCGCAATATGCCCTGCAGACCCTCTACCACCCGGCCTTCTTCTTCAGTGACGTAGAACACGCCATTGATATGCGGCCAGCTTTCAATATCTCTGAAAGGGTATTCATCAGGAGTGTTCAATAATAACACGCGGATATTATTGTTTTTCCTGCTTAAGTTATCTTGCCAGTAATGGATAAGCTTCTTATCAGCTTCCATCATATCAAACAGAATGATGCTGCCAGGCGCAATATCATCAAAAGAACGTTGAATATTATGCAATTTCCCGTTCAATGATAAAGATTGCTTTAAATGTTGTAATAAAGCTGTCGCTTGCAGAGAAGGTTTTGTGATCAACAGTAATGTATGACCATGTAAACTATGGACTTCATTATACATGATGAAACCCCACTTATTTTTGGCACCTGACAGCTGCCCTCCTGAAAAGAGGAAGGCACCAGAAGTACTGACAGATGTTGCACTGCTGTGTGTAGAATCAGAACATAACCTCCACAGGGAGGTAAATATAAAACCAATTTCGTACAGCTAATTTCAATCTAGCTTTTACGAAGTTTAAAGCAAGTGTTAATCATGTAACAAGATGTAAAAATCAGGTAATGACTCCAACTTATTGATAGTGTTTTATGTTCAGATAATGCCCGATGACTTTGTCATGCAGCTCCACCGATTTTGAGAACGACAGCGACTTCCGTCCCAGCCGTGCCAGGTGCTGCCTCAGATTCAGGTTATGCCGCTCAATTCGCTGCGTATATCGCTTGCTGATTACGTGCAGCTTTCCCTTCAGGCGGGATTCATACAGCGGCCAGCCATCCGTCATCCATATCACCACGTCAAAGGGTGACAGCAGGCTCATAAGACGCCCCAGCGTCGCCATAGTGCGTTCACCGAATACGTGCGCAACAACCGTCTTCCGGAGCCTGTCATACGCGTAAAACAGCCAGCGCTGGCGCGATTTAGCCCCGACGTATCCCCACTGTTCGTCCATTTCCGCGCAGACGATGACGTCACTGCCCGGCTGTATGCGCGAGGTTACCGACTGCGGCCTGAGTTTTTTAAATGGCGGAAAATCGTGTTGAGGCCAACGCCCATAATGCGGGCGGTTGCCCGGCATCCAACGCCATTCATGGCCATATCAATGATTTTCTGGTGCGTACCGGGTTGAGAAGCGGTGTAAGTGAACTGCAGTTGCCATGTTTTACGGCAGTGAGAGCAGAGATAGCGCTGATGTCCGGCAGTGCTTTTGCCGTTACGCACCACCCCGTCAGTAGCTGAACAGGAGGGACAGCTGATAGAAACAGAAGCCACTGGAGCACCTCAAAAACACCATCATACACTAAATCAGTAAGTTGGCAGCATCACCTAAAAATCAATATTAATTTGTGAATATTGGCTGTTTTGAATGTTGTTATTTGATATGAAAGTTGTACATATAAATAGGCGTGCACAGATTTTAAAAATCATACAAATTTTATTAACTGGTTGATTTTATGTCTTAATTTTTATTTTGGAGACGTTAAGCTTTGGTATGAGTAACTGATACTTTCTAAGCCATTATGTTCTCCTCTCTCTGGCTTAAGAAAACACGTCCTGTGTCACGTGATGAACAAAATGCCATCCTGCCGTTACGCTTAAACAACGCGGAGGGAAGCGTGGGCAGGCTTGTCGTCGTTGTACGACACAACGCGTATAAATATTCTATAAAAAATTAAACCAGCCTGTGTAATGTGTATTTTTTCTGCAAATTACGACTTTGTGGTGACCTGATAAATAAAAATAAGCCACGCGGGTGAGATATTTAAAATGTTTCAGCGGACATACTCTTCACCGTAACGACGCGTTAACAAAAAAACGAGTCGTTTAACACGAAATACGAACAGGGTGTTTTCAGGTAGCCGGGTCCAGGGTGACAACATGAAAAACACATCGTTATTTTTGATGTTTACATTACTGGGTGTGCCTGGATTTGTAACCGCGGCTAATACTGATTTGGCGAATGCTGAAATTAATTTTGCGGTTAATGAATTAAGTCGTTCATCATTAAATCAGGCAGCCATTATTGGTCAACAGGGCGTATTTAATGACGCTCAGATTCGCCAGGAAGGGTCGAAACTCTTGTCAGTCGTTTCCCAGGATGGTGCAGGCAACAGAGCGAGAGTTGATCAATCAGGGACTTACAATATTGCCTGGATCGATCAGAGCGGTAACGGGAACGATGCAGGTATTACGCAAGATGGATATGGTAATAGTGCAAAAATTATCCAGAAAGGGTCGGGTAATAGAGCAAATATTACGCAGTACGGTACGCAGAAAACCGCAGTTGTAGTGCAGAAACAGTCGCAGATGGCAATTCGCGTTATTCAACGCTAGTTATTTCGCGACGACTTTAATCAATCCGATGGGGGTTTACCATGAAATTTATCAAAGTGGCAGCACTTGCAGCAATCGTAGTTTCTGGTAGTGCTATGGCTGGTATGATTAACCAGGGCGGATGGGGTCATGGACATGGTCATGGCGGATACGGTGGCCCAAATTCAACCCTGAATATTTACCAGAATGGTGGCGGTAACTCCGCGCTGGCCCTGCAGACTGATGCCAGAAATTCAGTTCTGAATATTAGCCAGACCGGTGGTGGTAACGGCGCTGACGTTGGCCAGGGGTCTGACGACAGTAGCATTAACCTGACCCAGAACGGATTTGGCAACAGTGCGACACTTGATCAGTGGAACAGTAAAGATTCCGTGATGAATGTCAGCCAGTACGGTGGCCTTAACGGCGCACTGGTAGACCAGACGGCGTCTAACTCCACCGTCAACGTTACCCAGATTGGCTTTGGTAACCACGCGACAGCTCATCAGTACTGATACTGACATCTGTGCTACAAAAAACAGGGCTGATGCCCTGTTTTTTTTCGGGAGTTAATTATGAATACCTTAATTCTCCTCGCCGCGCTGTCGAGCCAGATAACCTTTCAAACCTCACAGCAGGGCAATATGACCACCATTATTCCGCAGGTCACGTTGACGGAATCGTGTGATTGTCAGGTCCAGATTGTTTCTTTGCGCGAAGGGCAGAGTGGACAAAGTTCATCCCGCCAGCAAAACACACTTTTTATCCCCGCTAATCAGGCGATTGATTTAATGCGCTTGAGTTTAAATATCTCTGCGGGAGACACGGTAACGATCGTGGTAACCGTCACTGATGGAAAAGCACTTCATTTATCACAACAGTGGTCGCCTGGAGGGCGCGCGCTCTAATAATTCATAATATCAATATGTTGCGAAGGTGGCGGGTCTGTGCCGTTGAGCTATGCTGTTATCAGGAACTGTGTCGTAATGTTCCGTAACGTGACACTTCGTTAACATAATGAAGCGCGTTTGCCCCTCATGGACGATTTTCATTGAGGAGTACCTATCGTGACCCACAATTTTGCACATCTTATTTCAGGTTTGGGCCTGCTCGTTTCTGCCTTTATCGTTCCTGCACATTCGGCCACTTTTGCGGAAGGGGGCGTCATTCACTTTCGCGGTGCAATCGTTGCTGACCCGTGTGAAGTTACGCAGCAACATCGGCAGCTGGCGGTATCGTGCCCGGATAAAAACCGTATGCAAACCCGTATGGTCAGTTACGACGATGCGCTGAACGGCATGACGACACCTTCCAGCCTGGCGACAGTGGATATGAAATACCTTAATCCTGAAAAAACGCTCGCAGTGGTTCAGATCCAGTACCGCTAATTCGTGTTTTACCGCCGATCGTTTTTCTCAATAACCCCTCTGCGATACACTTAAGAAAAAGGCGGGTAGCAGAGGGCTTTTATGAAACCGCAAATTGAAGTGATTCATGGCGATATTACGACCCAGCATGTCGATGTCATCGTCAATGCGGCCAATCCTTCCCTGATGGGGGGAGGCGGGGTTGACGGTGCTATTCACCGCGCTGCCGGACCGCAGCTGCTGGAAGCCTGTAAAATCGTGCGTCAGCAACAGGGCGAATGCCCGCCGGGCCATGCGGTGATTACGCTTGCGGGCAACCTTCCGGCCAAAGCGGTGATTCACGCCGTTGGCCCAGTATGGCAGGGCGGCGACCACCATGAAGCGAGTCTGCTGGAAGAGGCATACCGAAACTGCCTACGGCTTGCCGCCGACAACGGATACAAAACGATGGCGTTTCCGGCAATTAGTACCGGCGTGTATGGTTATCCTAAGGCGGCAGCGGCGACCATCGCGGTAGAAACCGTTTACCGTTACCTGTCGCTGAAACCGCTGCCAGAGAAGGTGACCTTTGTCTGTTTTGATGAAGACACCCTGCATCTGTATCAGCGGTTGTTGGCGCAGCGCAGACAAGCGTTGGAGAGTTGAAACAAACGTGGCGCACCGTCAGTGCGCCACGCTGCTCAGGCAGTTTTCGTCTGGGGCTTGCCTGAAAACAGGAAACGCAGGAGAGGGATCCGCAGATGGATCTCGTAGAGCACGATCGCCACGCCCACTACAAACACCAGTCCGGTAAAGAAGCCCAGCGTGTTAGAGGCGATATGCGGCGTGATGTAAGCCCCGAAGAACAGCGTCAACGGGTGATGCACCAGATAGATAAACAGTGAAGCATTGACGAAGTAGGTCACGCGGCTGGACTTAAAGTTCAGCAAGCGGTGGCCGAGTGCGAACACCACATTCACCATCCACAAGCCCAGCAGCATAGTGATCACGCTTTCCGTTTCATACATCCAGGCGTCGCCGCTACCGTAGCGCTGGTTCAGCAGATAGGCCGCAAACGCGAAGGCGGCACCCACTGCGCACCACGGTGACGGTGTGGTAAACAAGGCTTTAAGCTTCGGATAAATAAACGCCAGTGCGCCAATTAAAAAGAACGGAATGTAGAACAGCGACTGCATCACCACAAAATTAAACAACCCGTCGCTCAGTATCGGTGGGTAGACGATAAACAGAGTGCGTCTCACGGCGGCATAAGCAACGCCAAGCAGCAAAAAGAGCACCGACAGTTTGCCCAGCGTGACGTTGGCGAAGAAGGCGTCAGCGGTCGTGCTTAAATGACGGCGCAGACGGCTAAAGATCACCAGGCTGACCGTGGTCAGTACCACCAGTACCAGCAGGAACCAGAGGTGAGACACCAGTTCCCAGACCAGCGTATTGTACTTTTCATACAGCGTAAGATTCGGCCAGTTCTCTGCTTTGCCTTTAACATACTGCAGCATAATGAACTGCGGCAGCGTCAGCAGCGGGATGGCGGTCAACATAGGAATACCCACGCGCTCTACGCGGACTTTCCACCAGCGCTTCAGCGGATAGCGTAAAAAAAGCATGTAGGAGAAATAGCCTGAAATGACAAAAAACACCTGCATACGGAAGGCGTGAATAAAGTCATTAAACAGCGTGAGCCACCAGGAGGGCATCTGGCTATTAACATGCCACGTGTGGCTGGAGTAAATCAGTGAAATGTGAAAGGGGATCCCCAATAGCATCAGCCATGCCCGGATCGAGTCGAGGAAATATTCACGTTCTGTTGGTGATGTGCTCATATAACTTTGTGCATTCTCAGACTTTTCGTCTTATCCCTAAGACTCATAATGGTTACATTCGACGCCAACCCTACACCAAGACCGACACACTGTCTCCAGGATAAGCACGCAAAGTGAATCGCGGGTTCTTTCATTTGCTTAATCCATGAGCCAGTAGCTGAACAAAGCAGTGATTATGTTGTCGGATTGCCTGAGTTTCCATTAAAATGGATCGGATCGATATAAGCACACAAAGGGGGAAGTGCTTACTTATTATGAAACATAAACCACAGATGATGAAAATGCGTTGGGTGG
This sequence comes from Enterobacter kobei, assembly GCF_001729765.1. Taxonomy (NCBI): domain Bacteria; kingdom Pseudomonadati; phylum Pseudomonadota; class Gammaproteobacteria; order Enterobacterales; family Enterobacteriaceae; genus Enterobacter; species Enterobacter kobei. Next base: position 1,736,917 of record NZ_CP017181.1, read on the forward strand.
GTGCTGCAGTCGTGTTATCACTGTATACCTCATCGGCACTGGCCTTTAACATCGACGATGTCGCAAAACAGGCAAAATCGATGGCAGGCAAGAGCTACGAAGCGCCGAAAAGTAACTTGCCCTCCGTTTTCCGCGACATGAAGTATGCGGACTATCAGCAGATCCAGTTCAATCACGATAAAGCGTACTGGAACAACATTAAAACCCCGTTCAAGCTTGAATTTTATCATCAGGGTATGTACTTCGACACGCCTGTTGCCATCAATGAAGTGACGGCGACCGCGGTACGTAAGATCAAGTACAGCCCGGATTACTTCAATTTTGGCAATGTGCAACACGACAAAGATACGGTGAAAGACCTGGGCTTCGCAGGCTTCAAGGTGCTTTACCCGATTAACAGCAAAGATAAAAACGACGAAATCGTCAGCATGCTTGGCGCCAGCTACTTCCGCGTGATTGGCGCGGGGCAGGTGTACGGGCTTTCTGCGCGTGGTCTGGCCATTGATACCGCGCTGCCATCAGGTGAAGAGTTTCCGCGTTTCCGCGAGTTCTGGATTGAACGTCCAAAACCAACGGACAAACGTCTGACTATTTATGCGCTGCTGGACTCCCCGCGCGCAACCGGTGCCTATCGCTTTGTGATTATGCCGGGTCGTGACACGGTCGTTGACGTGCAGTCTAAAGTCTATCTGCGTGACAAAGTGGGCAAACTGGGCGTTGCGCCGCTTACCAGTATGTTCCTGTTTGGGCCAAACCAGCCGTCGCCGGCAACCAACTTCCGCCCGGAACTGCATGACTCCAATGGTCTGTCTATTCATGCCGGTAACGGTGAGTGGATCTGGCGTCCGCTGAATAATCCGAAACATCTGGCAGTAAGCAGCTTTGCGATGGAAAACCCGCAGGGCTTTGGCCTGCTGCAGCGTGGCCGTCAGTTCTCTCGCTTTGAAGATTTGGACGATCGTTATGACCTGCGCCCAAGCGCCTGGGTTACGCCGAAAGGCGACTGGGGTAAAGGCAAGGTAGAGCTGGTTGAAATTCCAACCAACGACGAAACCAACGATAACATCGTCGCTTACTGGACGCCGGATCAACTGCCGGAAGCCGGCAAAGAGATGAACTTCAAGTACACCATTACCTTCAGCCGCGACGAAGATAAGCTGCATGCGCCGGATAACGCGTATGTGATGCAGACTCGCCGCTCAACGGGTGATGTGAAGCAGTCTAACCTTATCCGTCAGCCTGACGGTACCGTGGCGTTTGTCGTGGACTTCACAGGCCAGGATATGAAGAAACTGTCTCCGGATACGGCGGTGTCGGCTCAGGCCAGCATTGGTGATAACGGTGAAATCGTTGAAAACACGGTGCGTTACAATCCGGTAACCAAAGGCTGGCGTCTGACCCTGCGCGTGAAAGTGAAAGATCCGAAACAGACCACTGAAATGCGTGCTGCGCTGGTCAGTGACGATCAGCCGCTGAGTGAAACCTGGAGCTATCAGCTACCTGCCAATGAATAATACATCTGAATATATTGATGCCATGCCACTGACGGATATCGAAAAAGCGGCGCTGCCTAAGAGCGACATCCGCGCGGTTCACACCGCGCTGGATGGTGAACATCGTCAGTTTTCCCGTGATGATGATACGCCGCTGGGGTCAGTAAAAGCGCGTCTGGAGCAGGCATGGCCAGACTCGCTGGCAGAAGGGCAGTTGATTAAAGACGACGAAGGACGCGATCAGCTTCAGGCGATGCCGAAGGCGACGCGTTCCTCTATGTTCCCCGATCCATGGCGCACCAACCCGGTTGGCCGCTTCTGGGATCGCCTGCGTGGGCGTGATGTGACGCCGCGCTATCTGTCACGCCTGACGAAAGAAGAGCAGGCCTCTGAGCAGAAATGGCGTACCGTGGGGACTATTCGCCGTTACATCCTGCTGCTTCTGACGCTGGCACAAACGGTTGTCGCGACCTGGTACATGAAAACCATTCTGCCTTACCAGGGCTGGGCGTTTATTAACCCAACGGACATGATGGGCCAGGATCTCTGGGTCTCCTTCATGCAGCTACTGCCTTATATCCTGCAAAGCGGCATCCTCCTGCTGTTTGCAGTTCTGTTCTGCTGGGTTTCGGCCGGTTTCTGGACCGCGCTAATGGGCTTCCTGCAATTGCTGATGGGGCGGGACAAATACAGCATTTCAGCGTCAACGGTCGGGGATGAACCCCTCAATCCTGAGCACCGTACCGCGCTGATCATGCCTATTTGTAACGAAGACGTTGACCGCGTATTTGCGGGCCTGCGTGCGACCTGGGAGTCCGTCAAGGCGACCGGCAACGCGGCGCATTTCGACGTCTATATCCTGAGCGACAGTTACAACCCGGATATCTGCGTTGCAGAACAAAAAGCGTGGATGGAGCTGATTGCAGAAGTACAGGGCGAAGGCCAGATCTTCTACCGTCGTCGTCGCCGTCGTGTGAAGCGTAAAAGCGGTAACATCGATGACTTCTGCCGTCGCTGGGGTAACCAGTACAGCTACATGGTGGTGCTGGATGCGGACTCCGTCATGAGCGGTGACTGCCTGAGCGGTCTGGTGCGTCTGATGGAAGCCAACCCGAACGCGGGGATCATTCAGTCTTCGCCAAAAGCGTCCGGTATGGACACGCTTTATGCGCGCTGCCAGCAGTTTGCCACCCGTGTTTACGGGCCGCTGTTTACTGCCGGTCTGCACTTCTGGCAGTTGGGTGAATCGCACTACTGGGGTCACAACGCCATTATTCGCGTGAAGCCGTTCATTGAACACTGTGCGCTGGCGCCGCTGCCAGGTGAGGGTTCGTTTGCCGGTTCTATTCTGTCGCATGACTTCGTGGAAGCTGCGCTGATGCGTCGTGCGGGCTGGGGCGTCTGGATTGCCTACGACCTCCCGGGATCGTACGAAGAGCTGCCGCCGAACCTGCTGGATGAGCTCAAGCGTGACCGCCGCTGGTGTCACGGCAACCTGATGAACTTCCGCCTGTTCCTTGTCAAAGGGATGCACCCGGTTCACCGCGCGGTGTTCCTGACGGGCGTGATGTCTTATCTCTCTGCACCGCTGTGGTTCATGTTCCTTGCGCTCTCTACTGCATTGCAGGTCGTCCATGCTTTGACGGAGCCGCAATACTTCCTGCAACCGCGCCAGCTGTTCCCGGTGTGGCCGCAGTGGCGTCCGGAGCTGGCAATTGCACTGTTTGCGTCTACCATGGTGCTGCTGTTCCTGCCTAAGCTGCTCAGTATCATCCTGATCTGGTGCAAAGGTTCGAAAGAGTACGGCGGTTTCTTCCGCGTGACCCTTTCACTGCTGCTGGAAGTGCTGTTCTCCGTGCTGCTGGCACCGGTGCGTATGCTGTTCCACACCGTGTTTGTGGTCAGTGCGTTCCTGGGCTGGGAAGTGGTCTGGAACTCACCGCAGCGTGATGACGACTCCACGCCGTGGGGCGAAGCCTTCATGCGTCACGGTTCTCAGCTGCTGCTGGGGCTGGTGTGGGCGGCGGGCATGGCCTGGCTGGATCTGCGCTTCCTGTTCTGGCTGGCGCCGATTGTCTTCTCGCTGATCCTGTCGCCGTTCGTCTCTGTGATCTCCAGCCGTTCAACGGTGGGACTGCGGACTAAACGCTGGAAACTGTTCCTGATCCCGGAAGAGTACTCCCCGCCGAAGGTGCTGGTGGATACCGATACCTATCTGGAGCAGAACCGCAATCGCACGCTGGATGATGGCTTTATGCACGCCGTGTTTAACCCGTCATTTAACGCCCTGGCAACAGCCATGGCGACGGCGCGTCACCGTGCAAGTCATGTGCTGGAGATTGCCCGCGATCGTCACGTTGAGCAGGCGCTTAACGAGACGCCGGAAAAACTCAACCGCGACCGTCGTCTGGTGCTGCTGAGCGATCCGGTCACGATGGCAAGGCTTCACTATCGCGTATGGTCCGCTCCGGAAAAGTATTCTTCGTGGGTGAACTACTACAAAGACGTGAAGCTGAATCCGCTTGCACTGAAGGCGAAGTAAGTTGTTAACCAGGGCGGGTAAGCGTAGCGCCACCCGCCAGATAAAAATACCGGCTTAATCGCCGGTATTTTTTTAGAGGTAACTTATGAGAATAATCATTGTCGTCCTGATGGCATGCCTGCTTAGCGGCTGCGGCAGCATCATCAGCCGCACTATTCCAGGGCAGGGCCATGGGAATCAGTATTACCCGGGTGTGAAATGGGATGTCCGTGATTCCGCGTGGCGCTACCTGACCGTGCTCGATCTGCCGTTTTCGCTGATTTTCGACACGCTGTTGCTGCCCATCGATGCCAGCCACGGCCCGTACGAGTAGCGTAAATCAACGCTCGTCCCACTCATCGGCTGCGGTTTGACCTTCTTCCGTATCCAGCGGGGGTTCGAGCTGAAATTCGCCCTCATCCCACTCGTGCAGGGTGTTCTCTTCCAGCCACTCCTGCCGTAACTCGATTTCGTCATAATCACCATCAAAGACGGCCTGCGCGCCTTCACCGCTCAGGACCGGCAAACATTCCCCTTCTTCACCTTCATCAGCAAAGAATTCGGCCTGCCACATAATATCCCCGTCCTGCAGAACGTATTTTTGGATATTAAGTTGTTGCACGTCAGCATCTTCTTCCTCAACACCGGGATTGTCGGCGAGGAACTCTTCGCGAGCGGCATCAATAGCTTCTTCCAGCGTGGCGTACATGGTCATTGGTGTCTCCCTGTTTTCCAGAAGGTTTCAGGGAAAGAATAGCTGAAGATCGGATTCTGCAAGTATGAATGCGAAAATAAGCCGTCAGGCTTTCGCCTTATTCTGTCGTGGGGCGTAACGCGCGGGATAAACTCAACCACGAATACATCGCGTTGAACAACACCACGCCCGCCGTCACGATAAAGACGGCGCGGAAACCAAAGCTGGCGGATATACCTGCACCGAGAAGCGGTCCGGTCACGTTACCGATATCGCGAAATGACTGGTTATAGCTAAAGATTCGTCCGGCGATCTGGTTCGTGGAGTTGTAAACCAGCAGGGTCTGTACGGCGGGCAGTAACGCCCCGTCGGCGGCGCCCAGTAAAAAGCGCAGAACCCCCAGTTGCCACGGAGAGTGCACCATCGACATGGGGACAAGCAGCAGGACGGAGATCACCAGTGCGCAGATCAGAATTTTTTCCGGGCCCACCCGATCCCCCAGCTTGCCCAGCCTCGGGGCGCTAAGCAGCGCCGCCACGCCGGGCACGGAGGCAATCAGCCCGCTGATAAAGGCGATGTTACTGACATCACCCGCCAGGTCACGCACGTAGAGCGTCAGAATTGGCGCAATCGAGCCGGTAGCGACCTGAATAATCATTGTCGTGACGAACAGGCTCAGCACCAGTCTGGGATTCTTAAGCGAGGTCAGCACGTCTCTGGCATGGAGCATCTCTTTTTTGGCGACAGGCGTGAAGTTCTCACGGATACAGAGCAGAGTGACGATAAAGCACAGGAACAGCACGCTGGCGGTGATGAAAAAGACCGGGCGCAGGCCGTAATTATCCGCCAGCAGTCCTCCGGCCAGTGGCCCCAGCAAGGCGCCACTTACGCCACCGGTGGAGAGCGTCCCAAGCGCCCAGCCGCTCTTATGGCGCGGAATTTGCGTGGCAATCAGGGCATTCGCATTGGGAATAAATCCGCCCAGTAAACCCAGCAATGCCCGCAATACCAGGAACTGCCAGACGTTTTGCGCGACCCCCATCAGCGCCATGATGATGGCCATCCCCAGCGCAGAACGTAGGAGCATAATTTTTCGGCCCTTGCGATCGGCAAGGCCACCCCAGAAGGGTGAGGCAATCGCGGAGAAGAGAAACGTAATGCTGAAGACCAGTCCAGACCACATATTGAGCGCGCTGTGGCCCGTCACGCCCAGTTGTTCGACGTAGAGCGGCAGGAAAGGCATAACCAGGCTGAACGCCGCACCGGTAAGAAAACAGCCAAGCCACGCAACCGTGAGGTTACGTTTCCAGTTTATGGGGGCATCTGAGGGTGACATAACATTCCGCATAATGAGGTGCTGAGCACCTGAGGCATAAAGTAATAAGCCTGCTAATTATGCGCCTGGGTTATGATTGCCGCAATGCGGAAGCGCTTTTAAAGCTAAAACAGGAGGCGGCCCGAATGGGGCCGCATGAGGATCAATAGCGGGACGGTGTGCCCTGTGGTCGCGTTTTAAAGCGGCGATGCAGCCACATATACTGCTCAGGGGCCAGCATGATGCACTTCTCTACAACGCTGTTCATCCAGCGCGCGGTGGTTTCTGCATCGTCTAACGGCGGCGCGAGCTCCGGTTCGAGCATCATCAGCTCGTAGCCTGAGCCATCCGGCATACGGCGGGGCACAAAGGGGACGATGGCGGCTTTGGACATCCGTGCCAGCATCCAGGTGCCGGTGGTGGTGGCCGCCTCTTCAACGGCGAAGAACGGCACAAATACGCTCGACTGCGGACCGTAGTCGTGGTCGGGAGCATACCAGACCACTTCACCGGATTTAAGGGCGCGGATCATGCCCTTCAGATCCTTACGGTCGATCATGCTTTTATTGGAGCGCATGCGGCCGTTGGTCTGAATGAGATCGATAACCGGGTTGTCGTTTGGACGATAAACACCGATGCCGGGCGCCTGCATGCCAAACATCCGCGCCCCGATCTCCAGCGTCAGAAAATGAACCCCGATCAGCAGAACGCCGGTCTGGTTAGCCTGAAGCGTATGCACGGGCTCCATGCCGGTTCCCGTCACTTTGCTCCAGCGCGCCATGCGCTTATCTGACCAGAACCACGCCATACCGGTTTCCATGAGCCCCATACCGACGGATTCGAAATTCTTCGTGACCATATCGTGGCGCTCTGCCTCGCTCATCTGCGGGAAGCACAGCTCAAGATTTCGGTACGCGATGCGCGCCCGACGCTTCATGAACGTTAGCGCGATTCGGCCTAACGATTTACCTAACCGGAAGATAACAGGGTAGGGAAGCTGTACCAGTAGCCATAAAAAGCCAATGCCAAGCCAGGTCATCCAATAGCGAGGGTGCAAAAGGGCGACGGTAAATTTGGGTAACTGGGTCATGTCTTTCCTGTGTTCAAACGTCCTGTTTCGCTATTGTCGCATTTTTTGAGACGTTGCCAAAATATCTGCCAACGAAACCTGTACGACGAGAGCAATTGTTAAACCTGATTAATCAGGGTGTGTGAAATGTAGCGTAAATTGTGTGGATGTAAATTGGTTTTGTTTGCTATATGATGCCGACCGATTTTTCATTCTCTCTAACGATTCCAGGACTGTACACCATGCCAGTGTTACACAACCGCGTGTCGAATGAGATGTTAAGAGCGCGTATGTTGGCTGAAACCGAACCGCGCACAACCATCTCTTTCTATAAATACTTCACGATCGACGATCCGCAGGCGACCCGCGATGCGCTTTACCAGGCCTTCACGGCGCTGAACGTTTTCGGGCGCGTCTACCTTGCCCGCGAAGGCATCAACGCGCAGATTAGCGTACCGGAAAGCAAAGTCAGCGCTTTCCGCGAGTGTCTTTATCGCTTCGACCCCGCCCTCGACGGCTTACGTCTGAACATTGCCCTGGACGATGACGGGAAATCCTTCTGGGTGCTGCGCATGAAGGTGCGTGAACGCATTGTGGCGGACGGTATTGACGATCCTGAATTTAACCCGGCGAACGTCGGTGAATATCTGAAGGCCGCGGAAGTGAATGCGATGCTGGACGATCCGGATGCCGTGTTCATTGATATGCGTAACCACTATGAATACGAAGTGGGGCATTTCGAGAACGCGATGGAAATCCCGGCCGATACCTTCCGCGAGCAACTGCCTAAAGCGGTTGAGATGATGCAGGAGCATAAAGATAAAAAAATCGTTATGTACTGCACCGGCGGTATCCGCTGTGAGAAAGCCAGCGCGTGGATGAAGCACAACGGCTTTAATAAGGTCTGGCACATTGAAGGCGGCATTATCGAGTACGCCCGCCGCGCGCGCGAGCAGGGTTTACCGGTGCGTTTTATCGGGAAAAACTTTGTCTTTGACGAGCGTATGGGTGAGCGTATTTCGGAAGACGTTATTGCCCAGTGCCACCAGTGCGGTGCGCCGTGCGATACCCATACCAACTGTAAAAACGACGGTTGCCATCTGCTGTTCATCCAGTGCCCTGCCTGTGCCGAGAAGTTTAACGGTTGCTGCAGTGAACTGTGCAGTGAAGAGAGTATTCTGCCGGAAGAAGAGCAGCGTCGGCGTCGTGCGGGACGAGAAAACGGCAATAAGATTTTTAATAAATCACGCGGCCGTCTGAATACCAAACTGGGTATTCCCGACCCGGAATGATAATAACGCCCGGCAGGCGAGATCCTGCCGGGCGAATCTATTATGACTTCTGCTGCACACCTTCAACAGAAATAACCAGCTCAACATCCTGAGACGCCGGACCCAAATCCGTTGTGATATTAAAATCTTTCAGGTGAATTTTTCCTGCCGCTTCAAAACCTGCGCGTTTACCCCCCCACGGATCGTCACCCTGGCCGATCAATTTTGCATCCAGAGTCACGGGTTTCGTAACGCCATTCAGGGTAAGATTACCGGTAATATTCAACTTATCACCGTCTTTTTTCACGTCCGTAGAGGTGAAAGTCGCTTTCGGGAATTTAGTGACGTTCAGGAACTCTGCGCTGCGCAGGTGTTTATCGCGCTCAGCATGATTGGTGTCAACGCTGTTCGTATTAATGGTCACATTGACTTTATCCGCCGCAGGATTTTTCTCGTCAAAGGTGAATGTGCCGTCAAAATCTTTAAAGGTACCGTACAGCCAGCTGTATCCCAGATGCTGAATACGGAAATTGACGAACGCGTGCTGGCCCTCTTTATCAATTTTATAATCCGCCGCCACGGCGGAACCGGTGGTGAATAACAGAGAGCCCAGTGCGATACCCAGCAGGTGTTTTTTCATTTTATACTCCAGAGTCAATTGACGAGCGGCCAAGCATGCGCTTGAGCGTATCGTCTTTATCAATAAAGTGGTGTTTAAGGGCGGCAAGCCCGTGCAGCACGGACAGGATCACCACGCTCCAGGCAAGCCAGAGGTGGACCACCCCCGCCGTGTCGGCCTGAACCCCAGCATCACTGAGCGTTGCTGGCACCTCGAACAGACCAAAAACGCTGATCGGCTTGCCGTCTGCCGTCGAAATGAGATAGCCGCTGATCAGAATGGCGAAGAGCAGCGCATAAAGCGCAATATGCGCGGCGACAGCACTGAAACGGGTCAATTTACTGTGGGTCTTCGGTGCTGCAGGTGGCGGGGAGATATGTCGCCATATCACGCGGAAAATCAGCCCCAGCATCAGCAAAACGCCGATGCTTTTATGCAACTCCGGCGCCTGGTGATACCAGCCGTCGTAATAGCTGAGCGTGACCATCCAGAGTCCAAGTCCGAACATGCCATAGACGGCAATGGCAAATATCCAGTGCAAACTTATGGATATTATTCCGTAGCGCCGGGAGGAGTTACGCAATTGCATCAGAATGTCCATTTTCAAATTAACCGAAACGTAAAAATGAACGGGAAGGCAAGATATTGCAACTGAAATAAGAGTATATGGATTTTTATTTTATTTATTTCAGCAATTTTGAAAAGGAACCGCAAAGGTAATTCAAAGGCTTCGTGCAAGGCGGAATAAGCAGGGGAAAAGAGATTAAATAAACATAAAGTAACGTCAATAAATGTCAGTCAACGCTTTCAATAAAATACAATGTAAATAAAATCAACGATCGCAAGTAGTGCCCACAGTAAGATATAGAGCATAAAATGTTCGCGAATATTATTGACGAGAAAACTCACGATCCTGCGCATAATGCCCCATGATTCACCGTAAAGAAAACGGGCCCCGAACTGTCCGGAGCCCATAGCGATTATCCGTTAAAACGCGCGAGTGAGAAGGGCGTCAGATCAAACTGAGGCGTGATACCCTGAGCAAATTGCGCGGCGATTTCACCCAGCACGGAAGCGAACTTAAATCCGTGTCCGCTCAGCCCGGTAATGAGCAGGGTGTTGTCATGTCCTGGCAGCGTATCAATGATAAAGTCTTCATCCGGCGTGTTGTCGTAGGTGCAGGCCGCGCCGTAGAGCAGGCCACCCACGCCCGGGAGAATATTGCGCAGGAACGAGAAGGCTTCTGAACCATCCTGCGGACAAGCACCAAACGGTTTACGCTCGTCAGGTGAGGAGATAACTTGCCCCCCGTTGTGTTTTCCAATCTTGAGCGCGTCTTTTTCGGAAGGGAAACCGTAGAACTGATCGCCATTGGGCAACTCGCCGGTGAACGCCGGGAATTTATTCTGGGCACTGTAGCGACCATCCGACTGGAACCACGAAAAGACCTTACGCACGGGCTGGATCGGCAGGTCTGGCAGCAGGCGGGTGACCCAGGTTCCAGCGCTGATAAGCAAACGAGACGCCGAATATTCACCGTCCAGAGTCGTTACCGTCACGCCATCTGCGTTATGCGTGATGGCCTCCACCGGACAGTTAAACAATTGCGCACAGCCCGCTTTGGCGGCAAGGTCGATCCAGGTTTTGATGGCGGTTTCACAGTGCAACACCCCGGAGTTGGCTTCAAAGAGGCCAATATAATCGTCCGGGACGGTAATTTCTGGCCAGCGCGCGGTGATAGCCGGCGCGTCCAGCTTCTCAACCTCCAGATTAAAGGCCTTTGCGCTGCGTTCCACATTAGCCAGAAATTCCGAACGGGCCGGGCCAAGATTGATGACGCCCGTACGTTCGAAAATGCGCTCTTCAGTCTCTTTAGCCAGCTCGTCCCACAGCGTCTGGGCACGAAGCACCAGCGGAACATAGCGTTCCCCCTCGCCATAGGCATGGCGAATGAGACGCGTGTCGCCGTGGTGGCTACCTTCGCTATGGGGCGGCAGGTGAGAGTCAATCATCAGGACATTGAGTCCTGCCTGTGTCGCGTAATACCCGGCGGCCGATCCTACGGAGCCACTGCCAATAATGATTAGGTCATATCTCATATGCATCTCGTCACGTACGTTTTTTTTAGCAGAGTAATTAACAAAGCGGGTGCAAACAAGCGGGAAATAAATAAGGCACCGCGTGGGTGCCTGTTGAAAGAAAAGTGAGCATTCGGTTAGTGCCGTTTATACTCATTTTCCTGATAGTCGCCAGATTCTATTTTTGCAATTCCTGCCTCTAAAATAGAAATAAACTGACGGGCGACGTCTGTCGTAAGCCACAGCGTCTGTCCAACTTCCGCTTCTTCACGGTTCAGCTGATTTGGGGTCTGGTAGTGCAAACGCAGCATCAGTGCATCGTAGCTGTCTACGGTACTGATATCCCAGCCAACGAGTGGGTGGGTCTGGATGACTTCGCTATTCTTTTCCATTATAACCCCCATAATGCGTGTTAGAAGACAACGACTTCGAGGTTCAATGCATGTTTTTCTGAAAGCAACTTCAGTATACAAGTAATAAGGGTTCCTAAGGGAAAAATAAACAGCTAGCAACACATTTTTCTGCTTTTTAGGATTGTTCGAGCAATAAAACACCATCTTGTTCACGATTTTTAAAGAAGTTGCCGAATTATTTTGAACTTTCTGGAATTTCAGGCAAAAAAAAGCCGGGGCGACCCGGCAAAAAACACAATGAGGGAGCAGTGTTAATCTGTGATGAACCAGTCGTCCGCGCTCTCCCACGTTTCCTGCAGGATTTCGCTGATGCGATCTTTATCTTCTTTTGCACCGCCAATGACGGAAAGGTTGTTCGCCGCGGCGTAACGAACAGTGACGGCGCCTGCATTGTCGGGGAAGGTGTTATGAATACGACGGGATAATTCGCCTGCCAGTGCGTCAAGCGCGCCAGCAGGCAGAACGGTAGTTTTGGCTATGGTGACTTCAATACGCATAAATGCCCCCTGTGTAATATACTGTTTATTTATACAGGTATATTGTTCGTTTGACAACAAGGGGCGTTGATTATTTAGCGTTTTACCGTCCAGTTGACGGTTTCGCCTGCCAGGAAGGGGATCAGCGTATCATCCGTCAGGGCAATGGATGCCTCCACCTGGCTCGCTTTGCGCTCCAGTTCAATGAACGTGTCATTGACCGGCAGGCCGTAAAAGCGCGGGCCGTTGAGGGAGCAGAACGCTTCGAAATGTTCCAGCGCGTCCATCTCTTCAAATACCGTTGCATAGCTGGCAAGGGCCGTAGGGGCGTTGAAACAGCCTGCGCAGCCGCAGCTCGCCTCTTTACGATGGCGGGCGTGAGGCGCGGAGTCTGTGCCGAGGAAAGCGCGTGAGAAACCGCTGGCAACCAGTTCGCGCAGCGCCTGCTGGTGAACGTTGCGCTTAAGGATCGGCAGGCAGTACAGGTGAGGGCGTACCCCGCCTACCAGCATGTGGTTACGGTTAAACATCAGATGCTGTGGGGTGATGGTGGCGGCAATCAACTCGTTGCCGTCACGCACATATTCTGCGGCGTCTTTGGTGGTGATATGTTCAAAGACCACTTTAAGCGCAGGCAGGCGCTGACGCAGCGGTTCCATCACGGTCTCGATAAAGCGGGCTTCACGGTCGAAGATATCAATCTCGGCATGCGTGACTTCGCCGTGTACCAGCAACGGCATGCCCAGTTTCTGCATACGTTCCAGCACCGGCATGATGGCATCAATGCTGGTGACGCCGTGGCTGGAGTTGGTGGTGGCGTTTGCAGGATAGAGTTTCGCCGCCGTAAAAACGCCTTCGTTAAACCCGCGCTCAACTTCGTCCGGATCGAGAGAATCGGTCAGATAGCAGGTCATCAGCGGGGTGAAATTATGTCCAGCCGGGACGGCATCCAGAATGCGCTGGCGGTAGGCAATCGCGGCATCGACGGAGGTGACTGGCGGAACCAGGTTTGGCATGACAATCGCGCGGCCATAAATTTCACTGGTATAAGGCACGACGGTTTTCAGCATATCGCCATCGCGCAGATGGATATGCCAGTCGTCAGGGCGGCGGATTTTAAGAACCTGGGGTTGTGCAGTCATGGAAGCTCCGGCTTGTCAGGAATCAGTCATAAGGATGGCTGTTTTTGCCGGACACAAATCATAAGCGGAAACGTTTTCGTTTGCACACTTTTCCGTAAAAAAAAGGGCGCCGCAGCGCCCTTCAGGTTAATCGGTGAAAGGAATGATGATTTCTCCCGGTTTCACCTCTATCCCTTTTGCGTATTTTTTCGCAAGGGCTTCACCCTTACTTTTGTCTTCGCTTAAGACATACGCCGGTTGCTGATTGAAATAGTTACGCAGCGACTGGTTCAGATAGGGCATCAGGGTTTGCAGAACCGGTGCCATCTTGTCCGGTGAAACCTGCGCATCGACCACTTCCATCTCCTGCAGGAAAATCGCGCCCTTCTCTTTGTTGAAAACCGGAAGTGCCTTCAGCTTGAGCTTGATGTTGGCTTTCTGGTTGCCAAAAAGGGAGGTCATATCAAGGCTGGCATCCCCGGCGAGGGTGACTTTGTTGGGCTCTTCACGACCAATCTGGCTGGTGAGATTGGTGAGAATGATATGCGCATCGGCAAGGCCTGGCACACCAATGTCTTTGGAGAAATTGTTATGTTTTTCCAGCGCCTGATTAATTTCCTGTTCACTGACGGTGTATTGCGTAAGCTGATTGCAGCCCACCAGCAGGCCGCTAACGATAAATGCGGCGGCAATGACAATTTTCTTCATGGTGTTCCTCAACGAAAAATCGGCGCTTCTGTCCTGTAGCGTCAGTATGTCAGTGTGAAATGGCAGAAACCAGCAGAAAATACTGAGAAGTGAGGCGGGAGAGTTCTCCCGCCAACGAGAAGGATTATGCGCCCGGCTCGAGCATACCGCTCGCGCTGCGCTTCTGGCTGAACTGCCACCAGAGGGCCAGTAACGTCATAAAGCCCACTGCGCCGAGCATCATCCACGGCAGTTCCGGTTGATTCAGCGCTTTACCGGCATCGAACAGCCAGCCGCCGCCGGTGTAGCCTAACGCGCCACCAAAGGCCAGACCGAGTCGGCTGAATCCCATATAGCTGCCGCGGGCACGCGCGTCCGCAAGCGAGGCGCTCAGCGTTTCCCGGGCGGGCTCGGCGATGATGGAGCCGATATAGAAGGTGCAAATCAGCGTAAACAGCTGCTGGAGCGAGCTCACCAGACCGATCGGCATCATGCTCAGCGTCATCAGAAACAGCCCGGCCATCAGGCGATGTTCCAGGCGAAAACGCCGTTCGCTCCAGCGGGCGATGGGGTAGAGCAGCGTCAGTGACAGGCAGGCTTCAATGGCGTACATCCATTTAACGGCAGCAGGCGTGCCCGCAATATCGTTTACCATGATCGGCAGCATCAGCATCACCTGCACGGCCAGCATGTAATACCCGGTCAGGGTCAATACGTAGGTGACAAAACGCTTGTCGCGAAGCACGCGACCTAGCCCTTCGCGCACCGGCGCTTTTACCGTCGACAGTTTCCAGGCGGGAAGATAGAGACCGTTAAACAGCGCGCACAGAATAAAGAGTACCGCCCCGGCCGCACAGACCAGACGGAAATCGTACTGCAGCAGCCAGCTTCCCAGCAATGCGCCAACCACCGCGCCGGCACTGTCCTGCATCATCAGAATGGAGAAGAAACGCCCCCGGTGCTGCGGGCGAATCAGCTTCACCACCAGCGCGGTACGGGGCGGGTCAAACAGCGTGCCGCCGATACCTGAGAGGAAGCAGGAGAACCAGAGCAGCCAGGGCTCGTGGGCAACGGCCATCGTGGCAAAGCCTGCCGCGCGGAGCAGCATACCGGTCACGATCATTGGTTTAGCGCCAAAGCGGTCAGCGATCGCGCCGCCAAAGACGCCCAGACCCTGCTGGACAAACTGACGCAGTCCCAGGGCAATACCGACCATTACCGCCGCCCAGCCCATTTGATCGACAAAGCGGATCGAGATGAGAGGGAACACGACAAAAAAGCCGAGCACGACCAGCATGTTATCGACTAACAGGAAATATTTACCCAGGCTCCTCGCCTGTGATACGCGGGACATTTTCCCTCCAGGGAAAATAAGAAGGTGAGCACGCTAACATTCTGCGGTGTCGCCACGTTTTTTCCCACCCCTGGACGCGACAATATTTTTTTATCAAAAGGGTGCTTTGATAGAGAGTTTTCATTGAAAAAGGTGAAAAGAGGTGAAAATGGTATGTCACTGTTTTCACAGACGGCACGGGCGCAGGTATAGTAAAGCTAATGGGCAAGCTGAAGTGACGGGAAGGAGTGGTATTGATGTTTGGCTATCGCAGTAATGTGCCAAAAGTGCGTCTGACAACGGACCGGCTGGTCGTTCGTCTGGTGCATGAGCGTGATGCCTGGCGTCTGGCGGATTATTACGCCGAGAATCGCCAGTTTTTGAAACCCTGGGAACCCGTTCGGGATGAGAGCCATTGTTACCCCTCCGGCTGGCAGGCGCGCCTCAGCATGATTGCGGAATTTCATAAGCAGGGTAGCGCGTTTTATTTTGCGTTGCTGGATCCAGAAGAGAAAGAAATTATCGGGATCGCCAATTTCTCGAATGTGGTGCGCGGGTCGTTTCACGCCTGTTACCTTGGCTACTCCATCGGTCAGAAATGGCAGGGGCAGGGGCTGATGTACGAGGCGTTAACGGCGGCAATCCGCTATATGCAACGTACGCAACACATTCATCGCATTATGGCGAACTATATGCCGCATAATCAGCGCAGCGGAAATTTACTGGCGCGCTTAGGGTTCGAGAAAGAAGGTTACGCCAAAGACTATTTGTTGATAGACGGCGAGTGGCGTGACCACGTGCTGACGGCGTTAACCACCCGTGACTGGACTGCAGGTCGTTAAGGAGAAAAGATGAAGTATCAGCTAAACGGTACAGAAGCGCGCGTGATTGGGTGCTTACTCGAAAAACAGGTCACCACGCCGGAACAGTATCCGCTTTCTGTTAACGCCGTGACCATGGCCTGTAACCAAAAAACGAACCGTGAGCCGGTGATGAACCTCAGCGAGCATGACGTTCAGGAGGTGCTGGATGCGCTGGTAAAACGCCACTATCTGCGCACCGTCAGCGGCTTCGGTAACCGCGTGACCAAATACGAACAGCGTTTCTGTAACTCCGAATTTGGCGACCTGAAGCTGAGCAGCGCCGAAGTGGCGGTCGTTACTACGCTGCTGTTGCGCGGGGCGCAGACGCCAGGGGAGCTGCGCACGCGTGCTTCCCGTATGCATGAGTTTAGCGACATGCAGGAAGTTGAGCAGACGCTGGAGGGGCTGGCCGCACGTGAAGATGGCCCGTACGTTGTCCGTCTGGCCCGCGAGCCGGGTAAACGTGAAAGCCGCTATATGCATCTCTTCTGCGGTGACGTTGATATTTCAGTTAAGTCTCCTGTAACCGATATAACAACTGGCGATGACGATTTGGTTGCCCGTGTGGAGGCTCTGGAAGGTGAGGTTGCCGGGTTGAAACAACGTCTGGATGCATTACTGGCACATTTGGGAGACTGACGGTGAAAAAATTACGCATTGGCGTCGTGGGGCTGGGCGGAATAGCGCAAAAAGCCTGGCTACCGGTTTTAGGGGCTGCGACCGACTGGACGCTGCAAGGCGCATGGTCTCCTGGCCGTGAAAAAGCAGAGCGTATCTGCGCAACCTGGCGTATTCCGTATGCCGCCTCGCTGCAGGATCTGGCCCGCGAGTGTGACGCCGTCTTTGTGCATACCTCTACGGCCACCCACTATCAGGTGGTAAGCGAGCTGCTCAATGCGGGCGTCCACGTCTGCGTGGATAAACCGCTGGCGGAAAACGTGCAGGACGCCGAACGCCTGATTGATCTGGCGGCGCGTAAAAACCTGACCCTGATGGTGGGGTTTAACCGCCGCTTTGCGCCGCTTTACCAGCAGCTGAAAGCGCAGTCCGGCAATATGGCTTCGCTGCGTATGGATAAGCATCGTACCGACAGCGTAGGGCCGAACGATCTGCGTTTTACCCTTCTTGATGATTATCTTCACGTGGTGGATACCGCGCTGTGGCTGAGCAACGGTAATGCACAGCTGAAAAGCGGCACCCTGGTCACTAACGAACGAGGGGAGATGGTGTACGCGGAACACCATTTTGCCGTTGAGCATCTTCAGATTACCACCAGTATGCACCGTCGTGCGGGCAGCCAGCGTGAGTTCGTTCAGGCCGTCACCGACGGTGCGCTGTATGACATTACCGATATGCGCGAGTGGCGCGAAGAGAAGGGCAATGGCGTTGCTACGCCTCCTGCACCCGGCTGGCAAAGTACGCTTGAGCAGCGTGGTTTCGCAGGATGTGCCCGTCACTTCATCACCTGTGTGCAAAATCAGACGGTTCCTGAAACGTCCGGCGAGCAGGCCATTCTGGCGCAGCGCATTGTGGAAAGGCTCTGGCGCGATGCCATGAGTGAATAATTCGCTGTAACATCTGCCGATAGTAATTCGATGAAATCCGGTTAGACTAAGCGCCGCTTGTTGGCTTTGCCGGGTAGCGCTTACGCTAACCCGGCCTACACATCCGTATGGTTCTGGAAATTCACGTTAATGAACTTATTAAAATCGCTGGCGGCAGTCAGCTCGATGACCATGTTTTCTCGCGTGCTGGGCTTTGCACGTGACGCGATTGTGGCAAGGGTTTTTGGTGCAGGAATGGCGACGGACGCCTTTTTCGTCGCGTTCAAATTGCCAAATCTGTTGCGTCGTATTTTTGCGGAAGGGGCATTTTCGCAGGCATTTGTGCCTATTCTCGCGGAATATAAAAGCAAGCAGGGCGAGGATGCGACCCGCGTCTTTGTCTCTTACGTCTCTGGGCTACTGACCCTGGCGCTAGCCGTGGTGACCGTTATCGGGATGCTGGCCGCGCCGTGGGTGATTCTGGTGACCGCCCCCGGTTTTGCCGATACGGCTGATAAATTTGCACTGACCTCGCAGCTGCTGCGCATTACCTTCCCCTATATTCTGCTGATCTCGCTGGCCTCGCTGGTGGGGGCGATACTGAACACCTGGAACCGTTTCTCCGTTCCGGCGTTTGCGCCGACGTTCCTTAACGTCAGCATGATCGGTTTTGCCCTGTTCGCCGCGCCGCATTTCAACCCACCGGTACTGGCGCTGGCCTGGGCGGTAACCGTGGGCGGCGTGCTGCAGCTGGCGTATCAGCTGCCGCACCTGAAGAAAATCGGTATGCTGGTGCTGCCGCGCATTAATCTCAAAGATGCCGGCGCGATGCGCGTGATTAAGCAGATGGGGCCCGCCATTCTTGGCGTCTCCGTCAGCCAGATCTCGCTTATCATCAACACCATCTTTGCCTCTTTCCTGGTGTCGGGCTCTGTGTCGTGGATGTACTACGCGGACCGTCTGATGGAGTTTCCATCCGGTGTGCTGGGCGTGGCGCTGGGGACCATCCTGCTGCCGTCGCTGTCAAAAAGCTTTGCCAGCGGCAACCATGATGAATACTGCCGCCTGATGGACTGGGGGTTACGTCTCTGCTTCCTGCTGGCATTGCCAAGTGCGGTGGCGCTGGGGATTCTGGCCAAGCCGCTGACTGTGTCCCTGTTCCAGTACGGTAAATTCACTGCCTTTGACGCCGCGATGACCCAGCGGGCGCTGATTGCCTACTCCGTCGGCTTGATGGGGCTGATTGTCGTCAAGGTGCTGGCTCCGGGGTTCTACTCGCGTCAGGACATTAAAACGCCGGTGAAAATTGCCATTGTGACGCTGATTATGACGCAGCTGATGAACCTGGCGTTTATCGGCCCGCTGAAGCATGCCGGTCTGTCGCTGTCTATTGGTCTGGCGGCCTGTCTGAATGCCGGGCTGTTGTACTGGCAACTGCGCAAGCAGGATATCTTTACGCCGCAGCCGGGCTGGGCGAGCTTCCTTGTGCGGTTGATTATTGCAGTACTGGTGATGTCTGCGGCATTACTCGGGATGATGCATGTTATGCCAGAGTGGTCCCAGGGCACGATGCCTTATCGTCTGATGCGGCTGATGGCCGTGGTGGGCGTCGGGGTGGTAGCTTACTTTGCCACGCTCGCCGTACTGGGCTTCAAAGTGAAAGAGTTTGCCCGCCGTACGGCATAAACGCCAAAAGGGGAGTTCACCTTAGGGTGCTCCCCACTGCATGATTTGTCGCAGATGCGTCAAATCGAAATCTTTTTCACACCCGCAATGCGCGCTGTCGCTGTCTGACCATCCGCACCGTACAGTCCGGTTTCTTTATGCGGCTTCAACACCTCAAGCGCCTGCTGATTACGCTCTATCTGGCCTTCAAGCAGCCAGCCGTTATGCTGGTTGAGGTCGCGCAGGTGCTGGGTTTTTTCCGTTATGGTCTGCCAGCGCTCAACAATATCGTCATTGGCGCTGCGCTTAGGATCCTGCTCAGCGCGTCGTTGCTGCTCCAGATAATCCAGCGTCGCCAGAAGCGAACTCTTATCCTCAGTAATCCGCTGCAGCGCACTGCCGTTGATGTTACCGGAAGAGAGGTGCTGCTGTTCAGCGTCCATTACCGTTTTCAGGTCGTTCAGGACAACCGTCATGTGATCCAGTATTTCTGACAGTCGACTCATACGGTTAGTTACTCTGTAAGAAACTCTGTGCTTCCTGAATCAGGGCGTCAGCGATTTTGCTGGTGTCCATTTTCAGCTCGCCGTTACGAATTGCGGTTTTCAGCGCTTCCACACGTTCCATATTGATATCGTTGCTGCCGGGCTGCATCAGTTTTGCCTGGGCATCGCTCAGCGTCACGCTGGTGCTGTTAGACGTTGACGGTTTTTCCAGACGCGTTTTCTGAGGGGCAGCGTCATTCGTTTCGCGAGGCTGTACAGCGCTTACCGGCTTCAGGGCTGATGTACGATCAATGCTCATAGTGTTGTCCTCATCGAGGGTTCGCGGCGTTTGCGCCTGACATCATCATTAGTTGAATATTTATCGGCACGCGCCGCGAAATCTTTAAAAAGATTATAGGTTAATCAGAATATTCCCATCAGAATCGACGGTTCCGCTCACCACCTGGCCTGAGGACATTCTGACGCGGGCGTTTTGCGCGACCGCGGCATTGTTTAACGCTTTCCCTTCACTGTTGATGCTAAAGCCGTCTCCGTTGGCCACAACCATCACCTGCTGTCCCGCTTTGACACGCCATGCCTGGCGCAGCATTGAAAGCTGAATCGGCTGGCCTGGCGCAACATCGCGCAGGCTGACGGCATCCTGTGCCTGGTTCATTTCCAGCATTGTCCGTGGCGGGAGCTGATCCAGGCGCCCGCGCTTCAACGTCACGCTGTTTGCCTGCAGCAGGCTGCCACGCGCAATAGGCACGGCGGCAACAACATAATTGCCCGTCGCCTGAACGGCAACCTGTAAATAGCGTTTTTCGTTGGCGCAGCGAGCCAGCACGTTCACATTGCCCCACAGCTTCGTGGTTCCCGTGACGCTGAATGACGGTTGCTCACAGGTGGGGTACAGATTCGGGGGCGTACGTACGGTAACGGTAACGTCATCGCTAAAGCCTGCCAGCTTTTCCGCAAAGAAAGCCGTTAACTGATCCTGTAAACCTTCAGCCTGCACCAGAGGGCTAAACAGCAAGAAAGCCGCCACCAGACCACGTTTTAACGTTTGCATCGCAAGTTCCACCGTTTCCAGAGTTGACTGAATTCTACCTGCAGTGGTTTTGCATCAACGGAATAAATAGCGACGCATTTTGCGCTTATTCCGTCGATAGGGGAGACCGGGTGAGATTTAAGCTGTGAACTGAAATTTTGCCATCAGCGGAGGAGACATGCTCGATAAACTCGACGCCGCGTTACGTTTTCAGCAGGAAGCGCTCAATTTACGCGCCCAGCGGCAGGAGATTTTAGCCGCCAACATCGCTAACGCCGATACGCCCGGGTATCAGGCGCGCGATATTGATTTTTCCAGTGAACTCAAAAAGGTGATGGAGCGTGGACGTGCCGAAGGAACGGGTGTTGCACTTGCCATGACATCCTCTCGCCATATTCCTGCTCAGGCGATGACCGCGCCAGCGACCGATTTACTTTATCGCATCCCCGACCAGCCATCACTCGACGGTAACACCGTGGATATGGACCGGGAGCGTACGCAGTTCGCCGATAACAGCCTGAAATACCAGACGGGCCTGACCCTACTCGGCGGACAAATCAAAGGCATGATGAACGTCCTGCAGGGGGGCAACTGATAAATGGCCTTGCTGAACATTTTTGATATCGCCGGTTCGGCGTTAACCGCTCAGTCCAAACGTCTGAACGTGGCGGCCAGTAACCTGGCGAACGCCGACAGCGTGACCGGACCTGACGGACAGCCTTACCGTGCCAAACAGGTCGTCTTTCAGGTCGATGCGGCGCCCGGTGCGGCCACGGGCGGCGTGAAGGTGTCTGACGTGGTAGAGAGCCAGGCGCCGGACAAGCTGGTGTATGAGCCCGGTAACCCGCTTGCGGACGCTAACGGATACGTGAAGATGCCAAACGTGGATGTGGTAGGTGAGATGGTGAACTCCATGTCGGCCTCTCGTAGCTACCAGGCGAACGTCGAAGTGCTTAATACCGTGAAGAGCATGATGCTCAAAACACTCACTCTCGGCCAGTAAAGGAGACACGCATGTCCATCGCCGTCAATGTGAATGATCCCACGAACACGGGTGTTAATAACACCCAAAGTTCGACAAGCTCCAGCTCCCTGACGGGAAGTAACGCCTCCGATTTGCAGAGCAGCTTTCTGACGCTGCTGGTTGCTCAGCTGAAGAACCAGGATCCCACGAATCCAATGCAGAACAACGAACTGACGACGCAGCTTGCGCAGATCAGTACCGTGAGCGGCATTGAGAAACTTAACACGACCCTGGGTTCCGTCTCCGGCCAGATTAACAGCAGCCAGTCTCTGCAGGCGGCCAGCCTGATTGGTCACGGGGTAATGATCCCGGGCACCACTATTCTTGCCGGCACCAGCACCACAGACGGTACCTCGACCACCACGACGACCCCGTTTGGCGTTGAATTGCAGCAGGCCGCTGACAAAGTGACTGCGACGATCACCGACTCGACCGGCGCGGTGGTTCGCACCATCGACATTGGTGAGCTGAAGGCGGGCGTTCATACCTTTACCTGGGATGGCAGCCTGGCGGACGGCACCAAAGCACCAAATGGCTCCTACAAAGTCGCGATTAGCGCCAGCAACGGGACAACCCAGCTGGTGGCGCAGCCGCTGCAGTTCGCGCTGGTTCAGGGCGTGATTAGAGGGGGCGACGGCAACAAACTGGATTTGGGTACCTCGGGTACCACCACACTCGACGAAGTTCGGCAGATTATCTAAGCCTTAACACTTATCAGGAGTAAGTCATGGCCTTTTCTCAAGCGGTCAGCGGCCTGAATGCTGCGGCCACCAACCTGGATGTCATTGGCAACAACATCGCCAACTCCGCGACCTATGGTTTTAAATCCGGTTCTGCTTCCTTTGCAGACATGTTTGCCGGTTCCAAAGTGGGTCTGGGCGTCAAAGTTGCGGGTATCACTCAGGACTTTACCGACGGCACCACCACCAATACCGGGCGCGGCCTGGACGTTGCCATCAGCCAGAACGGTTTCTTCCGTATGGTCGATGCAAACGGCTCGGTGTTCTACAGCCGTAACGGCCAGTTTAAGCTGGACGAGAACCGTAACCTGGTGAACATGCAGGGGATGCAATTAACCGGTTATCCGGTTGCCGGCACGCCATCAACGGTTCAGACCGGTGCGAATCCACAGGCGATTAATATCCCGACCACGCTGATGGCCGCGAAGTCCACCTCCACGGCTTCCCAGCAGATTAACCTCAATTCCACCGACACCGCACCGACCACCGCCTTTGATCCGGCTAACCCGGATACCTACAACAAAAAAGGCACGGTAACCGTCTTTGATAGCCAGGGTAATGCGCACAACATGAACCTGTTTTACGTCAAAGATGCGACTCCGGCCAACTCCTGGAAAGTGTATGCCCAGGACGGTAGCGTGGCAGGCAGCACGGCGGCACTGGCCACCACGCTGACCTTCGATAATAACGGGACGTTGACCGGTGGTGGAAACATCAACCTGACGACCGGGACCATCCCGGGTGCGACCCCTGCGACCTTCGCCATGAGTTTTGCTAACTCTATGCAGCAGAACACCGGCGCAAACAATATCGTGGCGACCAGCCAGAATGGCTTCAAGCCGGGCGAACTGGTGAGCTATCAGATCAACGATGACGGTACCGTGGTGGGGAACTATTCCAACGAACAGACTCAGGTGCTGGGTCAGATCGTGCTGGCAAACTTCGCCAACAACGAAGGCCTGAAGTCTGAAGGCGATAACGTCTGGTCGGCTACCCAGTCCTCCGGCGTGGCGCTGCTGGGTACAGCGGGAAGCGGTAACTTCGGTACGCTGACCAACGGTGCGCTGGAAGCCTCAAACGTCGATCTGAGTAAAGAGCTGGTGAACATGATTGTCGCGCAACGTAACTATCAGTCGAACGCGCAGACCATCAAGACCCAGGATCAGATCCTCAACACGCTGGTTAACCTGCGTTAAGCGGCTAACAGGAAAGCGCAATGGATCACGCAATATATACCGCGATGGGCGCGGCAAGTCAGACGCTCAATCAGCAGGCCGTTACTGCCAGCAACCTGGCAAACGCCTCGACGCCGGGCTTTCGCGCGCAGCTGAATGCGTTGCGCGCGGTGCCGGTAGAAGGTCTTTCCCTGCCGACCCGTACGCTGGTCGCCGCCTCTACCCCTGGCGCAGATATGACGCCAGGGCAGATGGATTACACCTCACGCCCGCTGGATGTTGCGCTGCAGCAGGACGGCTGGCTGGCGGTGCAGACCGCTGATGGCGGCGAAGGCTATACCCGTAACGGGAATATCCAGGTTAGTGCAACCGGCCAGTTGACGATTCAGGGTCATCCGGTGATGGGGGAAGCGGGTCCGCTGACGGTGCCTGAAGGCTCTGAGTTGACCATCGCTGCTGACGGTACCATCTCCGCGTTGAACCCGGGCGATCCGGCCAATACCGTTGCCCCTGTCGGACGACTGAAACTGGTGAAAGCGGAAGGCAAAGAGGTGCAGCGTGGTGACGACGGGATGTTCCGTCTGACCCAGGCTGCTCAGGCTACCCGTGGTGCTACGTTACAGGCCGATCCGAGCATCCGCGTGATGTCCGGCGTTCTGGAAGGCAGTAACGTCAAGCCAGTAGCCGCCATGAGCGACATGATCGCCAGCGCCCGTCGTTTCGAAATGCAGATGAAAATTATCAGCAGCGTGGATGAAAACGCGGGCAAGGCTAACCAACTTCTGTCTATGAGTTAACAGGACTCTTTATGATCAGTTCTTTATGGATCGCGAAAACTGGCCTGGACGCGCAGCAAACCAACATGGATGTGATTGCCAACAACCTGGCAAACGTCAGCACCAATGGTTTCAAGCGTCAGCGCGCCGTTTTCGAAGATTTGCTTTATCAAACCATCCGTCAGCCGGGCGCGCAGTCTTCTGAACAGACGACGCTGCCGTCAGGTCTGCAGATCGGTACCGGTGTTCGCCCGGTGGCCACCGAGCGTCTGCACAGCCAGGGCAACCTGTCTCAGACCAACAACAGTAAAGACGTGGCAATCAAAGGTCAGGGTTTCTTCCAGGTGCAGTTGCCTGACGGTACTTCTGCCTATACCCGTGACGGCTCGTTCCAGGTCGATCAGAACGGCCAGCTGGTGACGGCGGGCGGTTTCCAGGTTCAACCTGCGATCACCATTCCGGCGAACGCCCTGAGCATTACTATCGGCCGCGACGGTGTGGTCAGCGTGACCCAGCAGGGCCAGGCTGCGCCGGTCCAGGTCGGACAGCTTAACCTGACCACCTTCATGAACGATACCGGTCTGGAAAGCATTGGTGAGAACCTCTACACCGAAACGCAATCCTCCGGTACGCCAAATGAAAGCACGCCTGGCCTGAACGGTGCGGGTTTGCTGTATCAGGGGTATGTAGAAACCTCCAACGTGAACGTGGCGGAAGAGCTGGTGAATATGATCCAGGTTCAGCGCGCGTATGAAATTAACAGTAAAGCAGTCTCGACGACCGATCAGATGCTGCAAAAACTGACGCAACTCTAAGGTGTAGCCCGGTGCGGTAAACGCCGCACCGGCTCCCTGTTTTCGAAGATGAAGGCAATGCAAAAAAACGCGGCGTTTCGTTATCCGATACTGACTGTCCTGGCCGTCACCCTCAGCGGGTGTGCCTGGATCCCGTCTAAACCATTGGTCCAGGGTGCGACGACTGCCCAACCCGTTCCTGGCCCTGCGCCAGTGGTAAACGGCTCTATTTTCCAGACCGCGCAGCCGATTAATTACGGTTATCAGCCGCTGTTTGAAGATCGCCGCCCGCGTAACGTCGGCGATACATTGACCATTGTTCTGCAGGAAAACGTCAGCGCGAGCAAGAGCTCGTCGGCGAATGCCAGCCGCGATGGCAAAACCAATTTTGGCTTTGACACCGTACCGCGTTATCTGCAAGGGCTCTTCGGCAATGCGCGAGCGGACGTTGAGGCTTCCGGCGGCAATACCTTTAACGGTAAAGGTGGCGCGAACGCCAGCAATACCTTTAGCGGTACGCTGACGGTCACGGTTGACCAGGTGCTGGTCAACGGCAACTTACACGTTGTGGGTGAAAAACAGATCGCCATTAACCAGGGCACTGAATTCATTCGCTTCTCGGGCGTGGTGAATCCACGCACCATCAGCGGCACCAACACCGTTCCGTCCACTCAGGTGGCGGATGCGCGCATTGAGTACGTCGGTAACGGCTACATTAATGAAGCGCAAAATATGGGTTGGCTGCAGCGCTTCTTCCTTAATTTATCGCCGATGTAAGCGAGGTGACCCATGTTTAAATCGATCTTCGCCGTGGTGCTGGTTCTGGTGGCTACCTTTGCCCAGGCTGACCGTATTCGCGATCTCACCAGCGTTCAGGGCGTACGCGAGAACTCGCTGATTGGCTATGGCCTGGTGGTGGGGCTGGACGGTACGGGTGACCAGACAACCCAGACGCCATTCACGACGCAGAGCCTGAACAACATGCTTTCCCAGCTCGGTATTACCGTTCCGGCGGGAACCAACATGCAGCTGAAAAACGTGGCTGCGGTCATGGTCACGGCCTCTTACCCGGCGTTTGCACGCCAGGGGCAGACCATTGATGTGGTGGTCTCCTCTATGGGGAACGCCAAAAGCCTGCGCGGCGGTACGCTGCTGATGACGCCCCTGAAAGGCG
The DNA here is from genome assembly GCF_001729765.1 of Enterobacter kobei. Taxonomy (NCBI): domain Bacteria; kingdom Pseudomonadati; phylum Pseudomonadota; class Gammaproteobacteria; order Enterobacterales; family Enterobacteriaceae; genus Enterobacter; species Enterobacter kobei. Next base: position 1,763,298 of record NZ_CP017181.1, read on the forward strand.
TCGACAGCCAGGTCTATGCCCTGGCGCAGGGTAACATTCTGGTCGGCGGTGCGGGGGCCTCAGCTGGCGGTAGCAGCGTGCAGGTGAACCAGCTGAACGGCGGACGCATTACCAACGGCGCGATCATTGAGCGAGAACTGCCGACCCAGTTCGGCGCCGGGAATACCATCAACCTGCAGCTGAACAACGAAGATTTCACCATGGCGCAGCAGATCGCCGACACCATCAACCGCAGCCGCGGCTATGGCAGTGCGACGGCGCTGGATGCCCGTACCGTGCAGATCCGTACCTCCACGGGCAGCAGCAACCAGGTGCGCATGCTGGCCGATATCCAGAATATGGAAGTGAACGTCCCTGTTCAGGATGCCAAAGTGATCATCAACTCCCGTACGGGCTCCGTGGTGATGAACCGGGAAGTCTCGCTGGATAGCTGCGCCGTGGCGCAGGGTAACCTCTCCGTGACGGTTAACCGTTCTGCCAACGTCAGCCAGCCGGATACCCCATTTGGTGGCGGCCAGACGGTGGTGACGCCACAAACGCAGATTGATTTACGTCAGAGCGGTGGTTCTCTGCAGAGCGTACGCTCCAGCGCCAACCTGAACAGCGTCGTGCGTGCTCTGAATGCGCTGGGTGCCACGCCGATGGATCTGATGTCCATTCTGCAGTCCATGCAAAGTGCAGGCTGTCTGCGCGCCAAACTGGAAATCATCTGATGCTGACCGATAGCAAACTGTTGACCAGTGCCGCCTGGGATGCCCAGTCGCTCAACGAACTGAAAACCAAAGCAGGTAAAGACCCGGCGGCGAATATCCGCCCGGTCGCCCGCCAGGTGGAAGGGATGTTTGTACAGATGATGCTGAAAAGCATGCGTGAAACCCTGCCGAAAGACGGGATGTTCAGCAGCGATTCAACGCGTCTTTACACCAGCATGTATGACCAGCAGATTGCGCAGCAGATGACCGCCGGTAAAGGCCTCGGTCTGGCTGACATGATAGTCAAACAGACCGAAGCCGCGCAGGGGATCCAGCCGAAAGATGAGCCGCAGCAGGTACCGATGAAGTTTGACCTGCAAACGGTGACCAGCTATCAGAACCAGGCCCTGACGCAAATGGTGCGTAAAGCGATACCGAAGGCGACGGTGAGCAGCGACGAGCCGCTCTCCGGTGACAGCAAAGACTTTCTGGCGCAGCTTTCGCTGCCGGCCCGCCTTGCCAGTGAGCAGAGCGGTGTGCCACACCATCTGATTCTGGCTCAGGCCGCGCTGGAATCCGGGTGGGGCCAGCGCCAGATCCGTAAGGAAAACGGCGACCCGAGCTTTAACATCTTTGGCGTGAAGGCCACCTCCAGCTGGAAGGGACCGACAACGGAGATCACCACCACCGAATACGAGAACGGTGCGGCGGTGAAGGTGAAAGCGAAATTCCGTGTTTACAGCTCCTATCTGGAAGCATTGTCCGACTATGTCGGTCTGCTGAGCCGAAATCCACGTTATACCGCCGTTACGCAGGCGGCGACGGCGGAGCAGGGCGCTCAGGCCTTGCAAAACGCAGGCTACGCGACCGACCCGAACTACGCACGTAAGCTTACCAGCATGATCCAGCAGCTGAAATCCATGGGCGAGAAGGTCAGTAAAGCCTATAGCACAGATATTGAAAATCTGTTCTGAAAGTTCTCAAGTCCCGGTGGAGGTTGCCGATAACCTTCATCAGGACTCGTGTCTGAACGTATAAAAGGAACCCCCATGTCCAGTTTGATTAACAGTGCCATGAGTGGCCTCAGTGCCGCGCAGTCGGCACTCAATACCGTCAGTAATAATATTTCAAGCTATAACGTGGCAGGTTACACCCGCCAGACCACGGTACTGGGTGCCTCTAACAGCACGCTGACCGGCGGTGGCTGGGTGGGTAACGGGGTGTATGTCTCCGGTGTCCAGCGTGAGTATGACGCTTTCATCACCAACCAGCTGCGCGCCGCGCAGACCCAGAGCAGCGGCCTGACGACGCGCTATCAGCAGATGTCAAAAATTGACGATGTGCTCTCCGATACCACGAACTCGCTTTCCACCACCCTGCAGGATTTCTTCAAGAGTCTGCAAACGCTGGTGAGCAACGCCGAAGACCCGGCTGCACGTCAAACGGTGCTGGGTAAAGCGGACGGTCTGGTGAATCAGTTCAAAACGAACGATCAGTATCTCCGTGACCAGGATTCACAGGTTAATACGGCGATTTCTACCAGCGTCGATCAGATCAATAACTATGCGAAGCAGATTGCCAATCTGAACGATCAGATTTCCCGTCTCACCGGTGTTGGCGCGGGTGCATCGCCTAACGAACTGCTCGACCAGCGCGATCAGCTGGTGAGTGAACTGAATAAGATTGTCGGTGTTGACGTCACCATACAGGACAGTGGCACCTACAACATCTCTATCGCCAACGGCTACAGCCTGGTACAGGGCAGCAACGCAAGCCAGCTGGCGGCGGTGAAATCCAGCGCGGATCCTGCGCGTACAACCATTGCTTATGTGGATGCCGTAGCGGGTAGCGTGGAGATCAAGGAAAAACAGATCACCACGGGGTCGCTTGGGGGGCTGTTAACGTTTCGTTCTCAGGATCTGGATCAGGCGCGAAATACGCTTAACCAGATGGCGCTGGCGTTTGCTGATGCCATGAATACCCAGCATCAGGCTGGCTTTGATGCAAACGGGGACCCAGGCGGTAAACTGTTCGACTTTGGATCTCCGGCGGTGCTGAGTAATGGCAAAAATACCGGAAGTGCGTCTGTTACGGCCACGATGACGGACAGTACTAAGGTCCAGGCGACAAACTATAAAGTTGAGTACAACGGTACTGACTGGACAATTACGCGTCTTTCAGACAACACCAGCTTCACGGCCCAGCCTGATACCAGTGGTAATCTGTCGTTTGATGGTCTCAACGTCAATATTAGTGGCTCAGCCAATAATAAAGACAGTTTCATCGTCAAACCGGTGAATGACGTTATCATCAATATGGACGTTACGATCAGCGACGAGTCCAAACTGGCGATGGCTTCAGCGAATGGAAGCGGAGCAAGCGACAATACCAATGGCCAAAAGCTCCTGGATTTGCAGAGCGCCAGGCTGGTGGGTGGGAATAAAACCTTTAACGATGCTTATGCCTCACTGGTCAGTACGGTGGGTAGCACCACGGCGTCGCTGAAAACCAGCAGTGAAACCAAAGTTAACGTGGTGACGCAGCTTACCAAACAACAGCAGTCAATCTCCGGGGTTAACCTGGATGAAGAGTATGGCAACCTCCAGCGCTATCAGCAGTACTATCTGGCGAATGCGCAGGTGCTTCAAACGGCGAGTACGCTGTTTGATGCATTGATCAATATCCGCTAAGGCTGAGGCATAAAAAATGCGTATTAGTACTCAAATGATGTATGAGCAAAGCATGCGCGGCGTGACGAACTCCCAAAGCCTCTGGCTAAGCTACGGCGAGCAGATGTCTACGGGTAAGCGCGTCAACCGTCCTTCTGACGACCCGATTGCCGCCTCGCAGGCCGTTGTGCTCTCTCAGGCTCAAACACAAAACAGCCAGTATGCGCTGGCGCGCTCCTTCGCTACGACAAAAGTTTCGCTGGAAGAGAACGTGTTATCGCAAGTGACAACCGCTATCCAGGCTGCTCAGGAAAAGATTGTCAATGCGGGCAACGGCACGTTAAGTGATGATGACCGCGCTTCGCTGGCAACGAACCTGCAAGGTATTCGCGATCAGCTAATGAACCTGGCTAACAGCACGGACGGTAACGGTCGCTATATCTTTTCAGGATACAAAACCGAAGCGGCGGCTTTTGACCAGACTACGGGTGATTATAAGGGCGGCGGGACGCCAATCAGCCAGCAGGTTGACTCCGCGCGTACGATGCAAATAAGCCATACGGGCGCAGAAGTTTTCGACAGCTTCACCAGCAATGCGAAACCAGAGCCGGCGGGGAGTACGCAGGAAACGAATTTGTTCAAGATCCTCGACACCGCTATCGGGGCGCTGAATACGCCGATTGGTGATGACGAAACGAAAGCCGAGGCGTTTACTGCGGCTATTGATAAAGCCAACCGTGGCCTGAGCAACTCTCTCAACAACGTTCTGACCGTGCGCGCCGATCTCGGCATTAAGCTGGATGAGCTAGGCAAGCTGGATTCTCTGGGTGAAGACCGTGCTCTGGGCCAGACCCAACAGATGAGTGACCTGGTTGACGTGGACTGGAACTCGGTAATTTCATCCTACACCATGCAGCAGGCGGCCTTGCAGGCCTCTTATAAAGCGTTTAGCGATATGCAGGGCATGTCTCTGTTCCAGCTGGACAAATAACATCTTGACCTCTTAGAACATGTCTTGAAACTGGGCATGTTTTGCTGCCCAATCCGTCTGGATTGGGCATTTTTTTTATGCCATTTCCGCCGGCGCTGAGGCGAGGCGGGCGCTTTCAACCAGACGGATTGCCAGCGCAATGATGCCGCATACCGTTGCCAGAGCGACCACGCCCGTCCAGCCCGCCAGCGTATAAATATTGCTGCCTAATGCGGAGCCCAATGCCATGCCGATAAAGATCACGGTAAAGAGCAGGGCGTTAAGACGACCGCGCGCCTGCGGTTCAAGGCTATAGACCAGATTCTGGTGTGCAACCAGGCTGGACTGCAGACCCAGATCGAACCCGACGGCAGAGAGGGCAATCAGAACCAGCTGTCCGTGCACCCCCAGCGCGGGCATCAGGAACATCAGGGCAAACGAGATGGTCACGAGGATTGCACCGAGCTGCGTGACTTTCCCGGCACCCAATTTGTCTGCCAGACCACCCGCCAGCGGCGCGGCTAACGCACCGGCCGCACCGGCGATACCAAAACCACCCGCGACTGCACTCCCGAGGTGATAGCGTTCCAGCAGCATGACCGCCAGCGTAGACCAGAAGGCACTAAAGGCAATCGACAGAAAACCCTGAGCCAGCGCCGCACGGCGCAGAGCGGGGTAACGACGCCACAAATGCGCCATTGAGCGCATAAGCGCGGGATAACTCAGCGTGGAGTGAATGGCAAAACGAGGAAGTACCGCCCACATCACCACGCCGATAAATGCAATGCTTACCGCAGCCAGCTGATACATCACGCGCCAGCCGAACGCTTCGCCCACGACACCGCTGACGGTTCGGGAGAGCAAAATCCCCAGCAGCAGACCGGTCATCACTGTACCCACGGTTTTCCCCTGTTTACCTTCCGGCGCAAGAATAGCCGCTGCCGGGACAATATCCTGCGCCATGGTGGCGGCCATGCCGATGAGCAGACTCGTCAGCAGCAGGGAGTGGATCTGTCCGGTCAGACTACAGCCAAGAAGAAACAGCGCCAGCGCAGCACTTTTTATCAGTATTAACGTCCTGCGGTCGTGGCGGTCACCGAGCGGTAACAGGAACAGGATCCCTAAGGCATAACCGGCCTGGGTGAGCGTAGGGACCATGCCCATTCCTTCGATACTCAGGTGAAGGTCTGCGCCCATCAGGGGCAGCAGAGGCTGGGCATAATAGATAGATGCCACGCTAAAGCCAGCCCCGAGTGCCAGCATTAAAATGACCCAGCGGCTTACGGCATGGGCGGCAGTGGTTGTGTTCATAAGACATTCCTCATTCATGGTGTACGGCTATTTTTTACCAGGACGCCTTGCGACGGTAGCGGGCCCGGTGGTAAAACGCTTATACGTTGAACGTATAAGTGGAAAGATAATGAAAAGAGTTGAGCGTATAGACAGGGTGGAGTTAATGCGAACGTTTGTCCGTATTGTTGAGGCTGGTTCACTCTCTGCTGCGGCACGCCAGCTGGCAACAACCCAGGCCACGGTGAGTCGACGGCTGCAATCGCTTGAGACGATGCTGGGCGTACGCCTGATGTTGCGCACCACCCATACGACACGGCTGACGGATGACGGTGAACGCTGCTATCAGCACGCTCGTCGGGTGATTGACAGCTGGCTGGCACTGGAAGATGAGGTGGGGCAGACGGAAGATGAACCGGTAGGTGTGCTGAGGGTGCGGGCACCGCACGCGTTTGGTCAGGATCAACTCCTGCAACCGTTAACCGAGTTTTTGCAGCGTTATCCGCAGCTTTCCATTGAATGGTTGCTCAACGATCGGTCGGCTGATTTTCTCGGTGACAACCTTGATTGTGCTATTCGGGTGGGGGCAGAAGTCGATCCGGCGACCGTATCCGTGCTGCTGGCGGAAGTGCCGCGCTCGGTGGTGGCATCTCCGGCATTACTGGCCCGTTTCCCGGCGGTTAACATGCCTGAGGATTTGCAACCGTTTCCGTGGATTGCCATTAACTCTTTCTACCAGCGTCATGTAGAGCTTTTTCATGATGCTTCGTCAGCCACCGCGCGAATTGACATTACTCCGCGCCTCAGCACCGACAGCCTGTATGTTGCACGTAAAACGGCACTCACCGGGCTGGGTGTGGCGGTAGTGTCAAGCTGGACGGTACAAGACGATATTCGGGAAGGGCGACTGGTGCATGTGCTGCCAGAGTGGCAACCGGCGGCATTACCGGTGCATCTGGTTTATCCCTGGTCTCGTTATTATCCTGCCCGTTTGCGGCGTTTTCTGGAGTTGATGCGGCAGGTCATGCCGGAGGTCACGGGAATGAGAAAGCCCGTGCAGCAGCCATAAAAAAGCCGACCCGAAGGTCGGCTTTCAGCGCCAGCGTCCGTTATTCAACAGACTGCGGACGGGTGGCTGGTGCAGTTGCCTTGTGCGTAGCACTGTGACCACCGGCTGCACCTTTACCTTCGAAGTTGAATTCCGGGCGAACCCAGTCGCTGTGACGCGGTGCTTCAGGCACATAATCCGGTGCCGGAGCACGTGTCATCGGCGCTGTTGCAACGTGAACTGGCGCAGGCGCGGCGACAATCTTAACCGGCTCTGGCTCCACTTCAGGCGCTTTCACGTCTTCGACAACCGGTTCAACCTGAATCTCAACGTCCTGAACAACGTCTTCAGCGGTGGTTTCGACGATGGCTTCAGCGGTCTCTTCCACTGCGGCTACAGGTTCAGCCTCTTCAGCGACGTCCTTAGCGACCACGACATCTTCTTCAGCAATCAGCTGTGGAGCGGCTTCAACCGGCGCGGCAATCACTTCAGGGTGCGTGGTTTCGACTTCTACAGCCTGAGGTTCTGCTGTTTCAACAGCCTGAGGCTTAACCACGGTTGCGGCTTCAGTCACGACCTCTTCAACCGCGGCGACATGTGCAATCACCTCTTCGGTCACAGCCTGTTCTTCAACAGCCTGCTCCGGGCGAGCAACCGGGTAACGGATCCAGACTTTGCCGGATGCCATTTCAGGTGACGCGCACGCGACGGTCAACGGCATTGGAGACTGAGTCGGGTAACGCTCGTCACGGTAACGACGACGACGCTGGCCGCTGACGCGCAGATGACGCGGAGAACGACGTGAACGGCGCGGCATGCCTGCGTTGTCACGGTTTTCCCCATTCTCATCCTGCTCAACGTGATTTTCCACAACGGCTGGCAGATCAACTTTTGCAATCTGCGTACCCGTTGCGGCTTCCGGTACTTCAGCCGCTACAGCTGCGGTTTCTTCTGCCTGAGGAGCACCAATGCGCACTTTCTGCGTCAGCTGGCGCTGCTTACGACGTGGCATAACCTGAGTACGTTCTTCCTGCTCGCTGTCCTGCTGCTCTACAGGCTCTTCGCGGTTCAGGTTTTTGACGTCCTGCTGGGCCTGACGTTTCTCGTCGTTACGACGACGGCTACGTTCGCGACGTGGCTGCTGGTCGTCACGCTGTTTGCCCTTCTCAGACTCATCGCCCGCCTGCTGGCGAATTTCACGATCTTCAACGTTCTGCTGTTGTTTCTCGCGACGGTTGCGACGGTTGTCTTCGCGTTGCTCACGGCCTTCGCTGTTGTCTGAACGGTTGTCACGACGGTCGTTACGATCGTTACGGTCGTTGCGGTCATTACGATCGCGGCGGTTGTTCTGACGTTTACGACGATCCTGCTGACGCTCAGGTTTAGCCGCTTTTGGTTCTTCTTTCGGCTGCTCTGGCTGGACTTCTTCACCCGCAAACATCTTTTTCAGCGCGCCGAAGAAGCGGCTCAGCAGACCCTGTTGCGCCGGCTGGGCTTTCGGTGCCGCGGCTTCTGGTTTCTGCACGACAGGTTTAGTGACCGGTTTTTCCAGGGCCGCTTCTGGCGGTGCTTCTGGCATGATGAAGGTGGCTAACGCAGGCTGCTCTGGCAGTTTGCGCTCGGCGGGTTCCTCATCGGAAGGCAGCGCCATCTCTTCTTCGTGCAGTTTCGGCAACAGATAGCTGAGCGTGCTGGTCTCTTCACCTTTACGGACACGCAGCACATGGTAGTGCGGGGTTTCCATCTGGTCGTTTGGCACGATGATGCAGCGAACGCCGCCCTGACGTGCTTCGATAGCACTCACTGCAGCACGTTTTTCGTTCAGCAGGTAGGAGGCAATTGGCACAGGGACAATGGCGTGAACCTCTTTGGTGTTCTCTTTCAGCGCTTCTTCTTCAATCAGACGCAGGATAGAGAGGGAGAGAGATTCGTTATCACGTACGGTACCGGTGCCGGAGCAGCGCGGACAAACGTGATGGCTGGATTCACCCAGCGACGGGCTCAGACGCTGGCGGGACATCTCCAGCAGGCCGAAGCGCGAGATATGGCTAATCTGGATACGTGCACGATCCTGACGTACCGCTTCACGCAGGCGGTTCTCGACCGCACGCTGGTGGCGGACCGGCGTCATGTCGATGAAGTCGATAACAATCAGACCACCCAGGTCGCGCAGGCGGAGCTGGCGGGCGATTTCATCTGCGGCTTCAAGGTTGGTGTTGAAGGCGGTCTCTTCGATGTCACCGCCGCGTGTGGCACGTGCGGAGTTGATGTCGATTGCGGTCAGCGCTTCTGTTGTATCGATTACGATAGAACCGCCAGAGGGCAGGCGCACTTCACGCTGGAAGGCGGACTCAATCTGGGATTCAATCTGATAGTGGCTGAACAGCGGGATTTCGCCGGTGTACAGTTTGATTTTGCTGGTGAAATCCGGACGACCCAGTGCGGCGATGTGCTGGCGAGCCAGTTCAAGCACTTTTGGGTTGTCGATCAGGATTTCACCGATGTCCTGACGCAGGTAGTCACGGAAGGCACGCACGATAACGTTGCTTTCCTGGTGGATCAGGAACGGAGCAGGGCGGCTTTCTGCAGCTTTCTGGATAGCTTCCCAGTGCTTCAGACGGAAGCTTAAGTCCCACTGCAGCGCTTCGGCAGATTTGCCCACGCCTGCGGTACGCACGATAAGTCCCATGCCATCCGGCAGCTCAAGGCTTGCCAGCGCTTCTTTCAGCTCGGTACGGTCATCACCTTCGATACGGCGAGAGATGCCACCCGCACGCGGGTTGTTTGGCATCAGCACCAGATAGCTCCCTGCCAGGCTAATAAAGGTCGTCAGTGCGGCACCTTTGTTGCCACGCTCTTCTTTATCAATCTGGACGATAACTTCCTGACCTTCACGCAGAACATCTTTGATGTTTGGGCGGCCATGGGCGTTGTAGTTGGCAGGGAAATATTCGCGGGCGATTTCTTTCAGAGGGAGGAAACCATGACGCTCAGCACCGTAATCAACAAATGCAGCTTCAAGGCTGGGTTCAATGCGGGTGATTTTACCTTTGTAAATGTTCGCTTTTTTCTGTTCGTGTCCAGGACTTTCGATATCCAGATCGTACAGGCGCTGCCCATCCACAAGGGCGACACGCAACTCTTCTTGCTGAGTTGCGTTGATTAACATTCTTTTCATCGTAACTTACTCGTTATTCTTACATTGACGACAAAGCTGCGGGCAAGGTGACGCTTTCCGGGGTATGAACCGATGGCCTCGTGTCTGTTCACGTCGCCAACCTCACGGTTGTCGCTCGCTTAAGAGGCGCAGAGTGTCGGTTGCCTGTATTTCATACGGAAACACAGCGCAATTATCAGGGGAATTGCCTGGGTAGAACTCTCCAGAGAACAATCCTTATACCGGGAAGTACTGCAACCCGCAGCCCGCTAACTGCCTGAAAGATCAATACGTCTTACGCCATTGCTGCGTGGATGATCGGTCAGGCAAAATTGGTCATTCCGTCAACATCCTTACGTAACCAGGATTTAACACGGAAAACGGCTTCATTATTCCACTGCTCGCCGGGTTATAGCAAGATGACTTTTACCAATTATCACCCGGTTACTCACAGTTTCTTCACTTCAAAACGGTGATTGGTTTAATAACCACCAAATCGATTGCGTGAAACGGGGTGCAGGCCGGACAAAAGTAAATATAAGCATAGAAAAATGAGTGGCGCTAATGGCTGACGATATTTAGAATCGCCAACCATGAAAACAGAGACTCCAGCCGTAAAAATGGTTGCTATCGCGGATGATGACGCGGGGCAACGTATCGACAACTTTTTGCGTACCCAACTGAAAGGGGTGCCAAAGAGCATGATTTACCGCATCCTGCGTAAGGGCGAGGTGCGGGTTAACAAAAAACGCGTGAAGCCCGAGTACAAACTCGAGGCGGGTGATGAAGTGCGCATTCCGCCGGTGCGCGTTGCCGAGCGTGAAGAAGAGACCGTTTCACCTAAATTACAGAAAGTGGCGGCTCTGAGTGATGTGATCCTGTATGAAGACGACCACATTCTGGTGCTGAACAAGCCGTCAGGGACCGCAGTCCACGGCGGTAGCGGCCTGAGCTTCGGCGTGATTGAAGGGTTACGCGCGCTGCGTCCGGAAGCCCGTTTCCTCGAGCTGGTTCACCGTCTTGACCGTGATACCTCCGGCGTGCTGCTGGTGGCGAAAAAGCGTTCCGCGCTGCGTTCCCTGCATGAGCAACTGCGTGAGAAAGGCATGCAGAAAGATTATCTCGCGCTGGTGCGCGGTCAGTGGCAGTCCCATGTGAAAGTGGTTCAGGCGCCGTTGCTGAAGAACATTCTGCAAAGCGGTGAGCGCATCGTCCGCGTAAACCAGGAAGGGAAACCGTCTGAGACGCGCTTTAAAGTTGAAGAGCGCTATGAGTTTGCCACGCTGGTACGCTGCAGCCCGGTGACGGGGCGTACCCATCAGATTCGCGTGCATACGCAGTTTGCGGGCCATCCGATTGCGTTTGATGACCGCTATGGCGATCGCGAATTTGATAAGCAGCTGGCGGGAACCGGCTTGTCTCGTCTGTTCCTGCATGCGGCTGCGCTGAAGTTTACCCATCCGAATACCGGGGAAGTCATTCGTATTGAAGCGCCGCTGGATGAGCAGTTGAAACGCTGCCTGAAGGTTTTGCGCGGCTGATTATGTGCCGGGTGGCGCTGCTGTATGACCGGATACATAGGTGACAGATCAGACCGGGAACATAGGTAACACTTTTAGTCTATCCGGAGCACACTCTGGGTTTTTCGGTCGTAGTACGCAAGCGTTATCCCATTAAAGATGATGGCCTCAAGGCCATCATCTTGTTCTTCCAGCATGATGTACTCCCCAGTCAGTGCTTCACTCAGGAACACCGTACCCTTTTTTCCCATATAGAGGGTCCCCCTCGATTTCACCCTGTAGACTGTACCTCCTTCCGGATAAGCATATTCAGGAACACGGCCATCCCAGTGTCGGTTTGAGGGTTGCCATACCGTTCCGGGCGTTGCTCCCGCCAGTGCTTCATGCGGCCTTTCGTAGTTAAATTCTTTCCGGTAGTCACTGAACCACCGCTGTTGTTCTTCCATCGTCATGAAGGTGTTGCCCTGTTTCACCGCACTTTTCAGGGAGCGGTGCATTCGCTCATGGCGGCCATTTTCTTCCGGATGCCCCTTTCTGATACGCTCCGGCCTGATGCCCAGCTTGATTAGCCAGACGGCAAGACGACTTAATCCGGCTATTCCTGTTCCCGCGAAGGGCTGGCCGTTATCGGTTCTAAGCACTTCCGGCAGACCATATTCCAGGAACGCATCCGTCAGGCACTCTCTGACAAAGGGTTCACTCTCACGGTGTGTTCCCCGGCAGCTGAGCAGATACCGGCTGTGATTATCGGTCAGGGTGAAAGGATGGCAGTACTCTCTGCTGAGCAGCCTGAACTTGCCTTTAAAATCAGCGCTCCAGACCTGATTGTTCTCACTGATGATGGTCAGGGGCTGGCGATTGCCTGGTGTTCTGCGTTTTCGTTTTTTATCCGGAACCAGGCCTTCGCACTTGAGGATATCGCCGATAGTGCTGGCGGCAGGTACGGTAAAATCGACGTGATGATTGAGCAACCACATCCGCAGTTTTTTTGGCCCCCAGTCAGGGTGTTTTTGACGCAGGGCAGTCAGGTGTCCGGCGATATCATCAGGAACCGTCCGGGAGTGGGAGCGTGGCGCACGCGACCGGTCCGAGAGAGATGACAGGTCAGAAGGGTCAAAACGCTGAAGCCATTTATAGCCGGTTTTACGGCTGATGCCAAAAAGACGGCAAAGCGCGGAGAAGGAATCCGTACCTGCATGGCAGGCACGGATAAAATCAAGGCGTTGCATAGGTCGGGTCTCAGTCCAGGGCATAGCGAGTCTCCTCTTCTATGCCAGTTATAACTGTTACCCATGTATCCGGTCTAAAGTGTTACCCATGTTTCCGGTTCATACCCTGCGCTTACCCGGCCTACGAAACCTGTAGGCCCATGCAAGCGAAGCGCCTCTGGGCAAACGTCACAGGGTCAGCGGATTACACGCTTCTCTGCGTAACATCTGGCACAGCGCTATCAACGGTAACCCCACCAGCGTATTCGGATCGCGTCCGTCCAGCTTGTCGAATAGCGCAATCCCCAATCCTTCACTTTTAAAACTTCCCGCACAGTTCAGCGGACGCTCCCGGCGTACATAATCCATGATCTCCTGCTCGCTGAGATGGCGGAAGTGCACGTCAAAAGGCTCACACTCCGTTTGCAGATGACCAGAGGCGGAGTTATAGAGCGCCAGACCCGTATAAAAGGTCACAATGTTGCCACGCGCCTGCATAAGCTGTTTGAACGCGTTCTCTTCAGTGTGCGGTTTACCTGTTATTTCTCCGTCCAGCACACAAACCTGATCGGAGCCTATAATCAAGTGTGAAGGATAGCGCGCGGCGAGCGACTGCGCCTTCTCCTTAGCGAGACGGCTCACCAGATGTCGTGGTGATTCACCAGGCTGTGGCGTTTCATCAACATCCGGTGCGGCACATTCAAACGGGATCCCTAGCTTTTCCAGCAACATTCGGCGGTAAGGAGAAGTGGAGGCAAGGACGAGATTTGGCATATTTTTATCACCAGATATAGCGTATCGATGCCAGCCATTTTAAACTACAGGCCGCAATGTGTGCGAATAATTGGCAAAAGGCAGCTCTGGTTGCCTTTTTCTTTGACTCTATGACGTTACAAAGTTAATATGCGCGCCCTATGCAAAAGGTAAAATTACCCCTGACTCTTGATCCGGTTCGTACGGCTCAAAAACGCCTCGATTACGAAGGTATTTATACTTCCGATCAGGCTGAGCGTATTGCCGAATCCGTAGTCAGTGTGGACAGTGATGTAGAATGCTCCATGTCGTTCGCTATCGACAACCAGCGTCTCGCCGTTTTAACCGGTGATGCAAAGGTGACGGTAACCCTCGAGTGTCAGCGTTGCGGGAAACCGTTTGTACAGCATGTTCACACAACGTATTGTTTTAGTCCGGTTCGTTCTGACGAACAGGCTGAAGCACTCCCGGAAGCGTATGAGCCGATTGAGGTTAACGAATTCGGTGAAATCGATCTTCTGGCTCTGGTTGAAGATGAAATCATCCTCACCTTGCCAGTGGTTCCGGTGCATGATTCTGAACACTGTGAAGTGTCCGAGGCGGACATGGTCTTTGGGGAATTGCCTGATGAAGCGCAAAAACCAAACCCATTTGCCGTATTAGCCAGCTTAAAGCGTAAGTAATTGAGGAGTAAGGTCCATGGCCGTACAACAGAATAAACCAACCCGTTCCAAACGTGGCATGCGTCGTTCCCATGACGCGCTGACTGCAGTTACCAGCCTGTCTGTAGACAAGACTTCTGGTGAGAAACACCTGCGTCACCACATCACCGCTGACGGTTTCTACCGCGGCCGCAAGGTTATCACTAAGTAATCACGCGTCAGCGTGATTAGGCTTAGTGAGGATTTCCCCGTGCAAACGGGGAAGTTACCGAACCAGGCTGCGACGATACCTTGACACGTCTAACCCTGGCGTTAGATGTCATGGGGGGAGATTTTGGCCCTTCCGTGACAGTGCCTGCAGCATTGCAGGCACTGAATTCTAATTCGCAACTCACACTTCTTTTAGTCGGCAATCCCGACACAATCACGCCATTACTTGCAAAAGCTGACTTTGAACAACGTTCACGTCTGCAGATTATTCCTGCGCAGTCAGTTATTGCCAGTGATGCCCGGCCTTCGCAGGCGATTCGCAACAGCCGTGGGAGCTCAATGCGGATCGCGCTGGAGCTGGTGAAAGAAGGGCGAGCGCAGGCTTGCGTCAGTGCGGGAAATACCGGCGCGCTGATGGGGCTGTCGAAATTATTGCTCAAGCCGATTGAGGGTATTGAGCGCCCGGCGCTGGTGACGGTATTACCGCATCAACAAAAGGGCAAAACGGTGGTGCTGGATCTCGGTGCTAACGTGGATTGTGATAGTACCATGCTGGCTCAGTTCGCCGTGATGGGATCGGTGCTGGCGGAAGACGTGGTCGGGATTAAGAATCCCCGCGTGGCGTTATTAAATATTGGTGAAGAAGAGACCAAAGGCCTGGACAGCATTCGCGAAGCTGCTGAAATGCTCAAACAGGTTCCCTCCATCAACTATATTGGTTATCTCGAAGCCAATGAGTTGCTGACGGGGAAAACGGACGTTCTGGTGTGCGATGGCTTCACCGGGAACGTCACGTTGAAGACCATGGAAGGGGTCGTGCGCATGTTCCTTTCTCTGCTGAAATCTCAGGGAGAGGGCAAAAAAAGTGCCTGGTGGCTAATTTTATTGAAGCGTTGGTTACAAAAAAGCCTGACGCGGCGATTCAGTCACCTCAACCCCGACCAGTATAATGGCGCCTGTCTGTTAGGATTGCGCGGCATTGTGATTAAGAGTCACGGAGCCGCCAATCAGCGAGCATTTTCTGTCGCCATTGAACAGGCAGTGCAGGCGGTGCAGCGACAAGTCCCTCAGCGGATTGCCGCTCGCCTGGAATCTGTATTAGCTAAAAGTGACTGAGCGTACATGTATACGAAGATTTTAGGTACCGGCAGCTACCTGCCAAAACAAGTGCGTACCAACGCCGATCTGGAAAAAATGGTAGATACGTCTGACGAGTGGATTGTCACGCGCACAGGTATCCGTGAACGTCGTATCGCCGCGCCAGACGAAACCGTGTCCACCATGGGTTACGAAGCCGCACAGCGTGCTATCGAAATGGCGGGCATTGATAAAGAACAGATTGGCTTGATCGTGGTCGCTACGACGTCTGCCACGCATGCTTTCCCTAGCGCAGCGTGCCAGGTGCAAAACATGCTCGGTATTAAAGGCTGCCCGGCGTTTGACGTTGCCGCCGCGTGTGCAGGCTTTACCTATGCGCTGAGCATTGCCGATCAGTATGTTAAATCGGGTTCCGTAAAATATGCGCTGGTGATCGGTGCTGACGTACTGGCGCGTACCTGCGATCCAACCGATCGCGGGACGATCATTATTTTTGGTGATGGTGCAGGCGCGGTGCTGCTGGGGCAGTCCGAAGAGCCGGGTATCATCTCTACGCATTTGCATGCCGATGGTCGCTACGGTGAACTGTTAACGCTGCCTAACGCCGATCGCGTTAATCCGGATAACGCTATTTACCTGACCATGGCGGGTAATGAGGTGTTCAAGGTGGCGGTGACTGAGCTTGCGCACATTGTCGATGAGACGCTGGAAGCGAACAACCTTGAACGTACCGCACTCGACTGGCTGGTACCGCATCAGGCGAACCTGCGTATCATCAGCGCGACCGCTAAAAAGCTGGGCATGTCGATGGATAACGTTGTGGTGACGCTGGACCGTCACGGCAACACCTCTGCGGCGTCAGTACCGTGCGCATTTGATGAAGCGGTACGCGACGGACGAATCAAACGGGGCCAGTTGGTCTTGCTTGAAGCCTTCGGTGGCGGGTTCACCTGGGGTTCCGCGCTGGTTCGTTTCTAGGATAAGGAATAAAAAAATGACGCAATTTGCTTTCGTGTTCCCGGGCCAGGGTTCTCAAACCGTTGGGATGTTGTCTGAAATGGCAGCAAACTACCCGGTCATTGAAGAGACTTTTCGTGAAGCTTCTGACGCGCTGGGTTATGATCTGTGGGCGCTGACTCAACAGGGTCCGGCCGAAGAGCTGAACAAAACCTGGCAGACCCAGCCAGCATTGCTGACCGCCTCCGTTGCACTGTGGCGCGTCTGGCAGCAGCAGGGTGGTAAAGCCCCCGCGCTGCTCGCGGGTCATAGCCTGGGAGAATACTCTGCGCTGGTCTGCGCCGGTGTGATCGCGTTTGCTGACGCGGTGCGTCTGGTAGAACTGCGCGGTAAATTCATGCAGGAAGCGGTGCCGGAAGGCACGGGTGGCATGTCTGCCATTATCGGCCTGGATGATGCCGCGATTGCAAAAGCGTGTGAAGAGTCTGCTGAAGGTCAGGTGGTTTCTCCGGTTAACTTCAACTCGCCTGGCCAGGTTGTTATCGCCGGTCATAAAGAAGCGGTTGAACGTGCCGGTGCTGCCTGTAAAGCTGCAGGCGCGAAACGTGCACTGCCGCTGCCGGTGAGCGTGCCGTCTCACTGTGCACTGATGAAGCCCGCTGCCGAGAAACTGGCGGTTGAGCTGGAAAAAATCACCTTTAACGCACCGACGATTTCCGTTGTGAACAACGTCGATGTGAAATGCGAAACCGCGCCGGAAGCCATCCGCGACGCGCTGGTTCGCCAGCTCTACAGCCCGGTACAGTGGACCAAAACCGTTGAGTTTATGGCCGCTCAGGGCGTTGAGCAACTGTATGAAGTCGGCCCAGGTAAGGTCCTCACCGGTCTGACAAAACGTATTGTTGACACCCTGACAGCGTCCGCGATTAACGAGCCGGAAGCGATGTCAGCGGCACTCTCGCAATAAAAGAGGAATACCATGAGTTTTGAAGGAAAAATTGCCCTGGTCACTGGCGCAAGCCGTGGTATCGGGCGCGCAATTGCTGAAACACTGGTTGCGCGCGGCGCGAAAGTGATTGGTACAGCAACCAGCGAGAATGGCGCTCAGGCCATCAGCGAATATCTGGGTGCAAACGGTAAAGGTCTGGTACTGAATGTGACCGAACCTGCATCTATCGAATCTGTTCTGGAAAATATTCGTGCAGAGTTTGGCGAAGTGGATATTCTGGTAAACAATGCCGGGATCACTCGCGACAACCTTCTGATGCGAATGAAAGATGATGAGTGGAACGATATTATCGAAACCAACCTGTCATCTGTATTCCGTCTGTCAAAAGCGGTAATGCGCGCTATGATGAAAAAGCGTCATGGTCGTATTATCACTGTTGGTTCTGTGGTTGGTACCATGGGAAATGCTGGTCAGGCTAACTACGCTGCGGCGAAAGCGGGTCTGATTGGTTTCAGTAAGTCGCTGGCGCGTGAAGTCGCGTCCCGCGGGATTACTGTAAACGTTGTTGCTCCGGGCTTTATTGAAACGGACATGACGCGTGCGCTGACCGATGAGCAGCGTGCGGGTACACTGGCGGCAGTTCCTGCGGGTCGTCTTGGCGACCCTAAAGAAATCGCCAGTGCGGTTGCATTTTTAGCCTCTGACGAAGCGGGTTACATCACTGGTGAAACCCTCCACGTCAACGGCGGGATGTACATGGTTTAATCACGATCGAAAATATTTGCGTTATTAGGGCAAATGGCCTCAAAATAACGTAAAATCGTGGTAAGACCTGCCGGGATTTAGTTGCAAATTTTTCAACATTTTATACACTACGAAAACCATCGCGAAAGCGAGTTTTGATAGGAAATTTAAGAGTATGAGCACTATCGAAGAACGCGTTAAGAAAATTATCGGCGAACAGCTGGGCGTTAAGCAGGAAGAAGTTGTGAACTCCGCTTCCTTCGTTGAAGACCTGGGCGCAGATTCTCTTGACACCGTTGAGCTGGTAATGGCTCTGGAAGAAGAGTTTGATACTGAGATTCCGGACGAAGAAGCTGAGAAGATCACCACCGTTCAGGCTGCCATTGATTACATCAACGGCCACCAGGCGTAAGTGAACATCTCCAGGCGGTCATTCGACCGCCTGAGTTTTATCTTTTTTAGTCCCACGAATCTCTTTTTTTATCCCTCCCTGGAGGACAAACGTGTCTAAGCGTCGTGTAGTTGTGACCGGACTTGGCATGTTGTCTCCTGTCGGCAATACCGTAGAGTCCACCTGGAAAGCTCTCCTTGCCGGTCAGAGCGGCATCAGCCTAATCGACCATTTCGATACTAGCGCCTATGCAACGAAATTTGCTGGCTTAGTAAAGGATTTTAACTGTGAAGAGATCATCTCGCGCAAAGAACAGCGCAAGATGGATGCCTTCATTCAATATGGAATTGTCGCTGGCGTTCAGGCCATGCAGGATTCTGGCCTTGAAATTACGGAAGAGAACGCAACCCGTATCGGTGCCGCTATCGGCTCCGGGATTGGCGGTCTTGGCCTGATCGAGGAAAACCATACATCCCTGATGAATGGCGGCCCGCGTAAAATCAGCCCGTTCTTCGTTCCGTCCACGATTGTTAATATGGTGGCGGGTCACCTGACCATCATGTTTGGCCTGCGTGGTCCAAGCATTTCAATCGCGACTGCTTGTACGTCTGGCGTACATAACATCGGCCAGGCCGCGCGCATGATTGCGTACGGCGATGCAGATGCTATGGTTGCGGGTGGTGCAGAAAAAGCCAGTACCCCTCTGGGTGTCGGTGGTTTTGGTGCAGCGCGTGCGCTCTCTACCCGTAACGATAATCCTCAGGCGGCAAGCCGTCCGTGGGATAAAGACCGTGACGGTTTCGTACTGGGTGACGGTGCGGGCATGCTCGTGCTGGAAGAGTATGAACACGCGAAAAAACGCGGCGCGAAAATTTATGCTGAAGTCGTTGGCTTTGGTATGAGTAGCGATGCTTATCACATGACGTCTCCTCCGGAGAATGGCGCAGGTGCTGCGCTGGCAATGGAAAACGCGATCCGTGATGCGGGCATTACGCCAGCTCAGATTGGCTACGTTAACGCGCACGGTACCTCTACACCTGCAGGCGACAAAGCGGAAGCTCAGGCTGTTAAGTCCATCTTCGGCGAGTCTGCCAGCCGCGTACTGGTCAGCTCCACAAAATCCATGACCGGTCACCTGTTGGGTGCGGCGGGTGCAGTAGAGTCAATCTACTCTATCCTTGCGCTGCGCGATCAGGCGGTTCCACCAACCATCAACCTGGATAACCCGGATGAAGGTTGCGATCTGGACTTCGTGCCTCACGAAGCGCGTCAGGTTAGCGGTATGGAGTACACCCTGTGTAACTCCTTCGGCTTCGGCGGTACCAATGGCTCGCTGATTTTCAAACGCGTGTAATGGTTTCTTGCCCATAAAAAACGGAGCGCATAGCGCTCCGTTTTTTTTAGTTCACATTTTCGTTACTGATAGGTGAAAGTGAACTGGACGGTGGTGTTAAATTCGCCTGCCGTGACGGTTCCCGTAGGGGTATAGAGGCGGGCCGCGAGAGGGAACTGCGCATAGTGCGTTGTTCTGTCTACATCGACGGTAATCGAGCCCGCGGGTGAGATCTCGGTGAGATGATCGCGGGTCATGATCTGCATCGCCATGCCTGTTGCATCCCCGCTGCTATTAGCAAATTTTGTCTGATCGTCACTGTCTGAATCGCCGGTCAAGGTAGCCTTAACACGTGTCGTTGAGCTGGGGCAGGATGAAAGCGTGAGTGAAAAATCCTGCCATTCTCCGGTTGCCCCAACGCGACTAAAGTTTACCGCTCGTGCTTGATCGAACCTTACTGTCTGATTTTTGGATCCCGTATCCACGGTACAGGCAGACGCCACGACCGTGCCGCTCAGATCGATAGTGGTTGCCTGCGCGGAGCTACAAAGTGCAAACACCAGGCATGCGAGAGTAGATTTTACCCGTTCTATCATCATCCCCATCCTGCATTACTGATAGGTAAAGGTGGCCTGTGCCTGGCCGATAATGGTGCCTGGCATCACGTTGCCGTTGGAAACGGCGCGGGCACGCATTTTCAAATCATAGGCGTGCGTACTGCTGCTGATGGCGACATTTTGCAATGTGGCGCCACTCTTGTAAGCCGTGTTAGTCGTTTCGTCGGTCAACTCCAGCTTCAGGTTAGTGGCCGTTCCGGTATTTTTATAATAGTTAGTATCGGTATCCGTTGTACCGCCAAAAGTAACGCTAAAGCTGGACGTTGAAGCAGGGCAGTTTGTTAATGCAAGCGTAAAGTTAGTCCAGTTTGTTGCACTTCCGGCAGTGGCCAGACTATCAGCCTGTATATTGTCACCTAATTTTACCGCCAGCGAGGGGCTATCTCCATTGACCACACAGGGTGAGGCAACAACCGTGCCTGTAATGTCAATATTGACCGAGTTGGCTGAACACGCGCCAGAAAACAGACCTCCGCAGAGCGTTGCCAGAATCGCTATTTTTTTTCCATTCGCGATATTCATTTTCATTCCTTATGTATTAGTTGTAGGTTACTTTAAGTTCAATGGCCGATTTCACATTGCCAGCAGTAACGGTTGCAGCGTCATCAATATAATAAGCGACCTTAAAATCGGGCAGGGTGTAGTCGCCTGACCCGTCATAAAGGCCCAGATTGATCTCACTGTTGATCTTATGTGCAGAACCATCGGCGTTCTGTACCTGAATATAGACATTGCTGGCGTAACCATCGCCAGTGACCGTATTTAATACCCCATTATTGGCATTGTGTGCGCCGTATACCGCGAATAAGTTATAGGTGATCCCATTAATCGCGCCAGGGCAGTTTTTCAACTCAACTTTGGGTACGTCGGTAATGTTTGATGCGCCACTTGCCAGGCTTGCACCATACAGTGGGGATAATTTTATTTCCTTTGGTGCGTTAATAGTACAGGCAGTTACAATTGGCTGACTGACTACGCCGGACAGAATCAGGCCCGAATCTAACGCAACACCATCACCATCAGGGTTATGTACGTTCATGGTTACGTCGGGGACAGAAATAATAGTACCTGCTGGTATTTTTTCACTTAATCTGACCAGGCGATACCATACATGGTAGTAACCGTCACGCGCGCTACCATCGACAATTGGCAGATTGATGCGGTAATTGGGAGCTGTGGGATTATCTTGCGGTGAATATCCCGGTACAGATGAAACATGGACCTGATATTGAATACCAATACCTGGATTGCTTGTTGCCCAGGTCACATTGTCGGCAAGTAATTGTCCGTTAACAGACAAATCAATATAGGAGTTTTTTCCTTCGCCGGGGATAGTCTCGGTATAAATGGAATCATTATCATACCAGTCTGTCGTGCCGCCCACGACATTCGGTATAGATAATGTAGAAAATCCATGGTGCATGACATGGAAAGATTGAACTTCAATATAATTTGCGTAGGCGCAATTTATGCCTGACAGACCACATGGAATAAAAATAACAGGGGTTAGCCATTTTTTAAGCATTTTATTTAACGACATGATGCGTTGACCTCTACAATTGCGCTTGATGATGTGCTCTCTGGTAATTGCCAGCGGGTATGACACTGCTTATTTGCACCCCATTTAACGGTTGCACTTCCCTGAAGTGACATACCAGCCAGATAAACCTGTCCACCATCACCGACAATCGAGGTGGTTTTTGCGTTCTTGTCGTCAGTCACGATTGCACCAAACGGAACAGGGCGCCCGTCACGACGGGTTAACGTCATCAAAACGCGTTTACCCACACGTGTGTCAAAATGTGCCCGGACAATAGCCCCTCGGGTTGGCGTAACCGTTTTCGCAGAAAGCTCAACGTCGGCATCATCCGGCAGTTGTTCGGTATTCAGCGACAGCGTGTTTTCACGGTATGGGCTGATAAACGGCACAACGGTATAGCCGCGGAAATCGGTGCTGACGCCCGTCTGGTTAGTGATATCAACACCGCTTGCTCCCGGCGCTTCAACCAGAGCGACGGTCCCACCTAATTCCTGACTCAGCGTAATGCCATTTGCATGCGCAACCACACCGCCGCTGATACCATAATTTACCCGGCGCTGATCGTGGTCGTAACTGTAGGCGCTGTTCATTCTGGCATAGGTACCCTGATAGTCCAGGCTGGCGCTACCACCGTTACCCTCATCGTGGTTCGTCTCGCTTTCCTGCACGCTCCAGTTGAGGTTCTGATCTTGCAGCGCGGTGCCATTCAGCCCGACCGTATGGCTGGTGCTGCCATGTTTACTGGTATTGAGGTTGTAGGTGGCGCGACTGCTGCTGAGCCAGCGATCCAGCGGCACGCTGATACTCATTGAGAACACCTGGTCCTCGCTGTAAACGGTGTCGCTGTCGCGGGCATCAGTGGTGTTACGGTTAAAGCTGTAGTTCAGGCTCCAGGTGATGCCGTTCCAGCTGTTGCTGTAACCCGCGCCGATTGAGCGCATTGTTCGGTCGCTGTTCCAGTAATCCTCGCTGATGGCGTTTAACGAGATGGACCCCGCGCCTTCCCAGAGATTCTGGTTAAGCAATATCTCGGCACGATTACGCCGGCGTTCGGTATTGTCCTGCCAGTTACTGTCCCGCCAGGTGTCGAGTACTTCCTGCAGGGTGTAATAGCCTGAAGTTGAGTAGCGATAACCCGAAATGGCGATATTGGTCCCCGTTTCGAGAATGTTTTTACTGTAACGAACCCGCATTGACTGGCCGATCGCTTTTTCCTGATCCTGTTGGGTTGACCAGGCCTGCGTGCCATCGACGGATACGGCTCCCAGCCCACCAAAGTTTTTACCGATCCCCACAAGTAGCGACTGATAATGTTGCGATAGCTGTCCGCCGCCGTAGGCGGTAAATCCTGCTGGCAGGCCGTAGATGGCCGAGCCCTGAGTAAAGAATGTTTTATCGACGGCGCTGTCGTAAGGACGGTACTGACCGCTGGTCAGGCTGTACTTTAAACGACCTTCACGCTGTAGAACCGGCAGTGAGGCGAAGGGGACCAACTGGTGCTGTTCGCTGCCGTCAGCTTCTTTAATCGTCACGTCCAGATCGCCGCTACTGCCCGTGGGATACATGTCAGTGATCTCAAATGCCCCCGGCGACACATAGCTTTGGTAAATGGTGTAGCCGTTTTGTTTAATGATGACCTGGGCGTTGGTCCGGGCAATTCCGCGAACCACCGGTGCGTAGCCGCGCAGGCTGTCAGGCAGCATGTCGTCATCGGAGGCCAGTTGCGCACCCCGGAAAGGCACGCTGTCAAACAGATCGGAAGGGGAGTTGCTTTCGCCAAGTGTCAGCTGACTTTTGAGCGCGATAATATTTCGCTGAGCGTAGGTATATGCCGAATCCCAGTTATTCTGGGTATTGTCGCCGCTGGTATTGCGTGACCAGGTGCTGTAGTTACGAACGCGCCATGGGCCGATATTTAGCCCTGGGCGCAGGTTCAGGTAATAGCTGTCTGAATCGGTCATATCAGAGTGACGAGCCTGGGTGTTGCCGCCTGTAAAGCTGTAATTAAGCAGCAGTGCATTGATGCCTTCATCCAGGCGTTCTGGAGCAACATATCCACGCGCCTGGTTATTCATCGCCGCCTGAGGGATGCTCAACAAAAGTTGCTGTTTATTGAAGACGAACTGAGTAGCAGCGTTGGGAATAGCGGCCAGGTTTGCGCAATGGTTCTCTCCGGTCAGTTGCGGAAATTGCTCGGTTCGGACGCCAAAGTCACGTAGCATCTCCATGCTTATGCACGGTTGCAATGATGTCTGGCCGTGACTGTCCTTTTGCATGCTAAATTCAATGTCATGTGTGCCAGTCAATGTCTGATTGACCAGCACGTCAACGCGATAAGTACCCGGCATTTGGCCAACACCTTCTTCAAAGGCACTCAGGTCAGAAATGTCTTTACCTGGACCGTCAATACCCAGTAGCGCGGGGTTAAAATATTCCCGGGCACAGGCAGGGTGCGACAACGAGAACGTACACTGCAATGCGATGAAGCAGGCCAGCCTGGTTGGCGAGATCTTATTTTTTTTAGCTCTGATCATTCCGTGATCCTTTCGGAGTCCGAGTATCTAATGAGTGATTACTGCGTCTGGTGTTCCGCGCCAGCTGCGCCGAAGTCACTGATAATTTTCCAGCGAATATTGCCTTTGGCATTTGCCGGAAGACTGAAGGTCGCGCTGGACATGGGCGCAACGTATGTCGCATCCGTAACCGTACTGGCACCGACTTTGACTTCGCTGAAGTTCATGTAATAGGGGGTTGGGTTACTGACCGTAAGCTGTTGATCGCTGCGTTTCCAGCTAAGCTTGCTGGCAAACTTTTCCGGCATCTCAGTAAGCGATGCGGGGCGATAAATGAGTTTGATACGTGTCTTAATCGCAATCTGTAGGGTATTTACGTTGTCTAACTTTTCTGTTGCCGGAATGGTTTTAATGTTCATCCAGAACAGTGACTCACGATCCTGTGGCAGATTCCCGCCCGTATTAATAATACGCAGTTTGTTTTCTTCATTGCCAGCTAAGCGGAACAGGGGCGGCGTGACGATAAACGGTGTTTTACTGGTGTCGTTTTCAACTTTATCAACCCATGACTGAATTAAATAGGAGTATGGGTCTGGGTTTTTGACGTCCAGGGAAGATTCTTTTTTGTCTGCATGGTATATAATGCGAGTGCCTCCAATAATAACACCCGCTTGCGCTGTTGCCATTGAAAAAACAAATGCAGCGGCGATTAATGAATTCACTAATTTCATCTGGTTAACCTCAAAATAGCAATGCCGGGAAGCCCCGGCATTGCTTATAGCCAAAGGCGGAAATTTATCGCGCGATGATTAATTGTATGCCAGCGTAAAGTTAGCGGTACCGTTAGCGGAACCCGCCTCAACGGTAGCGGCAGTTGCGATATACTGTGCGCTGAAATTCATGGTAGCGGTGCCAGCAGTCGCATCGATGGTCGCTGCTTTAGATGCGGTTGCCAGCGGTAACGCGGTGCCGTCGCCGTTCAGCAACTGAATAGCAACGCCTTTGGCAACGCCAGTGGTGCCTGCGCCGGTGACTTCCAGATAGTCATTATTAGTGGCGTCTGGTTTGCCGGTGTATTTCACAACAACAGCTTTGCCTTTCAGGTCTGCCGGGCACTCAGACAGTTTCAGAGTAAAGCGAGTATTCGCGGCAACGGAACCAGCCTCTGGCAGAGCAGTTTTAGCGATATCACCTAACTTGACGGTCTGCGGTGCGGTCATGGTGGTGTCAATTTTACAACCTTGCTCGATGATATTACCGGTGAAATTTACCTGTCCATCATCGGCCTGCGCGGCAGAAACCATTCCGAGTGTAGTGATTAAGGCAACAGCCGCTACTTTTCCTTTCATTGATAATGTCCTTGAAGAGTGTGATTGATATAAAACACAGGTGAGTACTCATGGCACACGATGTGATGATGCTCGATAGTTTTCAGCAAGAAACATTGTCTTGTGTTTTTAAAACTATCTTGCGCACTTGGGTATTCACATGGGGGATTATATCTATGTGCTAAAATATGAACTATAAACTATATCTAATGAGTGTTTTTAATTTAACTTTAATAATCCTCTCCGTGAATAATATTTCATTTATTCATTAATAGATGAATAGCATTTCTCTCATGTATACAGGCGTAGGCGCGCCCAACCTTCCTGTGCTTTTTTACATTTATTCGAAGATAACAGACTTGCGATATCCTCTTTCACCTGCCACCCTAGTCAGGTATTTATATGGAGGGTGAATGTATCTAATTAATGGTGAGTTACAAAAAAAGTTAGATGTGAACGATCGTAGCGTTCAGTTTGGGGATGGTTGTTTTACCACTGCTCGAATTAGCGGCGGCGTTGTTTCACTTTTCAGCCACCATCTGACACGTTTGCAGACGGCCTGCACAAGGTTGGCTATCCCGTTTGATGCATGGGAAACCCTTGCTGCGGAAATGCGGGATATGGCGCAAAAGCAGGGTGACGGGGTGTTAAAGGTTGTTATCACGCGTGGAGCTGGCGGTCGCGGCTATAGCCCCGCAGGCTGTCAGCAACCGGTGCGCATCCTGAGCGTTTCTGAATACCCAACGCATTACGCACGCTGGAAAGAAACCGGCGTAACGCTTGCTCTCAGCCCGATCCCCTTGGGTCGCAACCCTTATCTTGCAGGAATGAAGCACCTCAACCGCCTTGAGCAGGTGTTGATTCGTTCTCATCTTGAGCAGACGGATGCCGATGAAGCCCTTGTCCTTGACAGCGATGGGTGGCTTACGGAATGCTGTGCCGCAAATCTGTTCTGGCGCTGTGGGCAGGATGTCTTTACCCCACGCCTCGATCAGGCGGGCGTAAACGGCATTATGCGGCAGTTTATTATCGCCCAACTGGCACTGACCGCGTATCGCGTTGTCGAAGTGAATGCGCCGCTAACGGCGCTCGCGCAGGCTGATGAAGTGCTTATCTGCAACGCGCTAATGCCGGTTGTCCCCGTACAGCGCTACGCAGAGCGAGAGTGGCCCGCGCGCGAACTTTACCACTATTTAGCCCCAATTTGTGAGTCGTCCGATTAGCATGATGAAACTGTTACGCCTTGTTCTGTTACTGTTGGTTGTCCTCGGCGCTGCCGCCGGCGTCGGTGTATGGAAAGTTTTCCAGCTGGCGGACAGTAAGATCCTCATTAAAGACGAGACGATTTTTACCCTTAAAGCCGGTACCGGGCGGATGGCGCTGGGCGAACAGCTTTACAGCGATAAAATCATCAACCGCCCGCGCGTGTTCCAGTGGTTACTGCGTATCGAGCCGGAACTGTCTCACTTCAAGGCCGGTACCTATCGTTTTACGCCCGGCATGACCGTCAGGGAGATGCTGCAGCTGCTGGAAAGTGGCAAAGAAGCGCAGTTCCCGCTGCGTTTTGTCGAAGGAATGCGACTGAGCGATTACCTGAAACAGCTGCGTGATGCACCCTATATCAAGCACACTCTGAAAGATGATCGTTACGAGACGGTCGCCGGGGTGCTGAAATTTGAGCATCCTGAGTGGGTGGAAGGCTGGTTCTGGCCGGACACCTGGATGTACACCGCGGGCACGACGGATGTCGCAATTCTTAAACGGGCGCACAAAAAGATGGTCGCGGCAGTCGATTCCGCCTGGGAAAGGCGTATGGAAGGGCTGCCCTATAAAGATCAAAACCAGTTCGTGACCATGGCTTCGATCATCGAGAAAGAGACTGCCGTTGCTGCCGAGCGCGATCGGGTCGCGTCGGTATTTATCAACCGTCTTCGCATTGGCATGCGTCTGCAAACCGATCCTACCGTTATTTACGGCATGGGCGAGCGCTACAACGGAAAGATTTCGAGGAAAGATCTCGAGACGCCAACGGCGTATAATACCTACGTCATTAACGGCCTGCCGCCGGGCCCGATTGCAACGCCGAGCGAGGCGTCGCTTAAAGCCGCCGCGCATCCGGCCAAAACACCGTATCTCTATTTTGTGGCTGACGGAAAAGGGGGGCATACCTTTAACACCAACCTTGTCAGTCATAATCGCTCTGTTCAGGACTATCTGAAGGCACTTAAGGAAAAAAATGCGCAGTAAATACATCGTCATTGAGGGACTCGAAGGCGCGGGGAAAACCACCGCTCGCGACGTAGTGGTGGAAACGCTGAACGCGCTTGGCGTCACTGACATGGTCTTCACCCGAGAGCCAGGCGGCACTCAGCTGGCTGAGAAACTGCGCAGCCTGGTGCTGGATATCAAATCTGTTGGCGACGAAGTTATCACTGACAAAGCCGAAGTGCTGATGTTCTATGCGGCCCGCGTCCAGTTGGTTGAGACGGTGATTAAACCCGCCCTGGCCGATGGCAAGTGGGTGATCGGCGACCGTCACGATCTGTCCACTCAGGCGTATCAGGGCGGGGGACGCGGTATTGACCAGACAATGCTGGCAACGCTGCGTAATGCCGTATTGGGTGATTTTCGCCCGGACCTGACGCTCTATCTGGATGTCACTCCGGAAGTGGGCCTCAAACGCGCCCGCGCGCGCGGCGAGCTGGATCGCATTGAACAAGAGTCCTTTGATTTCTTTAACCGCACCCGCGCACGCTATCTTGAGCTGGCCGCGCAGGACAGCTCAATTCGTACCATCGATGCGACGCAATCGCTGGAAGACGTCACGCAAGACATCCAGCAGACCGTTACGCAGTGGCTACAGGAGCAGCAGGCATGAAATGGTATCCATGGTTGCGCCCGCACTTTGAACAGCTGATCAACAGCTATCAGGCCGGTCGGGGGCATCATGCGTTACTGATTCAGGCATTGCCGGGGATGGGGGATGATGCGCTAATTTACGCCATTACCCGTTTCCTGATGTGCCAGCAGCCTGAAGGGCACAAAAGCTGCGGGAAATGCCGTGGCTGCCAGCTGATGCAGGCGGGCACGCATCCTGACTATTACACGCTGGCGCCTGAGAAGGGCAAAAGCGCGCTCGGTATTGATGCCGTGCGTGAAGTCAGTGAAAAACTGTACGAACATGCGCGACTGGGCGGGGCGAAAGTCGTCTGGCTCAACGACGCTGCATTACTGACCGAGGCGGCGGCTAACGCGCTGCTCAAAACGCTGGAAGAGCCGCCGGAGAAAACATGGTTCTTCCTCTCATGCCGCGATCCGGGCCGATTGGTGGCAACGTTGCGCAGCCGCTGTCGTCTTCATCACCTTGCGGTGCCCCAGGAATCATGGTCATTGAGCTGGCTAGAACGCGAGGTGACAACGTCACAGGAAGGTGCGCTCTCTGCGCTTCGCCTGAGCAGCGGCGCGCCCGCAGCGGCGCTGGCATTACTGCAACCCGATGTCTGGTCGCAGCGAGAAACGCTCTGTAAGGCCGTCGAGGCTTCGCTCAACAGCCAGGACTGGTTGAGCTTGCTGCCTGCACTGAATAGCGATCGGGCCGTTGAGCGTTTGCACTGGCTGGCGTCCTTACTTTTGGATGCGCTAAAGCTCCAGCAGCGGGCAACGCTACTGACAAACCCGGACGCGTGGCCACTGGTGAACCTGCTGGCGAGCCGCCTTTCAGGAACGTCCTTGCACGCTATCCTTCATGATATCTGCGAAAGCCGGGAACAGCTTTTAACCGTAACGGGTCTTAATCGCGAGCTGTTACTGACCGACCAGTTACTGCGTATTGAACATTACCTGCAACCAGGCGTTACGCCGCCTGTTTCCCATCTCTGAGAGAGACATTATGTTTTTAGTCGACTCACACTGCCATCTTGATGGCCTGGATTATCAATCCCTTCACAATGACGTGGATGACGTGCTGGCAAAAGCCGCTGCCCGCGATGTGAAATTTTGTCTTGCCGTGGCGACGACGTTGCCGGGGTACCGCGCCATGCGTGAGCTGGTGGGCGTTCGCGATAACGTGGTGTTCTCCTGCGGCGTGCATCCGCTGAACCAGGATGAAGCGTACGATGTTGATGAGTTACGCCGACTGGCTGCGGAAGAGGGCGTCGTGGCGATGGGTGAAACCGGGCTGGACTATTTTTACACGCCAGAAACGAAACCGCGCCAGCAGGAATCTTTCCGCAACCATATCCGCATTGGCCGCGAGCTGAACAAACCGGTCATCGTGCATACCCGTGATGCACGCGCCGATACGCTGGCGATCCTCCAGGAAGAAAAGGTGACGGATTGCGGTGGCGTACTACACTGTTTCACAGAAGACAGAGAAACGGCGGGTAAACTGCTTGATCTAGGGTTTTATATTTCGTTTTCCGGGATCGTGACGTTCCGTAATGCAGAGCAGCTGCGTGATGCTGCGCGTTATGTTCCGCTCGACCGCATTCTGGTAGAAACAGACTCTCCGTATCTGGCACCGGTACCGCATCGCGGGAAAGAGAACCAGCCAGCCATGACGCGAGACGTTGCGGAATACATGGCCGTGCTTAAAGGCGTCAGCATCGAAGAGCTGGCCCGCGTCACGACGGAAAACTTCTCTGCGCTGTTCAATATCGACCCCGCCCGCCTGCAATCTGTCTGATACACCTGTTTTTTTTAGGCTCGTAATTAATAAACAAAACGAGTAAAGTTCACCGCCTCATTTGGGGCGGTGAGGATGTATTTAGACACATCCAGACATGCTTTTTGTAAATAACTGCAAGTTTTTCGTCCGTCTTAAGCTGAAACGTGATAGCCGTCAAACAATCCCAGAGGGAATTATTTTACTCTGTGTAATAAATAAAGGGCGCTTAGATGTCCTGTCCACGGCACGGTACTCCCCCCGGGCCAATGCGTGAAAGCGTAAAAAAAGCACAAATACTCAGGAGCACTCTCAATTATGTTTAAGAATGCATTTGCTAACCTGCAAAAGGTCGGTAAATCGCTGATGCTGCCAGTATCCGTACTGCCTATCGCAGGTATCCTGCTGGGTGTCGGTTCTGCAAACTTCAGCTGGCTGCCAGCCGTAGTTTCCCATGTGATGGCCGAAGCAGGCGGTTCCGTCTTTGCTAACATGCCTCTGATCTTCGCGATCGGTGTGGCGCTGGGCTTCACCAATAACGACGGCGTTTCTGCGCTGGCTGCAGTGGTTGCCTACGGCATCATGGTGAAAACCATGGCTGTGGTTGCGCCTCTGGTTCTGCATTTACCGGCAGAAGAGATTGCCGCGAAACACCTGGCAGACACCGGTGTTCTGGGCGGTATCATCTCCGGTGCGATTGCAGCGTATATGTTTAACCGCTTCTATCGCATCAAGCTGCCTGAGTATCTGGGCTTCTTCGCGGGCAAGCGTTTCGTTCCGATCATCTCTGGTCTGGCAGCGATTTTCACTGGCGTGATCCTGTCCTTCATCTGGCCACCAATCGGTTCCGCGATCCAGACCTTCTCTCAGTGGGCTGCTTACCAGAACCCGGTTGTTGCGTTTGGTATCTACGGCTTCATCGAGCGTTGCCTGGTGCCATTCGGTCTGCACCACATCTGGAACGTTCCATTCCAGATGCAGATTGGTGAATTCACCAACGCAGCAGGCCAGGTATTCCACGGTGATATCCCACGTTACATGGCAGGTGATCCAACTGCAGGCAAACTGTCTGGTGGCTTCCTGTTCAAAATGTACGGCCTGCCGGCAGCTGCGATTGCAATCTGGCACTCTGCTAAACCAGAGAACCGTGCAAAAGTGGGCGGTATCATGATCTCCGCAGCGCTGACCTCTTTCCTGACCGGTATCACCGAGCCGATCGAGTTCTCCTTCATGTTCGTTGCGCCGATTCTGTACGTTATCCACGCGATTCTGGCGGGTCTGGCGTTCCCAATCTGTATCCTGCTGGGTATGCGTGACGGTACGTCCTTCTCTCACGGTCTGATCGACTTTATCGTTCTGTCCGGTAACAGCAGCAAACTGTGGCTGTTC
The DNA here is from genome assembly GCF_001729765.1 of Enterobacter kobei. Taxonomy (NCBI): domain Bacteria; kingdom Pseudomonadati; phylum Pseudomonadota; class Gammaproteobacteria; order Enterobacterales; family Enterobacteriaceae; genus Enterobacter; species Enterobacter kobei. Next base: position 1,794,999 of record NZ_CP017181.1, read on the forward strand.
CCAATCGTGGGTGCGTGCTATGCCGTTGTCTACTACACCATCTTCCGCGTGCTGATCAAAGCACTGGACCTGAAAACCCCAGGCCGTGAAGATGCAACTGAAGACAGCAAAGCAGGTGTGACCAGCGAAATGGCTCCGGCCCTGGTTGCAGCGTTCGGTGGCAAAGAGAACATCACTAACCTGGACGCGTGTATCACTCGTCTGCGTGTGAGCGTTGCCGATGTTGCGAAAGTAGACCAGCCGGGTCTGAAAAAACTGGGCGCAGCGGGCGTGGTTGTTGCAGGTTCTGGTGTTCAGGCAATCTTCGGTACTAAATCCGATAACCTGAAAACCGAAATGGATGAGTACATCCGCAACAGCTAAGCTGTGAGCAGGGGAGACTAAGGCAGCCGAATGGCTGCCTTTTTTATTGCTGCTGTTTGTTGTGCCGGGTAAGGCGCAGCCGCCACCCGGCTAAACACTCAGAAGTCGTAGCTCGCGCTCACCGAGACGTTCAGCGGTGCGCCATAAACCACATAAGAGCCGACGTAATCGTAATACTCTTTGTCAAACAGGTTGTTGACGTTAGCCTGGACGGCAAACTCTTTGGTGACCTGATAACGGCTGAACAGGTTAACCAGCCCGTAACTGCCTTGCTCTGCGCGGGATTGTCCCGCCGGGCCGCCGTCCACATCCGTCCACACCTTATTCTGCCAGTTTACGCCACCGCCCACGGTCAGTTCTGGCAGCATTGGCAGTTGATAACGGGTAAACAGCTTCATGGTTGTGCGCGGCTGATCGGAGCTGACTGCGTTGCCGTTTTTATCTTCAGCAATGTAGCGGGTTGCGCCGAACGTTAGCTGCCAGTTATCCGTCAGCGCGCCGTTAAGCTCGAACTCAATCCCTTTACTCACCACACCGTCCAGCGATTCATAAATGGATTCACCGCTCGGCATGTAGGTATAAGTGTTGCTCGCCACGTTATCCTGTTCAATGCGGAAAATTGCCAGCGAGGTGGTCAGGCGGGTATTGAACCAGTCCGCTTTCACACCGGCTTCATAGCTTTTACCCGTGGTTGGGTCGAGGTAACGACCACTGGCATTACGCTTGTCCTGAGGCTGGAAGATTGAGGTATAGCTGACGTAAGTCGACCAGTCTTCATTAATGTCGTAGACCAGGCCCGCGTAAGGCGTGACGTCATCTTTGGTACTTTCCAGACGGGTGTCCGGAGAGCCCGCCGGGTTATAGCGAATGTTATAGTTGGTATAGCGCGCCCCGAGGATCAGGTGCAGCGGATCGGCCAGCGAGAAGCGGGCGGAAGTATAGGCCGATGACTGACGGATGTCGTCCTGGCTGTAGAGCTTCCATGGCGTCCACTGAGGATCGGCAATATCCCCGTTCCAGTTTTTGAAATTACCCACGTCGACCATGCCGTATAACGCATCCGGCATCCTATTGTCATAATGGTTGCGCTGGCGGCTGAAGCTGCCGCCAAACATCATTTCGTGCTGACGGCCAAAGAGATCGAATCCACCACGCAGGAAGGCATCAACCGCATCCTGTTTGCGCTCGCCTTTGTTCCAGCCACCATAGCCCACCATGCCTGCACCGGTCGCTTGATCGGGATAGCCGGACATATACATCAGTTTGCTGTCGAAATTCGTATCAGCATGCATGCCGTTGATGTGGGCTTCCCAGCCGTTGTCAAAGCGCTGAGTCAGGTTGGCGAAAATGCGGGTGTTGTCTTTATCCGAATATGCCCACTTTGGCGCTACGGTCTGGCTACGATCGTAATGGGTTTTACTCCCGTCGCTGTTCCAGGTTGGCAATCCGCCCCAGGTCGGATCCTCGGTGTTGCTTTCCTGGTATTCATAGCCGACAGAAAGGGTCGTGCTGTCGGTCACATCCGCATCCACCACGCCGTAGAGGAATTTTTTACGGTAGTGGTAGTTATCAACAAAGCTGTCGTTATCCTGATAGCCCGTAATCAGGCGGCCGCGTATCTTGCCGGACTCCACCAGCGGCGCCTGCAGATCCAGCACGTAGCGCTGTTTATCCCAGCTACCGTAGCTGGCACTGACATTACCTTTGAATTCATTGCTGTCTGCATGTTTGCGCACCATATTGACATAGGCCGCCGGGTTTCCCGTCCCGGACATCAGGCCGGTTGCGCCGCGTACCACTTCGATACGGTCATAAATCGCGGTATCGGCGGCAGTATCGCCGAAGTTCCACACTTCGCTGATGGAGGTCGGCAGGTCATCGTACGTATAGTTACTCACGAAGAATCCGCGTGAGTAAAATACGGTACGGTCGCTGTCCTGAACCTGCGCCGTCACGCCAGTGGTATTAGTTAACACCTGGCCGATAGACTGCAGGTTTTGATCCGCCATGGGCTGCTGGCTGATGACGCTGACGGACTGCGGAATATCGCGAGGCACGAGGAGCAGTTTGGTCCCGGTGGTGGTGGTCTTGACGCTGTAGTCCCGATCCTGCCCGTCGGACAAGGCAGGCGCGTTATCGAAACTGCCATCAACCACAACGGTATCTTCGTCTGTGGAGGCAGCAAAACTCACGGCTGGCATCAATGCCATAGCAATACAGGCTGCCAGCAACGAAGGCGTTGCGACAGGCTGACGTTGCCCATCCCTGGTATGATGATTGAAAGACATGATCAAACCCTTAAGAACGGTGAAGGTTGGTAGCATCAGTCCCGCGATCGCGGTCTGACGTCGTTTTCTATGTTAAAAATGCGCATGAAAATGCAAATGCGAAATATACGCATTGCCATTAATGCTGTAAACAGATGTGTCGAGCGGAACTGAAATAATGTTTCAGCCAGTGAATACGCCTGAGCGGTCACTCTTCATTCAGCTGATGAAGATTCAGGAAAGAATTCGGGGGAGAAGGTTGAAAGGACAGGAGAAACTCGCTCATACTCTTGGATTGTGTCACACAGTCTTCCCGAGAGTGTGTTATCAGCGGACGCACCACGCCAGATTTTACAAAAAAGGAAAAGGTCATGGCTGAAGAAACGATTTTCAGTAAAATTATCCGTCGCGAAATCCCCTCGGATATCGTCTATCAGGATGAACTGGTGACGGCTTTCCGGGACATTTCCCCCCAGGCACCCACGCACGTCCTTATCATTCCCAATATTCTGATTCCGACCGTAAATGACGTAAAAACCGAGCACGAAGTGGCGTTAGGTCGTATGCTGACGGTGGCGGCGAAAATTGCCGAGCAGGAAGGCATAGCGGAAGACGGTTACCGTCTGATCATGAACTGTAATCGTCATGGCGGCCAGGAAGTTTATCATATTCACATGCATCTGCTGGGTGGACGTCCTCTGGGGCCGATGCTGGCACACAAAGGTCTTTGACATGTTTAAAGGGCGTATTGCAGCGCTGGTAATGACGATGATGATTGTGGGATGCAGCACGCGCCCGGCGATCCCCGTGAGCGATGAACAGACGCTGGTGATGGAGTCCTCCGTGCTGGCGGCGGGTATTACGGCGCAACAGCCCGCGTTAACCGTCAGTGAAATTAAGTCTTCAGCCTCCTCTGCGCTCTTTAACGAACGAAATGAACCCGTGACGGTCCACTACCGTTTTTTCTGGTATGACGTAAGAGGTCTTGAAATGCATCCGCTGGAGGCGCCGCGCAGCGTCACCCTTCCGGCGAGGTCGTCGGTAACGATCTATGACAGCGCCAGCTATTTGGGTGCACATAAGGTAAGACTTTATCTTTATCTGTAAGGGGTGAACTTTGATTAAAAATTTGAGCCGTTATGCTCTCGTGACAGCTTTCGCTCTGTTTCTGGCAGGGTGTGTGACCCGTACTGAACAGCCTGCACCTGTAGAAGAGGCTAAACCGGGTACTGAGCAGCCGACAACGCCAACGGAGCCACAGCCAACCGTGCCGTCTGTACCGTCCATTCCGTCACAGCCTGGTCCAATTGAGCACCCGGACCAGACGTCACAGCCTACGCCGCGCGTGCGCCATTATGACTGGAACGGTGCAATGCAACCGATGGTCGGTAAAATGCTGCAGGCACAGGGCGTGACGGCAGGCGGCGTGCTGCTGGTCGACAGCGTTAACAACCGTACTAACGGTTCGCTGAACGCGGGCGAAGCGACGGAAACCCTGCGCAATGCCCTGGCGAACAACGGCAAGTTTACGCTGGTCTCTGCTCAGCAGCTTGCGGTGGCCAAACAGCAACTCGGCCTGTCGCCGCAGGATAGCCTCGGCACCCGCAGCAAGGCGATTGGGATTGCCCGCAACGTTGGCGCCCAGTATGTGCTGTACTCTAATGCGACCGGCAACGTGAATACCCCAGCCCTGCAGATGCAGCTGATGCTGGTTCAGACAGGCGAAATTATCTGGTCAGGTAAAGGTGCGGTTACGCAACAATGACAGCACGCGTGATGCGATCCTGACGCGCTATTTTCCGCAGTACCGCCTTATCGCGCCGCAGGCCCACTCCGGGCTTGGCGGCGCGAGTTGTATTCTGGAGCAGGGTGCGCACCGTCTGGTCTTACGGCATAATCACGATCCCTTCGCGCCCGCTTTCCATTTTCGTCGTCAGTTTCGTGCCCTCAGACGTCTTCCGTCGGATCTCGTGCCGGAACCCCGTTTTTTCCGACAGGGCTGGATGGCCGTCGACTATCTTGAGGGCGAGGTGAAAAGCGCGCTGCCGGACACCCCGGAGCTCGCGGCGATGCTGTATCATCTGCACCAGCAACAGCGTCTGGGGTGGCGAATCGCGTTACTTCCGCTGCTTGAGCACTACTGGCAGCAAGCCTCCCCGAAAAGACGTACCCCAGTCTGGCTTGCGCATCTCAAACGGCTGCGTAAAGCGGGCGAGCCGCAACCGATTCGGCTCTCACCGTTACATATGGATGTGCACGCCGGGAACATTGTGCATACGTCAGGAGGAGCCAGACTTATTGACTGGGAATATGCCGGAGACGGCGATGTGGCGCTGGAGTTGGCCGCGGTCTGGACGGAAAGTGACGCCGCGCGGCTGACGCTCATCAGAGAGTATGCCAGAGTAGCGCATATTGACGCCGACGCGCTGGCTCGTCAGGTGAGACGCTGGCGACCCTGGGTCATTATGCTGATGGCGGGCTGGTTTGAAATGCGCCTTCAGCAGTCCAGAGAAAAACAATTTATTGCGCTGGCAAACGATGCCTGGCGTCAGTTACAAACGAAAGGATAAGAGAGGTGAGTGTGGGTCCAGTCATGTTGAATGTTGAAGGGTTTGAGCTGGATGCGGAGGAGCGTGACATTCTGGCGCATCCGCTGGTTGGCGGCCTGATCCTGTTTACCCGCAACTATCACGATCCGGCGCAGTTGCGTGAACTGGTGCGTCAGATCCGCGCGGCATCGCGCAATCATCTGGTGGTGGCCGTCGATCAGGAAGGTGGACGCGTGCAGCGTTTTCGCGACGGTTTTACCCGTTTGCCGGCTGCCCAGTCTTTTGCCGCGCTGCTCGGTACGGAAGAGGGGGGCAAACTGGCGCAGGAAGCGGGCTGGCTGATGGCCTGCGAGATGATAGCCATGGATATCGATATCAGTTTTGCCCCGGTACTTGATGTGGGCCATATCAGCGCCGCTATTGGCGAGCGCTCATACCATGAAGATCCGCGTATTGCGCTGGCAATGGCGACCCGATTTATCGACGGGATGCACGATGCAGGTATGAAAACCACCGGCAAACACTTCCCGGGCCACGGGGCCGTGACGGCGGATTCCCACAAAGAGACCCCGCGCGATCCGCGCCCGGAAGCGGAAATTCGTGCCAAAGATATGTCGGTGTTCCGTTCACTTATCACCGATAACAAACTTGACGCTATCATGCCTGCCCACGTGATTTACAGCGACGTCGACCCGCGGCCGGCCAGTGGCTCTCCGCACTGGCTGAAAACCGTATTGCGCCAGGAGCTGGGTTTCAATGGCGTGATTTTCTCCGACGATTTGTCGATGGAAGGGGCGGCAATTATGGGCAGCTATGCAGAACGCGGTCAGGCGTCGCTGGACGCAGGTTGCGATATGATCCTGGTCTGCAATAATCGTAAAGGGGCTGTTAGCGTGCTGGATAACCTGTCGCCGATCAATGCAGAGCGTGTTACACAATTGTATCATAAAGGTTCATTTAGCCGTCAGGATCTGATGGATTCGGCGCGCTGGAAGACGGTCAACGCCCGGCTTGAAGACCTGAATGAGCGCTGGCAGGCGCACAAAGCCAGCCTGTAATCCCTCCCGGAAGGCGTAGCATGGTGAGAAGACAATGATCATCTATTTACACGGTTTTGACTCAAACAGTCCAGGTAATCATGAGAAGGTGTTGCAGCTGCAGTTTATCGATCCCGATGTCCGGTTGATCAGCTACAGCACGCGCCATCCGAAGCATGATATGCAGCATCTGCTCAAAGAAGTGGACAAGATGCTGCAGCTTAATATCGACGATCGCCCGCTGATTTGCGGCGTGGGCCTGGGTGGCTACTGGGCAGAGCGGATTGGTTTTCTGTGCGACATTCGCCAGGTTGTATTTAATCCTAACCTTTTCCCGAATGAGAACATGGAAGGCAAAATTGACCGCCCGGAAGAGTACGTCGATATTGCCACCAAGTGCGTCAGTAATTTTCGCGATAAAAACCGCGACCGGTGTCTGGTGATCCTTTCGCGTAATGATGAGGCGCTCAACAGCCAACGGGCTGCGGAGCTTCTGCATCATTACTATGAGATTGTCTGGGATGAAGAACAGACCCATAAGTTCAAGAACATCTCCCCACATCTGCAGCGCATAAAAGCCTTTAAAACGCTGGGCTAAGTCACAGTCAGTCACCTCCGGAACCCGGTCGCTAATGCGTACCGGGTTTCTTTTTGTCCAGAATTGTCTACTTTTAAGCCATCAAAACTTGATGCATATCAATTTTGGTATGACCAATGCGCCTGACGTGGTATTCTCAATTCACCTGAATGGTTTCAGTGCTGTAACCTGTTGTTAATTAAGGGTTATTTTTATAACTTTTAATTAACAATTGGTTAATAATTTGAGGGGGTCACGTTGACTACGCCATTGAAAAAGATAGTGATTGTAGGCGGTGGTGCTGGCGGGCTGGAGCTGGCCACACAATTGGGTAAGAAGCTGGGTCGCGGTAAAAAAGCCAAAATCACGCTGGTGGATCGTAACCACAGTCACCTGTGGAAACCGTTGCTGCACGAAGTGGCGACCGGATCGCTGGATGAGGGCGTGGACGCGCTGAGCTATCTGGCGCACGCACGCAATCACCATTTCCAGTTCCAGCTGGGTTCCGTGGTGGATATCAACCGTGAAAGCAAAACCATCACCCTGGCAGAGCTGCGTGATGAAAAAGGCGAGCTGCTGGTTCCTGAACGCAAACTGGCGTATGACACGCTGGTAATGGCGCTGGGCAGTACCTCTAACGATTTCAACACGCCGGGCGTGAAAGAGCACTGTATCTTCCTTGATAACCCGCACCAGGCACGTCGTTTCCATCAGGAGATGCTGAACCTGTTCCTGAAGTACACCAATAACATGGGTGCGAATGGCAAGGTTAACATTGCCATTGTCGGCGGCGGGGCAACGGGGGTAGAGCTCTCTGCTGAGCTGCACAATGCGGTGAAACAGCTGCACAGCTACGGCTATAAAGGGTTAACAAACGACGCGCTGAACGTCACGCTGGTCGAAGCCGGTGAACGCATCCTCCCGGCGCTGCCTCCGCGTATCTCCGGTGCGGCGCACAATGAACTCACCAAACTGGGTGTGCGGGTGCTGACACAGACGATGGTGACCAGCGCCGACGAAGGCGGTCTGCACACCAAAGACGGCGAGTACATCAAAGCGGATCTGATGGTCTGGGCGGCAGGTATCAAAGCGCCTGATTTTATGAAAGATATCGGTGGTCTGGAAACGAACCGCATTAACCAGCTGGTGACGGAGCCAACGCTGCAAACCACGCGCGACCCGGAAATCTTTGCGATTGGCGACTGTGCTTCCTGCGCGCGCCCTGAAGGTGGCTTCGTGCCGCCGCGTGCTCAGGCTGCACACCAGATGGCAAGCCTGGTGCTGCATAATATTCTGGCGCAGTACAAAGGCAAACCGATGAAGACGTATGTCTATAAAGACCACGGCTCTCTGGTATCGCTGTCCAACTTCTCTACCGTCGGTAGCCTGATGGGTAACCTGATGCGTGGCTCGATGATGGTAGAAGGGCGCATAGCACGCTTTGTCTATATTTCACTGTACCGTATGCACCAGATCGCACTGCACGGCTACTTCAAAACGGGTCTGATGATGCTGGTGGGCAGAATCAACCGCGTCATCCGTCCGCGTCTTAAACTCCACTAATCTTTCACTCCCTCCGGGCCCTCCGGAGGGAGTTTTTAGCATATCATGCTGCCCGTCATGGATTAGGTGCTTAAGAGTTCTCCTAAACATGATATATCCCTCTCCAGTGTCCACTTTTTGATCCTTTGTCTTATTGGCGAAGCCGTGGCTTCATTGCAAAATTGTTACCAATAGCAACAAAGGAGGAAGTCCCGTGAATAAATCTATGTTGGCGGGTATAGGGATTGGTGTCGCAGCGGCGTTAGGTGTGGCTGCTGTTGCCAGTCTCAACGTATTAGATCGCGGCCCGCAGTATGCGCAGGTGGTTTCTGCTACTCCCATTAAAGAAACCGTAAAAACCCCTCGTCAGGAGTGCCGTAACGTCTCCGTGACCCACCGTCGTCCGGTACAGGATGAAAACCGTATTGCCGGCTCTGTTCTGGGTGCAGTAGCGGGTGGGGTAATTGGTCACCAGTTTGGCGGTGGCCGGGGTAAAGATGTCGCGACCGTCGTTGGTGCGCTGGGTGGCGGCTATGCCGGCAACCAGGTGCAGGGTGCGATGCAGGATAACGATACTTACACCACGACTCAGCAGCGTTGTAAAACCGTCTATGACAAGTCGGAGAAAATGCTGGGTTATGACGTGACCTACAAAATTGGCGATCAGCAGGGCAAAATCCGTATGGATAAAGACCCAGGAACGCAAATCCCACTGGATGGAAATGGCCAGCTGGTACTGAATAACAAAGTGTAAAAAAGATGTTCTCTGAACTTAGCTCCTCAAGCGCTCAGGCTGAGGAGCTTTTTTTTACCTCAAATTTTGAGGAGTTCAGGCCACAAGCGTAGTGTGGTTTCGGTTATATTCTGCAGTTTTTCCAGCGTCGCGCCTTCACGCGCGCTGATCGACATACCCTGCAAAATACAGCTCAGGTACTGCGCCAGCATCTGCGGCTGACAATGCGCGGGAATTTCACCGCGCTGCTGGCGTTGAGCCAGAAATGCGCTGAGGGTCTCTTCCTGCATGGCATGACGCGATTTCACCGTATTGGCGATCTCTTTCGACGCTGCCGCCAGGGTGGCGGAGGTGTTAATCATAAAGCAGCCCGCGGGTGTATCTTTACTGGTGAAGCAGGTGGCAACGGCGGTGAAGTAATCCCGTAGCGCCTGTTCAACGCTTTTCTCTTCACAAAACAGCTGGGCTTCGTGTTTCGCTGCAAAGCGCGAAATGTATCTGTCCAGCACTGCCCTGAACAGCCCCTCTTTGTTGGTAAATTCAGCATAGAGCGTCGGTGCTTTGGCGCCGGTGGCTTCTACCAGATCGGAAAGCGAGGTCGCTTCATACCCATGTTGCCAGAAGAGAGTCATGGCCTTATCAAGCGCTGCATCCCTGTCAAACACTTTTGGTCGGCCACGGCTTTTCTTCGCACAACTCGTGACGTCGGTTGTCATTTGCCGTTGGTCCTCTGTTGATTTGTTGAATAACCATTATAAAAATAAACGCAACCCACCACCAGTGCAGAATGCTTAAAAATAAATTAATCATATATGTATGAAAATTAACGACTTTAAAAATTAATTAATGCTCGTTATAAAATTGTGTTGACGCGTGAGCTGGATCACATTTATGATTTACCTATCGATCGTTAACTAAATCGCTAACGACCTCCAAATTCATCTGCCAAAGGTAAACATCATGAAAAACGTAAAAACCCTCATCGCTGCAGCCGTACTGAGTTCACTTTCTTTCGCAAGCTTTGCTGCTGTACAAGTTCAGTCAACGCCAGCCGATCAGCATAAAGTCGGGACGATCTCTGCGTCTGCCGGGACTAACCTGGGTTCACTGGAAGATCAGCTGGCACAAAAAGCGGAAGCAATGGGTGCAAAATCCTACCGCATCACCTCTGTGACCGGTCCTAACACGCTGCACGGCACGGCTGTCATCTACAAATAAGCCGGGCATAAACCCTCATTTATGCCACTGCAATAAAAAACGCCCTGCTAAGCAGGGCGTTTTGCGTTCTGTTTTACATCGACTGCTGAACGATATCGTGATGCCGGGTGACATCGGTCGGCATGCCTGACCGGGCCTCCATCGCACGTTCCATCACCTGGCTCTCGGTATTCGCATTCGTTTTAAAGCTCACCATCGCAGCATCTAGGTTAATGGGTAACGTCTGCGGATCGTCGCCGATATTTTTTGAGAGCGGCTGGTGAATCTCGACCAGTCGTACGCCGCCCGGCTCCTCAGAGACTTTAATCGGCGTATTGATAATATTCACTTTAGTCCCTGGCGTAACGACGTTGAACAGCGTTTTGATATCGTCATCGCGCAGACGAATACAGCCGGAGCTGACGCGCATGCCGATGCCAAAGTCGGCATTCGTTCCGTGCAGCAGGTAAACCCCACCGTATGCCGCCAGGCGGATCGCGTGGTGCCCCATTGGGTTATCCGGGCCAGCCGGAACAACCGCGGGAAGATCGATGCCCTGGGCTTTATAACGGGCGCGAATGTTGGCCGTTGGCGTCCAGGTTGGATTCGCCCGTTTATCCGAGACGGTCGTCACCATCGTCGGTGTCAGGGTGTCGCCGCCCAGTTGACCGATACCGATAGGGTAGACGGTCACTTCATTTTTACCCGGCGGATAATAATAGAGACGTAACTCAGCCAGGTTTATGACGATCCCCTCGCGCGGGGCATCCGGCAGGAGAGTTTGTAACGGGATCGTCAGTACGCTGCCCGCGCGCGGGACATACGGATCGACGCCGGGGTTCGCCTGCAGCAGAGCCAGAAAACCGACGTTATATTTTTTGGCAATGGCTTCCAGTGAACCGCCATTATTTTCAACCACATGAAAGCGGTTTTCCCCGACCAGCTTGCTGCCAGGCGGTGGAAGAGGCCAGGTGTTTGCGCGAGCGGGAAGTGCAACCGCGACGGCGGCAGCCAGCGTAAACAGGGTTATCCAGCGGGTAAAACGCGAAGAGGTCATCATCACCATAATCCATATAAATGATAAGGTTATTGTTTTATAAGGTGTTAATGATAATTATGGCGAAAGGGTGTGTCGGGAAGATCGGGTGAAGTGCAAAGAGTTTGTAAATTGTCCCCCCGGCAGCACTGGCTAACGGGGGGAGGTCAGATTACGCGACCGCGTTCTCTTCGAGCTGCCGCATAAAGTTACGCACCCAGTCCATACGGGTTTTGCGATCCGCCAGCTCCTGGGTAAATTTCAGACGGGTTGGCCCATCCAGGCGGAAATACTGCGGCTGTTTTTGCAGCAGGCCAATCAGCCACATCGGGTTGACGTGGTTCTTCTCGGCGAATTCAATGACGCCGCCTTTTTCATTACCTTCAAGTTTGCGGATCCCCAGCTTCTGCGCCTGCTGGCGCAGCCGCGCGATATCCAGCAGATTTCTCGCCGCATCGGGCAGCAGGCCAAAGCGGTCAATCAGTTCCACTTTGATCTCTTCCAGCTCATTTTCATTCTTCGCGCTGGCAATGCGTTTGTAGAATGACAGGCGGGTATTCACATCAGGAATGAAATCATCCGGCAGCAGGGACGGCATACGCAACTCGACCTCGGTCTGCTGGCTGGTGAGATCTTCCAGCGACGGCTCGCGTCCGGCCTTCAGGGCATCAACCGCGTTTTCCAGCAGCTCCATATAGAGCGAGAAGCCGATGGTTTCCATGGAGCCGCTCTGATCCTCGCCCAGCAGTTCGCCGGCACCACGGATCTCAAGATCGTGCGTGGCCAGCGCAAAGCCTGCACCGAGGTCTTCCAGCGAGGCGATGGCTTCCAGACGCTTTTGCGCGTCGGTGGTCATCGCTTTCGGATGCGGGGTCAATAGCCAGGCGTAAGCCTGATGATGCGAACGGCCGACGCGACCGCGCAGCTGATGAAGCTGCGCCAGACCAAAGTGATCCGCACGCTCAATAATGATGGTATTCGCCGTCGGGATATCAATGCCGGTTTCAATGATGGTGGTACACACCAGTACGTTAAAGCGCTGGTGGTGGAAGTCGTTCATCACCCGCTCCAGCTCGCGCTCGCGCATCTGCCCGTGGCCGATGGCAATACGCGCTTCCGGTACCAGCTCGGCCAGCCTGTCCGCGGCTTTCTGGATATTTTCAACGTCGTTATAAAGATAATAAACCTGGCCCCCGCGCAGTACCTCACGCAGGATCGCCTCGCGTACCACCAGATTATCGTACTCGCGGACAAAGGTTTTCACCGCCAGACGACGCGCCGGTGGTGTGGCGATAATCGACAGATCGCGCATGCCGCTCATCGCCATGTTCAGCGTACGCGGAATTGGCGTTGCGGTCAGGGTCAGAATATCGACGTCGGCGCGCATCGCTTTGATGCGTTCTTTATGGCGCACCCCGAAGCGGTGCTCTTCATCGACGATCAGCAGCCCCAGATCTTTCCACTTCACGTCGCTTTGCAGCAGCTTGTGCGTACCTATCAGAATATCGATTTTGCCTTCGCTTGCCTGTTCGAGGATCTGCGTCTGCTCTTTGGCGCTGCGAAAACGTGACAGCATCTCAATGCGCACCGGCCAGTTGGCGAAACGGTCGCGGAAGTTGTCGAAGTGCTGCTGGGCGAGCAGGGTGGTCGGCACCAGCACCGCCACCTGCTTGTTGTTTTCAACCGCCAGGAAGGCGGCGCGCATCGCCACTTCGGTCTTGCCGAAGCCGACGTCGCCGCAGACTAAGCGGTCCATCGCCAGCGGCTGGCACATGTCGCTCAATACGGCGTTGATGGCCTGGGCCTGATCCGGCGTGGTTTCAAACGGGAAACTGTCGCAGAACAGCTGGTACTGCTCTTTATCATGCTTAAAGGCGAAGCCCTCTTTGGCCGCGCGCTGGGCGTAGATATCCAGCAGCTCGGCCGCCACGTCGCGTACTTTCTCCGCCGCTTTCTGGCGCGCGCGAGCCCAGGCATCGCCGCCCAGCTTGTGCAGCGGGGCGTTATCCTCCGCGCCACCCGCGTATCGGCTGATCAGATGCAGGGATGACACCGGAACATACAGTTTGGCGTCGTTGGCGTAGGTCAGCATCAGGTATTCACCTTTGATGCCGCCGGCTTCCAGCGTGGTCATTCCCTGATAGCGCCCAACGCCATGTTCCAGGTGAACAATGGGCTGGCCCGGATGCAGTTCGGCCAGGTTACGGATCAGCGTGTCCGGGTTAATGGTTCGACGGCTGTCCTGACGGCGCCGCGCGACGCGCTCACCCAGCAGATCGCTTTCGCAAATCAGCGCCAGGTTGTTGAGCGTATCAATAAACCCGTGTTCGGCGGCACCAATCATCAGATAACGGCCGTTTCCGGCCGCGTCGCTGAGGCGCTGAATGCGTTTCGGCGCAACTTTTATTCGCCCCAGCAGCTCGCCGAGTGCTTCGCGGCGGCCTTCACTCTCAACGGAGAACACCACCGGGCCGGTAAAGGACTCCAGGAACTTGCGCAGATTATCCAGCGGCGATTTCTGCTGCGCCTGTACGGCCAGGTCCGGCAGCGTCCGGAAGGCGAGGTTGGTGTTGGCGGCCTTATCGGCAAGCGAATCGGTTTTGAGCTGGATCCGCGGCCAACGCTTCAGCTCCGCATTGAGTTCGTCGGTACGCAGCCACAGCGCTTCCGGCGGCAGCAGCGGACGCATCGGGTCAACGCCCCGGTTTTCGAAGCGGGCGCGGGTTTCGCTTTCGAAACGGCTGGCGCTGGCGTCGATATCGCCGGTGTTCACAATCAGCGTATTTGCCGGGAAGTAGCTGAACAGGGCAGGTAGCGGCTCGTTAAAGAACAACGGCTGCCAGTATTCGATCCCGGCCGGGAGCGTGCCTTTGCTGACCTGCTGATAGATGTGCTCGGCATCACGCTTCACGTCGAACTTATCGCGCCACTGGCTGCGGAACAGTTCGATGGCAGTTTTGTCCGTCGGGAATTCATGTGCGGGCAGTAAGTTAATGGACTCTACTTCCTCCAGCGTGCGCTGGGTGTCGGCGTCGAACACGCGCAGGCTGTCGATTTCATCATCGAAGAAATCGAGACGATACGGCTGGTCGCTGCCCATAGGATACAGATCAAGCAGTGCGCCACGGGTTGCGTATTCCCCGTGCTCCATCACCTGATCGACATGGCGATAGCCGGCACCGTCAAGCTGCTCGCGCAGGGCATCACGGGACAGGCGCTGGCCTTTTTTCATCACCAGCGCATGACCATGCAGATAGCTGTGCGGACAGACGCGCTGCATCAGGGTATTCACCGGCACAATCAGCACACCGCGCTGCATGGTCGGCAACTGGTAGAGCGTCGACAGGCGCGAGGAGATGATCTCCTGATGCGGAGAGAAGCTGTCATACGGCAGCGTTTCCCAGTCGGCCAGGCTGAACACCAGGCTATCGGTGAACTGGCGGATTTCGTCGTGCAGGCGCAGGGCATTTTGCATATCCGGGGCAACAAGCACCACCGGGCCGGGGTGTCGTTCAGCAATTTCTGCCACCAGCGTGGCGCACGCCGCGCCCGTAAGTTCACCCAACTGGCGCTGGTCGCCCGCTTTGACAGGCAAGGAATAACGATAGTGTTCAGGCATGGCTATGTCAGAGTCTCTTATGGATATACCAACAGTATTGGGGCATATCACTGATACGCAATGTCTTTATTATCCTCGATCGTTTTACATAAGCAAATTGTAACCGCACGGGGTGACTTTCCGCCCCCAAAACGGGGGGCGGAGAAGGCATTAGCGGGGGGACGGTGACAGGGAGAGCGTTGACGGAGGAGAGAAGAAAAGATCGCCAAACAGCGCGGTGGAGAGTTTGCGCACCCCGAGCCCGGCAAGGGTGCAGATAAGCAGGCTGGCAAACGGATAGACCAGAATTAAGCCCAGCTCTGCCCAGACCGGCCAGTATGCGGCATTCATCTCGCCAATCAGGAACAGGCTGAAGGCCTCAATGAGGATGCGGTGGGTGGTATAGATCGCAATGGTGTTGGAGCCAATCACGTTCAGCAGATTGTTGGGATGCACGGCGTAACGCTGCTCAATACTGTAGAAAAGCTTCATGATCAACACAATCGACAGCAGGGAAAGCAGGAGAGAAACGTTAGCAAACCACAGCACCACGGAGACGGCGGCGAACGCCCCTGTCGCCAGCCACGTGCGGCGCAGGTTGAAACTTTTCATCCACGCCATCAGCTCTGCGCCATACCACGCTCCGAGGCTGTAGTAGATCATGTTGCGAACTACGCTGTTCATTCCCCACCACGGCAACGGCAGGAAGTTGATCGCGACGCTCGCCAGTGCCAGCAGCCCGAGAACCGGTAGCTTCCAGCGGCTCAGCAGTTTACACAGCGTGAAGTAGACGACCAGAGCATACAGATACCACAGGCTGGTGCTGGCGGTGAGCATACCGCGTACAAATCCTGAGAGGGAATCGGCGTAGGCCGCGTTCGAGGAGGTGGCAAGCTCACGATCGGGCGCCAGCCAGGCATTCAGGTGGGTCAATGCCTGCCATTGCAGAATCCCCCACAGGACCAGAACCCAGACAATGCTCCAGATCCGTTTGTCGAGACTGGTTCGCCAGTTCACCTCATCGATATAACGACGGATCAGATAGCCGGAGATAAAGAAGAATACCGGCATGCGGAATGGGGCGAGGTAGAGATTAAAATAGACCCAACATTTCGCGAGAAGGCCGGATAGCGGGTGTTGCAGCCCGCTCAGGTGCGGATAAAAGGTGATGACCGAATGATAGATAACCACCAGGCAGATACACAGCCCTTTTATCTGGTTAATCCATAATGCTTTTTGCTTCATTGTTCGCGACTACCTTAAATTGCCATAAACGAACGAGCAATTGTTGTGAAATGAAACCGGGATGTAACGGGTAACAGTCTGTATCAGGAGGTTTTTCGGAAAAGGTGGAGGTTGCGAGGCGACAATTCAGACAATAGCACGCTGATTTATCTGAATTTTTCAGAAAAATGATTACCAAAGCTTACGGTTTCAGTCATTTACGCTTAACGGATTCGCTTATATACTCGTGGGTCTGCTATCAGCAAACAGACGGATTTCATGTATCAACCTGTCGCACTCTTCATAGGCTTACGTTACATGCGTGGGCGCGCCGCGGACCGCTTCGGTCGCTTTGTCTCCTGGCTTTCGACTATTGGCATTACGCTCGGCGTGATGGCACTGGTGACGGTCCTTTCCGTCATGAATGGCTTCGAGCGCGAGCTGCAAAACAACATCCTGGGGCTGATGCCGCAGGCCGTTCTCTCCTCCACCAACGGTTCGCTGAACCCGCAACAGCTGCCGGAAAGTGCGGCGAAGTTACAGGGTGTCACGCGCGTTGCGCCGTTAACAACCGGCGACGTGGTGCTGCAAAGCGCCCGCAGCGTGGCGGTCGGCGTCATGCTGGGTATTGACCCTGCACAAAACGATCCGCTGACGCCGTACCTGGTTAACGTGAAGCAGACCGATCTGGCCGCCGGAAAATACAACGTTATTCTGGGTGAGCAGCTTGCCGGCCAGCTTGGCGTCAACCGTGGCGACCAACTGCGTGTGATGGTGCCCTCTGCCAGTCAGTTTACGCCGATGGGGCGCCTGCCAAGCCAGCGCCTGTTTAACGTAATTGGTACCTTTGCCGCCAACAGCGAAGTCGATGGTTATCAGATGCTGGTTAACATTCAGGATGCTTCGCGCCTGATGCGTTACCCGGCAGGGAACATCACGGGCTGGCGCCTGTGGCTCGACGCGCCGCTGAAGGTTGATACCCTCAGCCAGCAAAAACTGCCGGACGGCACCAAATGGCAGGACTGGCGCGAACGTAAAGGCGAACTGTTCCAGGCCGTGCGTATGGAAAAAAACATGATGGGGCTGCTGTTGAGCCTGATCGTGGCCGTGGCCGCTTTTAACATCATCACTTCGCTGGGTCTGATGGTGATGGAAAAGCAGGGCGAGGTCGCCATCCTGCAAACCCAGGGGCTCACGCCGCGCCAGATCATGGCGGTCTTTATGGTGCAGGGTGCCAGCGCCGGGATTATCGGCGCGCTGCTGGGGGCGGGGCTCGGCGCATTGCTTGCCAGCCAGCTTAATAATTTAATGCCGATCATCGGCGCGCTGCTTGATGGCGCGGCGCTGCCGGTGGCTATCGAGCCGCTGCAGGTTATCGGTATTGCGCTGGCCGCGATGGCCATTGCGCTGCTTTCGACGCTTTATCCTTCCTGGCGCGCTGCCGCCACTCAACCCGCTGAGGCTTTACGTTATGAATAAGATCCTGTTGCAATGCGACAACCTGTCCAAACGCTATCAGGAAGGCGCTGTGCAGACCGACGTGCTGCACAATGTGAGCTTCAGCGTGGGCGAAGGCGAGATGATGGCGATTGTCGGCAGCTCCGGCTCGGGCAAAAGTACGCTGCTGCACCTGCTCGGCGGGCTGGATACCCCAACCAGCGGCGACGTGATTTTTTCCGGCCAGCCGATGAGCAAAATGTCCTCAGCGGCGAAGGCCGAGCTGCGTAATCGCGAGCTGGGCTTTATCTACCAGTTCCACCACCTGCTGCCGGATTTCACGGCGCTGGAAAACGTGGCGATGCCGTTGCTGATTGGCAAAAAGAAACCGGCAGAAATTAACGCCCGCGCCAGCGACATGCTGAACGCAGTAGGGCTGGGTCATCGTGGCAATCACCGTCCGTCGGAGCTTTCCGGCGGCGAACGTCAGCGCGTGGCCATTGCCCGTGCGTTGGTCAACAACCCGCGTCTGGTGCTGGCGGATGAACCGACCGGTAACCTGGATGCGCGTAATGCGGACAGTATTTTCCAGCTTTTAGGTGAACTTAACGCCTCGCAGGGCACCGCGTTTCTGGTGGTCACCCACGATCTGCAGCTGGCAAAACGCATGGGGCGCCAGCTTGAAATGCGCGACGGTCATCTGAATGCAGAACTGACCCTGATGGGAGCGGAGTAATGGCTTCACCGTTATCGTTACTCATCGGGTTACGCTTTAGCCGCGGTCGCCGTCGCGGCGGCATGGTGTCGCTCATCTCCGTCATCTCGACCATCGGTATTGCGCTGGGCGTGGCGGTGTTGATTGTCGGCCTGAGCGCCATGAACGGCTTCGAGCGCGAACTGAATAACCGCATTCTGGCGGTGGTACCGCACGGGGAAATCGAGCCGGTTAACCAGCCCTGGACCCACTGGAGCGATGCGCTCAACAAAGTAGAGAAAGTCCCGGGCATCGCTGCTGCCGCGCCCTATATCAACTTTACCGGGCTGGTGGAGAGCGGGGTAAACCTGCGTGCCATCCAGGTGAAAGGGGTGAACCCTGCCCAGGAAGAGCGTCTGAGCGCGCTGCCGAAATATGTGCAGAACGGCGCGTGGGCAAACTTTAAGGCCGGCGAGCAGCAGATCATCATGGGCAAAGGCGTTGCAGATGCCCTGAAGGTGAAGCAGGGCGACTGGGTGTCGATCATGATCCCGAACGCCAGCGCCGATCACAAATTGCAGCAGCCGAAACGCGTGCGCCTGCACGTCACCGGTATTCTTCAGCTGAGCGGTCAGCTTGACCATAGCTTTGCGATGGTGCCGATGGAAGATGCGCGGCAGTATCTCGACATGGGCGACAGTGTGACGGGCATTGCCATTAAGGTGAACGACGTCTTTAATGCCAACAAACTGGTACGCGACGCGGGCAGCGTGACCAATAACTATGTTTACATCAAAAGCTGGATCGGCACTTACGGGTATATGTACCGTGATATCCAGATGATCCGCGCGATTATGTATCTGGCGATGGTGCTGGTGATTGGCGTCGCGTGCTTTAATATCGTCTCGACGCTGGTGATGGCAGTCAAGGACAAGAGCGGTGACATTGCCGTGCTGAGAACGCTCGGGGCGAAAGACGGTCTTATTCGCGCCATCTTCGTCTGGTACGGTTTGCTGGCAGGATTGTTCGGCAGCCTTTGTGGCGTGGTGATTGGCGTGGTGGTTTCCCTGCAGCTGACGCCAATTATCAACGGCATTGAAAAGCTTATTGGTCACCAGTTCCTGTCGGGTGATATCTATTTTATTGACTTCCTGCCGTCTGAATTGCACTGGCTGGACGTTTTTTATGTGCTGGTTACAGCACTTTTACTGAGTCTGCTGGCAAGCTGGTATCCGGCGCGTCGCGCAAGCCGAATTGATCCGGCGAGGGTATTAAGTGGCCAGTAATTACGTCATGATCTAGCGGCTTTTGGGCCGCCAGGTCAAAAGAGGAATGCACTATGTATTATGGATTTGATATTGGCGGCACCAAGATTGCGCTCGGCGTATTTGATAAAGACCTCAGGCTGCAGTGGGAAACGCGCGTTCCCACGCCGCGCGAGAGTTACGACGAATTTTTAACCGCCATTGCCACGCTGGTGGCGCAAGCAGATGAACGCTTTGGCGTCAAAGGCAGCGTCGGCATTGGTATTCCGGGCATGCCCGAAACCGACGACGGCACGCTGTATGCCGCCAACGTACCTGCTGCAAGCGGCAAACCGCTGCGCGCCGATCTCGCTGCCCGCCTTGAACGCGACGTGCGTTTAGATAACGATGCCAACTGTTTTGCGCTCTCTGAAGCCTGGGATGATGAATTCCGTCAGTATCCATTGGTCATGGGACTGATCCTCGGCACGGGCGTCGGCGGAGGGATCGTGATCAACGGTAAGCCCATCACCGGGCGTAGCTATATCACCGGTGAGTTCGGCCATATCCGCTTGCCGGTGGATGCCCTGGACGTTGTCGGGCGTGAGTTTCCGCTGACCCGCTGCGGCTGCGGCCAGCACGGCTGTATTGAGAACTACCTCTCCGGCCGCGGGTTTGCATGGCTTTACGAACACTTCTATCATCAGAAACTTGAGGCCCCTCAAATCATTACCTTGTGGGAGCAAGGGGATGCGCAGGCGCGTGAGCACGTTGAGCGCTATCTGGATCTGCTGGCGGTATGTCTGGGAAATATTCTCACTATCGTCGACCCGGATCTGCTGGTGATTGGGGGAGGGTTGTCAAACTTCACTGCGATTACGGAACAGTTGTCCGGGCGTTTGCCCCGACATTTATTGCCGGTTGCACGCGTGCCGCGTATTGAACGTGCGCGACACGGGGACGCAGGAGGCATGCGCGGAGCCGCATTCCTTCATCTCACCGATTAGTTTACGAGGTTTCTATGCTGTCGCGTCGCCAGGGTCGACTCAGCCGTTTTCGCAAAAACAAACGCCGCTTACGTGAGCGCTTGCGTCAGCGGATCTTTTTCAGAGACAGAATGATGCCAGAAGCGATGGATAAACCCAGAGTGGTGGTGCTGACCGGGGCGGGGATCTCCGCTGAGTCAGGAATTCGAACCTTCCGCGCGGCGGACGGACTGTGGGAAGAACACCGCGTGGAGGATGTCGCCACGCCGGAAGGTTTTGCCCGCGATCCGGATCTCGTGCAGGCGTTTTACAACGCCCGCCGTCGCCAGCTGCAGCAGCCTGAGATTGCGCCCAATCCGGCGCATCTGGCGCTGGCGAAGCTGGAAGAGGCGCTGGGGGATCGTTTCCTGCTGGTGACGCAGAATATCGACAACCTGCATGAGCGAGCCGGTAACAAAAACATCATCCACATGCACGGTGAGTTGCTCAAAGTTCGCTGTGCCTGGAGCGGCCAGGTGCT
The DNA here is from genome assembly GCF_001729765.1 of Enterobacter kobei. Classification (NCBI taxonomy): domain Bacteria; kingdom Pseudomonadati; phylum Pseudomonadota; class Gammaproteobacteria; order Enterobacterales; family Enterobacteriaceae; genus Enterobacter; species Enterobacter kobei. The sequence continues at coordinate 1,816,003 of NZ_CP017181.1, forward strand.
GGACTGGAAAGAGGACGTGCTGCCAGAAGACAAATGTCACTGCTGTCAGTTCCCCGCACGCCTGCGCCCGCACGTGGTGTGGTTCGGCGAGATGCCCCTGGGGATGGATGATATTTACAGCGCGCTGGCGATGGCAGACGTGTTTATCGCCATTGGTACATCCGGCCATGTTTACCCGGCGGCGGGGTTTGTTCACGAAGCGCGACTGCACGGCGCCCATACGGTTGAGCTCAATCTGGAGCCAAGCCAGGTGGGCAGCGAGTTTGAAGAGAAACACTACGGTCTGGCAAGCGCGGTCGTCCCGGAATTTGTCGACAAGCTGCTGAAAGGGCTTTAGCGGCAATGGTGTAAAAAGGCACCCGTCCTGCGGGTGCCTGACGATTTACGAATGAAAGAACGCCAGCGTCTTCTCCAGCGATTTAGCCTGCTCGTCCAGTGAGAGCGCCGCGGCTGAGATCTGCTGCACCAGAGAGGCGTTCTGCTGGGTTGTGCTGTCCATCTGATTCACGGCGGTGCTGACCTGGCTAATCCCCCGATTTTGCTCGTCCAGCGCCTGAACGATATCGTTGATCACCAGATGCACATGCGACACCGCCTCGATAACCTGTTTCATCATCACGCCGGTTTCATTGACCAGCTCAACGCCTTTGTTGACGCGGCCAGACGATTCGGCAATGAGCTGAGAAATCTCTTTTGCTGCGTTAGCGCTCCGCTGGGCCAGGTTACGGACTTCACCGGCCACCACCGCAAAACCGCGTCCCTGCTCACCCGCCCGTGCGGCTTCTACGGCAGCGTTTAGCGCCAGGATATTGGTCTGGAAGGCAATGCCATCGACAATGCTGTTGATCTCACCGATCTTACGCGCGCTGTCATCAATCTCGCCGATCACCGTGACAACGTCGTTCACCAGCGTTTCGCCATGTCCGGCGAGGCTGGCGGCGCGGTCGGTCAGCGTGGTCGCTTTGTGCGCATTGTCGGCATTATTCTTCACCGTGGCCGAAATCTCTTCCATGCTGGCCGCGGTTTCCACAATCGCTGCTGCCTGCTCCTCGGTTCGCGAGGCAAGGTCAAGGTTACCTGCCGAAATCTCGCTGGTGCCACCCCGCACGGAATGGCTGGCATCGCTGATGTTGTCGACGATGCGTTTGAGCTGCATCTGCATGGTGTGCAGGGCGTAAAAAATACTGCGAGTATCTCCCGCGCGCACCGGAATTGTATTGTTCAGCTCCCCGCGGGCGACGGCCAGGGCAATTCCGGCGGCGTCAGAAGGTTCGCCACCCACCGGTCGGTCAACTTTACGCGTAAAGATTTGCGCCATGACCAGGCTCACCACTACGATACTGAGCACCATAAGGACAATGGCTTTCAGCAAAAATGCACGCGCCTCGGCCATCACCTCACTGACCGGAGTGACGATGGCCAGCTTCCACGGCGTCTGGCTGTTACCAATTGCAATATCCTGCCAGGTAATAAATGCCTCCTCATTCAGCAGTGGATCGTTTTCCCGGATGACATCATGGCCCGTTATCTTCCCCGCGTAAGGCTTTCCGGTGGCCTGTTTGTCCGGGCTGAATACCACTTTATTTTCCGCTGAGAGGAGCAGGGCATAGCCAGTCCCGTTCCACGGTTTTATTGCCCCAGTCATGGCTTGCAGCGTGGCGAGTGAAAAGTCAGAGGTGACCGATCCCAGAAACTTACCGTCAGCCATAATGGGGGCGGCAATGGAGGTAAGCATGACGTCTACGCCATTGTAGGGGTAGATATAGGGTTCGATGATCACCTCTTTTTGCCGTTGCTTCGGCAGCAGGTAATAATCGCCGCTGCCGGGTGTTTCCAGGTCCGTCAGCAGGTGCAGTGCGGGTTTGCCAGAGGCATCGCGGTCGACATAGCGGGCATAGCGTCCGGCAGGATCCTCTCCGCTCTGTCCGGCAAAGGCGGCATCCTGATGGTCAAACGCGTTGGGCTCAAAAGCCATCGACATGGAGAGAAACTGCGGGTGGGCCGCAAGATAATGGATCAGCAGTTGGTTGAGACTTTGGCGATCGGAGATGCCCGCATCCCGCAGCGCCAGGGCACTGTTGCCCATATCCCTGGCGGCAGCCAGCGCGGAATCCATCTCCTTACTGACCTGCAAAGACTGCACCTCAGCAATCTGGCGGATATGTTTTTTGGCCAGACTGTCCTGCTGCGCCATCCACTGCCACATCATAAAACCAATCGTGGCGGTAAAGCCCACCGTCACGGTGAGAAAAATGGACAATAGCATTAACGTTTTGACGCTCATTTTTGATCTTCGGACCTTGGCGTTTTGCATTCTTATCTCCCGTAATCGTGTGCGTGTCGGTCAGGCACATATTACTTATCGGATATATCACTCTCTTTCTGTAGAGTACCGGGAGTATTTAATTTAAATTCTGAGAATATAAACCCTGTTAATTAGTGTGGATGCTTTTATTTTGTGCATTCAATCAAAATAGTGCTCGATAATGCTCGTTATCGTCGTGTAGAAAGAGGATGCTAATAAATATTAAGTGGTAGAGGAGGATGGGATATGTACGGATTTATCGCCAGACAACCCATTTTTAACCCGGAGATGAAGACGGTCGCCTATGAACTGCTCTTCAGAGAGGGAATGACAAACCGTTTTCCGGATGTCTCGGCGGAATATGCGACATCCAGAATGATATCAGATCAGTTTTTATGTGTACCCGCGCAACGGATCGCCGGGGAGCACACGTCGTTTATTAATTTTCCCTCCCGGATGGTCATCGACCGGAGCGGAGAAGCGCTCGATAAAGAGAGCGTGGTCATTGAGATACTGGAAGATGCGGTTCCGGGGGCTGAGCTGTTGCAGGCCGTCAGAGAGATGAATGCGCACGGCTACCACTTCGCGCTCGATGATTTCACCCTCGCTCCGGAATGGGATGCGTTTTTACCTTATATTTCGGTTCTGAAATTCGATATCAGAAATTATACCTTAGCGCAAATTAAACAGTATCTGGCATCGCGTAAGAACGAGACCGCACATATAAAATATCTCGCTGAAAAAATTGAGACTAAAGAGGAATTTATTCGATTCAGAGATGAAGGATTTTCTCTGTTTCAGGGTTATTTTTTCTGCCGTCCGGAGATGATTAAATATAAACGTTTATCGCAAAATCAGCTTGCGATTTTCCGCCTGCAAATGGAAATCGGACGTAATAAACCTGATTATCGCATTATCGAATCGCTGATAAAAAGTGATCTCACCCTCTCCTGGAAAATTATGCGCTACATGAAGCACACGGCATTTAAACATGTTGGTGCCTGTAATTTCAGCAAGTTAACCCTAAGTGAGGTACTCCGCTATCTTGGGGAGAATCAGCTGAGACGGTTCGTTGCCGTCGTGGTCCTGGCGAGTGCGGACAATGACACCGTCAGCGAGCTTTATCCGTTGAGCATGATGCGTGGTAAATTCTGCGAATTGATCGCAGAGGCGATAAACGAACCGACGCTGGCTGAAAATGCTTTTCTGTGCGGCCTGTTCTCGCTGCTGGATACTCTCCTTGAACTGCCGATGACCGAGTTGATGAAGCAGATTGCGGTGCCGCAGAGCGTGAGCAACGCACTGTGCCATCAGGAGGGGCAGCTAGCTGATATGATCGCACTCTGTCGTTACTACGAGCAGCAGCAGTGGGAGGAGGCGACAAGACTGAGTCGCGCACTGGGGCTGTCGGATGATGATGTGGTCGAGGCGATGAGAAGGGCGACGATTTGGGCTGGCGAGAATGCGGCCAGTTAATGCTTCCTCACGCCGTTAGCACGGCGTGAGGAATAGCGCGATGCCGTTTATCGGCCCGCTTTTAGTTTCTGGTAATACTCTTCGTAGAGGCGGCTGGCGTCACCAACGTCGTTCTGCCATTCCCCTTTGCTGATGGTGTCGGCATCCGGATAGAGTGACTTATCGTTAGCCACTTCAGGCTTCAGCAGCTTGCGTGCCGCGAGGTTCGGTGTCGGGTAGCCAATCGTTTCGGCAACCTGCTTCGCCACGTCCGGGCGCAGCAGGAAGTTAATCAGCTTCAGCGCACCCTCCACGTTTTTGGCATTGGCAGGGATCGCGAGGCTATCCATCCAGAAGATCCCGCCTTCTTTCGGCCACACTACCTCCAGCGGCGTACCGGCCCAACGGGCAACATACGCGGAGCCGTTCCACACCATGCCCAGATTCACTTCGCCTTCCATATACGGGTTTGCCGGGTTATCAGAGTTAAATGCCGCAACGTTAGGCATCAGCTTTTTCAGCTCGTTATAGGCCGCTTCAATATCTTTTGGGTCCGTCGTATTGCCGGAGTAGCCGAGCTTACGCAGCGCTACCTGGAACACTTCGCGCGCGTCGTCGGTTAACAGCAGGCTGCCTTTGTATTCCGGTTTCCACAGATCGGCCCAGCTTGTAACGGTTTTCGGATCGATAGCCTCGCTGTTGACACCAATTGCGGTTGCGCCCCAGATGTAAGGAATGGAGTAGTCGTTATTCGGGTCAAACGGCTTGTTGAGCATCTCCGGATCGAGATTGTTGAAGTGAGTGAGCTTCGTTTTATCGATCTTCTGAATCATGCCCTCTTTGCGCATTTTGTCGACAAAGTAGGTAGACGGCACCACCAGATCATATGCGCCGTCTTTGTAGGTTTTGAGCTTGGCATACATGGTTTCATTCGACTCGTAGGTCGAGTAGATGACCTTGATGCCCGTCTCTTTCGTAAACTGTTCCAGCAGGCCCGGTGGCACATACTCGGTCCAGTTATAGAAGTAGAGCGTTTTACCGTCATCAGCGTGCGCGGCACCCATGCCAAGTACCAGTGCCGCAGCGGCGAGCATTTTTTTCATTTCATTGTCCCCTGAGATTTTGTTTTATCACGAGCAATAATCTGGCTGGCAATCACCAGAACCAGCGAAAACACCAACAGAATGGTCGCCAGCGCGTTCACTTCAGGTGAGACGCCGACTTTGACCATCGAATAGATCTTCAGTGGCAGGATTTCGTAACTCGGCCCGGTCACGAACGAAGAAACAACCACGTCATCCATCGACAGCGTAAAGCTGAGTAGCCATCCTGCGGCTACCGCGGGCATCGCCAGCGGCAGAATGATTTTGCGCAGGATGGTCATCTCGCTGGCCCCCAGATCTTTCGCCGCCTCAAGCATACGCACGTCAAACCCTTTCAGACGTGCAAAGACGGTAACCACCACAAACGGAAGGCAGAAGGTGATGTGGGAAAACAGCAGCGACCAGAAGCCAAGCTGAATGCCCAGCAGCATAAACAGCACCAGCAGCGAAATCGCCATCACGATATCCGGCGACATCATTACCACAAACAGCATGCCGCTGACGAACGGCTTACCGCGAAAGCGATAGCGATACAATGCCACCGCGGTGAGGGAACCGATCAGCGTGGCGAAGGTGGCGGAGAAAATCGCCATCGTCAGCGAGTGCTGAGCGGCCTGCAGCAGACTGTCATTATTCATCAGCAGGCTGTACCAGTTGGTGGTAAAGCCCTGCCAGTTGATGCCGAAGCGTGAACTGTTAAACGAATTCACGATCAAAATGATAATCGGAATATAAAGGTAAGCGTAAATGGCGGTCATAAAACCGCCGCGAAGCAGTCGACCGATCATTCGAGTTCCACCTTTTTATTCAGCAATCGTGAGGCCCGCCAGTAGACCAGCAGCATCAGCCCCATTACCACCGTCAGCGTAATGCTGGTCGCGGATCCGAACGGCCAGTCGCGGATGTTCAGGAACTGGCTCTTGATCACGTTACCAATCAGCAGGTTTTTTGCTCCGCCCATGAGATCTGACACGTAGAACAGCCCCATTGCCGGGAGCATCACCAGCAGACAACCGGCGATAATGCCGGGCATGGTCAGTGGAATGATAATGCGGATAAAGGTTTGCAGCTTGTTAGCACCCAGATCTTTTGCCGCTTCCAGCAGCGGTTTATCGAGCTTCTCGATGCTGGAGTAGAGCGGCATCACCATAAACGGCAGCAGAATATAGACAAGGCCAATAATCACCGCACCCGGAGTAAACATGATGCGTACAGGGGTATCAATCACCCCCAGCCACAGCAGAAACGCGTTGAGGTAGCCTTTGGTGCTCAGGAAGATTTTTAACCCGTAGATGCGAATCAGCGAATTGGTCCAGAACGGCACAATCAACAGAAACAGCAAAAGCGGGCGCACCTTTTGTGGCAGCCCGGCCAGGAACCATGCGAAAGGATACCCCAGTAGCAGGCAGGTGACGGTAGCAATCAGCGCCATATTCAGCGAGTGCAGAAGCACGTCAAAATAGAGCGGGTCGAGCAGGCGCGCGTAGTTATCCAGCGTAAAGACCAGCTTAACGAAGTGGGCATCGTCGCGTGTCAGAAAGCTGGTGGCGATGATCATCAGGTTGGGTAAAAAGACAAATAACACAAGCCAACCGAGGATAGTGGTAATCACCACCTTCTGGAATTTACTTGTGTTCTTCATCAGCCAGTACAACCTCCCAGCTTTCTACCCAGTTGATAACCATTTTCTGGTCGAGAGAGTGGTCGAAGTCAGGATCGTCCTCGTTAAAGAATTCGCTGACCATCACCATTTTGCCATTTTCCAGTTCGACGACGGACTCCAGCGTCATCCCTTTGTAATTGCGCTCGCGGATATAGCCGATAAGCCCTTCGGCTTCGGTATTACCGTGAATTTCATCGACACGCAGATCTTCAGGACGCAGCAGGACGTTGAGTTTTTGTCCCTTCTCGACGGCGAAGTTCACGGTGATATTGCATTCACGTCCTTCCACGTTCGCGCGCACGCGCCGATCGTCCAGACGTTCAATCACCGTGGCATTAAAGATATTGATTTCGCCAATGAAGCTGGCGACAAACAGGTTTTTCGGCTCTTCGTAAATTTCACGCGGCGTGCCGTCCTGCTCTATTTTGCCATCGCGCATTACCACAATACGGTCTGACATGGTCAGCGCCTCTTCCTGGTCGTGGGTGACGAAGACAAAGGTGATGCCAAGCTTGCGCTGTAGCGCCTTCAGCTCGTTCTGCATCTGCTTGCGCAGTTTGTAGTCCAGCGCGGAAAGCGACTCATCTAACAGAAGCAGGCGCGGTTTATTGACCACGGCACGGGCAATGGCCACGCGCTGCTGCTGACCGCCGGAGAGCTGGTGGGGTTTTCGCTGAGCAAACTCGTCCAGCTGCACCATCCGCAGGGCTTCCGTGACGCGCGGGGGGATCTCGCTGGCCGGCGTTTTTTGCATCCGCAGGCCAAACGCCACGTTCTCAAACACGGTCATGTGCGGGAACAGGGCATAGCTCTGAAAGACGGTATTGACGTGGCGATCTTCGGCAGGAACCTGGGTTATGTCCTGGTTCTCAAGATGGATGTGGCCATTATCGACGCTTTCCAGCCCGGCGATAAGGCGCAGTACGGTTGTCTTGCCGCAGCCGGAGGGGCCAAGCAGCGTAAGAAACTCGCCGTCATTGATGGTCAGATTGAGGTCGGAAATGACATCTTTGCCATCAAAACTTTTACGAATTCGTTCAAGTTGCACCAGCGGTGAACGAGAACGGGGTTGTGTATTCAATTTTTGCACTGTCCCATATAGACGCCTCAGGCAGCAGGCCGAAGCGGGGTTTGTGTGTAACCACCTTGGTGACTCGTAATGAGGGCGGACATTCTACGGCAAACCTCGGGAATCGCCAATCCTTGTCACTGATTCATAAGCTACATTTACTAACGCAGAACGATATAAACGGAAAATATTCTCGTTTGCGGGATAAAAGTGACCTGACGCAATATTTGCGTTTTGATGCTTATTGATAATGTTGTCACAAAAAGTGAGGGTGACTGCATGGATAAATTACTTGAGCGTTTTTTACAGTACGTTTCGCTGGATACCCAATCTAAACCGGGTGTCCGCCAGGTGCCAAGCACCGAAGGCCAGTGGAAGTTATTAAACCTGCTTAAAGAGCAGCTCGACGCCATGGGGCTGGTTAACGTCACGTTAAGCGAAAAGGGCACTGTGATGGGGACGCTGCCGGCGAATGTCCCGGGTGATATCCCGGCGATTGGCTTTATCTCCCATGTCGACACCTCTCCGGATTTTAGCGGTAAACATGTGAACCCGCAGATTGTTGAAAACTACCGCGGCGGTGATATTGCGCTGGGCATTGGCGACGAAGTGCTCTCTCCCGTGATGTTCCCGGTCCTGCACCAGCTGCTCGGTCAGACGCTCATCACCACCGACGGGAAAACGCTGTTGGGCGCAGATGATAAGGCGGGGATCGCGGAGATCATGACGGCGCTGGCGGTGCTGAAAGGCAAAAACATTCCGCACGGGGATATCCGGGTTGCTTTCACGCCGGACGAAGAGGTGGGGAAAGGCGCGAAACATTTCGATGTGGAGGCTTTTAACGCGCAGTGAGCCTACACCGTCGATGGCGGTGGCGTGGGCGAGCTGGAGTATGAAAACTTTAACGCCGCTTCGGTGACCATTAAAATTGTCGGGAACAACGTTCACCCCGGTTCAGCCAAAGGGGTGATGGTGAATGCGCTGTCGCTGGCGTCGCGTATTCATGCTGAAGTCCCCGCGCAAGAGAGCCCGGAGATGACAGACGGATATGAAGGTTTCTATCACCTGACCAGCATTAAGGGCACCGTGGATAGCGCCCAGATGCACTACATCGTGCGCGATTTTGACCGTAAAGCCTTTGAAGCGCGCAAGCGTAAGATGATGGAAATCGCCAAAAAGGTAGGCAAAGGGCTGCATCCTGACTGCTACATTGAACTCATCATCGAAGACAGCTATTACAATATGCGTGAGAAGGTGATGGCGCATCCGCACATAATTGATATCGCCCGGCAGGCAATGCGCGACTGCGATATTGAACCGATCTTAAAACCGATTCGTGGCGGTACCGACGGTTCGCAGCTGTCATTTATGGGATTGCCGTGCCCGAACCTGTTTACCGGTGGCTACAACTACCACGGCAAGCATGAGTTTGTGACGCTGGAAGGAATGGAAAAAGCGGTGAAGGTGATTGTGCGGATTGCGGAGTTGACCGCGAAGCGGTGAGACATTGCCCGGTGGCGCTGCGCTTACCGGGCCTACGATCGGAATGTAGGCCGGGTAAGGCGAAGCCGCCACCCGGCACATCTCAAGACTCAATCCTCAAAAAACCAATACCCGCTGTTAACCAGCGCGGCCAGCATGGCGAGGAATGAGGGATCTTCCAGCGCATCGCCAAAGGTTTCAGCAGTCAGAACCATATGGCTGGCAATCGCTTCCAGTGCAGGACGGTGCGGGGAATCCAGCTTCTCGCCATTGACGAAGACCTCTTCACCGATGCGTAGCACGCGCAACCCGCCCAGACGAACCAGCTTGTCGCCCTGCTGAAGGGCATCATAAATCTCGTCAGCCTGATAAGGCGGCTCCGGAGGCGCCACGTCCAGCTCGTGGCGGGACTGGCTAATAAACTCGCCAAACCACTGTCTGAAATGTTCCGGCTCGTTGATCAGATCCAGCATCATACCGCGCAGCTTGTCCAGCTCTGCTGGCAGAATATCTGCCGGATGCTCGCGCGCAGGCACATCCGGATCGCTGTAGCGATAGCTGCCCAGCTCGCGTTGCAGAACATAGTCGGCAAAGCCGCTGATCATCTCGCGACCGCTTGGTGCGCGGAACCCAACCGAGTAGTTGAGCGAGTTTTCCAGGGAGTAACCCTCATGCGGGAACCCAGGCGGAATGTAGAGAATATCGCCTGGCTCCAGCTCTTCATCAATAATCCCTTCAAACGGATCCACCTGAAGCAGGTCCGGATGCGGACAGTGCTGTTTCATCGGCACTTTCTCGCCCACGCGCCAGCGGCGGCGACCCGTACCCTGAATAATAAACACGTCGTACTGGTCCAGGTGCGGACCCACGCCGCCACCCGGAACGGAGAAGGAGATCATCAGATCGTCCATCCGCCAGTCGGGCAGGGCGCGGAACGGGCGCATTAGCGCGGCAGTGGGTTCGTGCCAGTGGTTGACGGCCTGCACCAGCAGCGACCAGTTGTTTTCACCGAGATGATCATAGCTTTCGAAAGGACCGTGACTGACCTGCCATTTCCCGTCCTGGTGACTGACCAGGCGGCTGTCGACTTCGTTTTCCATGGCCAGACCGGCCAGTTCGTCAGGCGAGATAGGGTCGACAAAGTTGCTGAACCCACGTTTCAGAACCACCGGGCGTTTTTGCCAGTAACGTTCAATAAACTCGGGCCAGTTAAGCGTTAAGTGATAATCCATATTTTTTTATTCCGCAGGTTCTTACTGACACGGATTATAACGGAAGCTCAGCCCCCCGGCTGCGAGATCCTCGCATTTTTCACATAACGGGTTAACTATCGTTCGATGTGGGCTGCTGGCGACCAAAAATCACTTCCATTCTGGCGCCGCCCAGCAAACTTTCGCTGGTTTCAATTTTTCCATCGTACTGGTCGACAATTTCACGTGCGACGGCTAACCCCACCCCCTGGCCAGGGCGCAGCGTATCGGCGCGCTGGCCGCGATCGAACACCACATCACGTTTATTGCGCGGGATCCCCGGGCCATCATCTTCAACGATAATATGTAACTCGTTATCCGTCTGACGCGCAGACACTTCCACAAACTCCAGGCAGTATTTACAGGCGTTATCCAGCAGGTTGCCCATGACTTCCATGAAGTCATTCTTTTCGCCGACGAAGCTTATCTCAGGCGAGATATCGAGGCTGATGTTCACCCCTTTACGCTGGTACACCTTGTTGAGGGCGGACGTAAGATTATCCAGCAGCGGTGCCACCGGGTGCAGCTCGCGGCTCAGAAGCGCGCTGCCGGAACGCATACTGGCGCGGTGCAGGTAATAGCCAATTTGCTGTGAGATTCGACTGATCTGCTCCAGCATCACCGGCTCGGCATCATCAACGCTCAGCTTTGAACTGCGCATTGAACGCAGGGTACTTTGCATCACGGCCAGCGGTGTTTTCAGGCTGTGAGTGAGGTCAGTCAGGGTTGTACGGTACTTATCATAGCGTTCGCGTTCACTTTTCAGCAGGCGATTGAGATTACGTACCAGACTTGTCAGCTCACGGGTGGTTTCCGGATTGAGTTTTTCGCGATGGTGTTCCTCAAGCTCGCGCACCTCTCGCGCCAGGGATTCAATGGGGCGCAAGCTCCACCACGCCGCCACCCAAAGCAGCGGGATTACCAGCAGCAGGTTAGCGGCCAGAACATAAACGAACCAGCTCCAGACCCTGTAGGAGCGCTTGAGCTCGACAGGAATGGTGTCGATCACCACAATGGTCAACTGCGGCATGTTCATCGTCGCCGGGTAGATATTAATCGCCACGGAGTGCGTCATCTCCGTTTCGGCATCATCCTCGCGGATTTCATTGAGTTTCTGCTGCATAGAGCGATCTTCGCGAATCAGCGAGCTGGTGGTGTTAAGATCGGCTTCTATCTCATGAAAACCATTGGTTTTAAGCCACTCCGGACGAATGCTTTTAACCAGCCATGGGATATCTCTTTGCGCCCACAGCAACTTCCCTTTTTCGTTGTAAATCAGAGCTAAAGTAGGGCTCTGTTGATTCAGGTTCTCGGGCATTTCAACGCTGATACGGTTGTTTTCCCATTTCGCCAGAGTGTAAAACAGATTACTTTCGCCACGTAACAGTCGAAAAGTTGTTTTATCGAAGCTGACGCTGTAACCCACCAGGGCGACCATACCGTAGGAGAGCGACAGCACCAGCACCACTGCGGCCGTTGCCAGCAAAAAACGAACCCGCAGTGAGAGGGGCAGAATATGGCGCAAAATCTGTTTCATTTAGCGTAATTCAAACAGGTAGCCCTGGCCGCGGACCGTCGTGATCACATCCTGCGGGTACTGCGCCTGAATTTTCTTACGCAAACGCCCCATCAGCACATCAATAGTATGGCTCTCGCGCAGCTCCGCGTCCGGGTAGAGCTGGAGCATTAAGGAGTCTTTGCTCACAACCTTGCCACTGTTACGGATCAGCGTTTCCATGATGGTGTATTCGAATGCGGTCAGCTTGATCACTTCATTGTTAATCGAGAGCTCGCGTCGGGAGAGATCCACCTGGAAAGGCGGGATGGAGATAACCTGTGAAGCCAGCCCGCTGTTGCGGCGTAATAGCGCCTGCATTCGCGCAGCCACTTCTTCAATATGGAACGGCTTGGTGACGTAATCGTCCGCACCGGCGCTGAGCACTTCAACTTTGTCCTGCCAGCCTTCGCGGGCGGTCAGAACCAGCACCGGGAGAGAAACATCATGGCTGCGCCAGCGACGAATTAACGACAGACCGTCTTCATCAGGCAAGCCTAAATCGACAATGGCGATATCCGGCAGATGTTCATTGAGATAATAATCGGCTTCTTTTGCATCTTCAGCATCGTCCACCTGATGTCCCATCTCCTGAAGCTGAACCTTCAGGTGGTGGCGTAGCAATGCGTTATCCTCAACAACCAGTACGCGCATCATCTTTTCTCCCAGAATATGTAGTACGAATAGTTTAACGCTGATTATGGAGTTTGGAACCAGCGTCATGAAATTAAATGACTTTTTTAATGCTACCAATGCCTTGGGGGCGTCTTGGGGGCATTGCAGTCGGCATCTGATTGTTCAGCATGTTGACCTGATCCTGGTTCATATCTCCGATCCACTTCGAATAAACCTCGTACACCATACGCGCATCCTCATGGCCCATCTGGCTGGCGATAAAGGAAGGGTTAGCACCGGCCATTAGCGTCCAGCAGGCGTATGTGTGTCGGGACTGATAGGGATTTCTTTCACGTATCCCGGATAGTTTAGTGCCCCGGTTCCACCCATACGAAATCGAGTTCTTCGAAAAATATCGGTTCTTGCCTGACGTGCACCTCTCAGGAGAAAAAACGAAACGTAGATTTTGCGTTTCGGTTTTGCCAAGTTCCCGATGATGGAAGATGATTTGCTGCCTGGGACTATTGCCGGTAATTTCGTACTGCTCCTTCAACGCATCAAGGGCAGGCTTCAGCAGAGTGATCGTTCTTATCCCAGCATCAGTTTTAGGCGGCACAAACAACCCTTTATTCGTCAGGTTTCTGGATACGTGAATTTCACCTTTCTTCAGGTCAATATCCTCCCATGCCAGAGCACAAACCTCACCTGGCCTCATTCCTGTATGGACAGACACAATAATGATTAAAACCCACTTGCGAGGGAGGAGAGCAATTAACGCATGATACTCATGAAGTAAAAGCGGATCAGGATCTGCCTTTGATAGCTTGAGCCTCGATACTCCCTCATAAGGAGCGTGTAATATAAACTGGCTTCTGTTCGCAAGCTTCAGCATTTCTGATAAAACAGCCATCTGTTTATTGACTGTTGAAGGCGCGCGACCTTTTTTGCTCCGATTGGGCATCGAAGGATTAACAACCTCCCCAGTCAGTAGCTCTTTGCGGTAATTCAGAACATCAGCATGCTGAATATCAACCAGACGAGTGTTCTCGCCCACAACACGCTTAAGGGTATTAACCACAGAGACAATGGAATGCAATGTAGCTTCTGAGACCTCCAGCGCCTTAGTATCTATAAAAAATTCACATAGATCGTTGAACGTGCCGATTCGTTTAGTTGATGAGAATTTTTTAAGAGCCTTTGATTCAGGGAAGCGCGCCGCGTAATCGAACTGGCCGAACTGGATCTCACTCACGATGACGGCGCGAAGGTTTCCCGCCTTCTTGATGTTGCTGCTGTTAACCACCCAGCCACGGAGAACTTCGCGGCAGCGAATGCCGCGATAGGTAAACGTGATCCTGATTTTTCCGTTATGAAGCTCAACGCCAGTTGGAAAGTTCATCATGCTTCCTGAATAAATCTATTAATCAGCGGAAAGTTGTACCAGACCAAAGCGCGTTTGCTTTCTCCACCGGGTACCGCGGGTACTCGCTTAAAATGAACCCCTTCAATCCAGCTTCCGAGGCGATAAGCTTTTATTTGCCTGTCATCCAGCCCCGTTTTCTCAGTTAGCCTTCCCGCCACCATCCACTCTTCATCA